>QHYS01000351.1 GCA_003223325.1 Acidobacteriota bacterium
AGACGGCGGTGTCCATAGGCAGGGCGGCAGGCGCCAGTTCTGCCACGCTGCTGCCGGGCGCTAGAGGTTATCAATTCGGGCAGCTTCACCTGCTTTCGCAGAGCGTTTTCAATGATCTCGTTCTGCGGGAGTTGGCTCATTACAAATTCATTAAGACCGCGCAAAATGACAGCGTCTGAACGACTCGGGCGCGGCGTCGCCGCCGCTGACGGTGGTGACGAATGCTCTGCATTATCGAGCGTTGGGCGACCAGCGGCTCGTCTTCCCTTGCAATCAGTCCCTTAGCCGACCTGAATTTCGTGCTGACTACGTTAGCCGAAGTGAAGTCTCGGAGACTCTTACCTGATGAGCAACATATAGATGTAATGGAGGTTCATCGCATCAGCGGTTACCCTAAGTCGTGATGAGTCCTTTGTCGAGACTGATTACGATCGTGGTCGCATCGACCGGAACTCTAGCGACGCAAACAGTGACGCCCAGGTGGGGCGGCGTTGTCTCAACGAACCTGGAACCGGAGCCAAAGCTTGCGGAAGTCCTAGGGCCGGAAAGGGCGGACGCATTTTATCGATGGAAGGATTGCTCTCCTGATCGGGGTGACTGCGAGAAGGGTAGTCCGGTCTTACCCGAGCAACCGGTCGAGGTAATTTTTGTTCGAGGCGATTGGACGTGCGTGGATGTTGGGGGGACGGGCGGCTCTGGAGGGGCGTGGGTACAATCAGGCAAGCTGAGCCCTCTTGTCTCTGATCCGGAGCCACGATTGGCGGCATGGGTGGGGACATGGTGGCCGTTGGGCGTAAAGCGGGGACAGGGAAGCAATCACCTCGTTATTGAGAAGACACCCACGGCCGATACGTTAAAAGTGCACGGCAACGCCTACTGGTATGGACCGCTCGTGGATGGGCACCCTGTTACACACTTCGGCGGCGTGGACGGCGAATCGAAGCCACAAGGCAATTATTTGCTGATACAGGAACTAGATAAGGGTGGTAATCCCGTCGGTTGCGAGCTGGCAATGAGGCTGATCGGGCAATATCTGATCGTCGCAGACAACAGCCAGTGCGGCGGGATGAATGTGCGCTTCTGGGGTCTCTGGCAGAAATGAATTTCAAAGTCGGTCTTGTGGAACTTTGCGAATAGAGGCTACCGAGACTCGAATTACCGCCTGCTCGCCACATTCCAGAACGCAGCGTGTCGGTTCGCGAGAAGGTGTAACCTTATCCGCAATACTAGCCTTCCAGCTCAGTAACTGACCCAAATAACCTTGAGGAGCAGTTCGGTCCAGGAACCCTCCGGACTGCTTCCCATCGCTCTAATACTTGGAGGTAATGCGTTCCGCCCAGGCGGAGTTGATCCAATCAATAAGGGGATTTTCGGAATGGGGAGGATACTCTCCGAAAACTCTCGGGACCTGCATAACGGGAGATCTGATTCGGCCAGTGAGTGGAGATGTTTCCCCTTTGCTTTGAGGGCCCCCAGACGAGACAATTCATCGCTTGCATGCCAAAGCACATTCGCGATCAAAGAGAACGAGGGCTAATGTCGAGCCAGCCTTTTCTTCTGAGTGGCCGCTCGGGGTAGAAAAAACTTTATGAACTCTGTGGCTTCAGTCCGATCAACGTCGCAGGCCTGGTATACCGATCTCACCCCAACGCACTGCCGCATACTCGCCGCCAGCTTTCTGGGATGGATTTTCGACGGATATGAGACATACGCCCTAATTGTCGCTCTCCCATTCGCGCTCCGCTCACTGTTGCCGCCCGAGCAACTGAAGTCAGCGCCGATTTGGGCCGGCACTGCCATCGGCGTAACTCTGCTCGGCTGGGGCACCGGCGGCCTCATCGGCGGAATTCTGGCTGACTATGTGGGCCGCAAGCGAATGATGATCTGGTCGGTGTCTCTTTACGCCCTGTTCACCGGCATAACCGCTTTGAGCCAGACATTCATTATGTTCGCGGCTCTGCGGTTCATTACCGGTCTGGCAATGGGGAGCGAGTGGAGCACCGGCGTAACGCTCCTGGCCGAGACTTGGCCCGATCGTGCCCGGCCAAAAGGTGCTGGACTGTTGCAATCCGGCTTTGGATGGGGAACGCTGCTGGCCGCGCTGGTCTGGTGGGCAATCAGCCGGCTTAATCCTCTGGGACCTCAGTCCTGGCGATTGATGTTTGTGGTCGGCGCGATTCCCGCAATTTTCACAATTTACATTCGCCGCGCCGTTAATGAATCCGAGCGATGGCTGAAGGCTATCCGCGAGCACCGTTGGGCAGCGACCGAAGAGGATAAAGGAGCGATCGGCAAGACCGGCCGTCGTCCATTGACTCTGGCCGAGATCTTCCACGAGCGCGAGAGTCGCCGTCGCCTTCTGCTGACTTTTCTCATGTCGCTGGCCAGCATGGTTGGCTGGTGGGCGATCTCTACTTGGCTGCCGGCCCACACCGAGCAAATCGCCAAAGCGCAGCACTATGCTAATTTTGTTGAGTGGGGCAACCGTGCCGCTATTCTGTATACGATCGGCGCGGTCACTGCCTACATGGTCTCTGGTTTCCTAATCGATGCCATAGGCCGCAGGAAGTTCCTGTTCCTCACGTATGCCGGTGCGCTAGTGATGACACCAGTCACATACATGTGGACACACTCCGTCGAAGCCATGATGTTCGTCGCGTATATCAATGGATTCTTCACTCTAGGGTTGGCGTATTCATGGATGGCCATTTACCCGGTAGAACTGTTCACCAGTAGTGTGCGCTCAACTGCGGCGAGCTTTGTGTTCAACGGTACTCGGGTGATCGCGTGGCTATTCCCGATATTGGCGGGAAGCATGATCCAGAGGTTTGGAGGCATGTCGCGCAGTGCCATGACTTTTGGACTCATCTATATTTTGGGTCTGATCGTGCCTTGGTTCGTGCCGGAAACCAAAGGCAGACCTTTGCCGGAGTGAGGAACGGTGCGGAGGGAGGTTGATGATACACACCAACTGGAGAGGTGGAGACGTTACACTGCAGGTTTCCGTTGCCTTAATTAAACGAGAAATGCTCACGAATTGGAAGAACTGGCGCCTGCCGCCTTGTCGTATGGACACCGCCGTCTAAGCAGAAGCAGGGCGATGTGCCCGAAGGAAGGAACGTATCTGGCGCACCGCCAAGGGGATGCGCTCCTTGGGCTCCTTCCACGGGAACATGCTCACTTCGGCCTTTGGCGCGAGCATCGCGGCCTCCATGGCGACGGCGTACGGATGCGCCGGGACATCGTCCGGCAGGATCAGTACGGGCGTCTGGCAATTGCGCACAAAATCGCGTGTCACGGTGAAGACGAAGTCGGCGTTGGTGCGGTACAT
>QHYS01000350.1 GCA_003223325.1 Acidobacteriota bacterium
AAACTGCCAGCAGTGGCGCTGGCCTGGCTGGTGCTGCCTCCGGTGGTGGTGCGGTAGTTTAGGTACGCATTTGAGGCAAAATAGGCCCCGAAGGCGCTCATGGCATTCGCGTTCAACGAATCCCGAATCATGATGCCCGGAGTGGCCGAAGTCGGGCTGATGCTCGCCACGCGAGCCACGATCGTGCCATCGCCGGACAAGAACAGATAGGTGAAATGGAAGCTGTCCGCGGTGCCCCAGATCTGTTGCCCGGCACCCTTCACCATAAATACTCCGTTGGCGAAGGTGGCGCTGCCAGCGATGCCTACTTGCCCGATATCCTGATCGAGCCAGGGCGTGGGCAGTGGTTGAGCGCTCACGTCGAAGGTGACGGGATTGCTGGCGTCCATGCTGGGAGCCACCAAGACCGACAAAGGCCCGGAGGTCGCTCCCGCCGGAATGGTGATGGTAATGGATGAATTGTTCCAGGAGTTGACGGTCACCGGGGCGCCGTTCAGCGCCACGATGCTATTGCTCTGGGCAGCTCCAAACCCGGTGCCGGAAATCACTACCTGACCGCCCACCGACGCCGAGGTCGCTGATACACTGCTGATCACTGGCGCCGGCGCGGCCGTGGAGTTCACCGAAACGTTGTCGTAGGTGGCCGTAGCCAGCGTGGAGCCGCCGTTACTGGTCAGCGCCAGTCCGACGTACACGTTCTGGCCCATGTTGATGGTCTGGCTGTTGCCAATGGGCGCCCAGTTCACCCCGTCTGCCGAGGTGTAGGCGCTAATGGTGCTGCCGCTGCGGGACAGCTTCAGCCAATAAGGCAAACTGCCAGCAGTGGCGCTGGCCTGGCTGGTGCTGCCTCCGGTGGTGGTGCGGTAGTTTAGGTACGCATTTGAGGCAAAATAGGCCCCGAAGGCGCTCATGGCATTCGCGTTCAACGAATCCCGAATCATGATGCCCGGAGTGGTCGAGGTCGGGCTGATGCTTACCACGCGGGCCACGATGGAGCCGTCACCCGAGAGGATCTGATAGGCGAAATTGAAGCTATCGGCCGTGCCCCAGATCTGTTGCCCGGCGCCATTGACCGCGAACGTGCCGTTCGCAAAAGTCGCGCTGCCGGCCACACCCACTGCGCCCACATCGCTGTCCAACCAACCCGACAGAAAGGAGCTTGCGGCAAACACGGCTAAGCTAACCGTGGTGGAGTTGGACAGAGTGCCTGATGTGCCGGTGACCGTTAGTGTCGTTGTTCCTGTAGGGGCTACGCTGCTGGCCATCAGCGTCAGAGTGCTAGAAGCGGTAGCCGGATTCGGGCTGAATAAAGCCGTCACACCGCCGGGCAGACCGGAAACCGACAAGCTGACGCTGCTGTTAAACCCGTTCTGCGGCGTGATGCTGATGGTGCTCGCAACGCTGGCTCCCTGTGGAATACCCAAGCTGCCTGTCGATGTCGAAACCGTGAACTTCGGTCCGGCATTTACCGTCAGGGAAACTGTGCTGCTATGGGTCAAGCCACCTGCTGTACCGGTGATCGTTACAGTCGCTGTTCCCGTAGCGGCTGCGTTGCTGGCCATCAGAGTCAGAGTACTGGAAGCTGTCGCCGGATTAGGGCTGAACGATGCCGTCACGCCGCTGGGCAGACCCGAGGCGGACAAGGTCACGCTACTGGTGAAGCCGCCCTGCGGAGTAACCGTGATCGTGCTTGTAGCGTTCACTCCCTGGACAACGCTCACGCTGCTCGGCGATGCGGTAAGCGCAAAGTTTCCAACAACCGTCACGACGAGGGTGATCGTCGTAGAGTTCGTCAGACTGCCGGAAGTGCCGGTAATCGTCACCCTCACTGTTCCTGTGCTCGCGGTGCTGCTGGCCGTCAGGGTGAGAAGGCTCGAGGTCGTAGCAGGATTTGGGCTGAACGAGGCGCTCACTCCACTGGGCAGGCCGGAAACAGACAAGCCGACGTTGCCGCCGAAGCCATTCAACTGATTTATGCCGATCGTACTTGTAACGCTCGCTCCCTGAGTCAGGCTCAAGCTGTTCGGCGATGCTGAAAGCGTGAAGCCGGGAGCAGTGCTCGGCCAGCTGTTGACCAGGTTCGCCGCATTGATGCTGCCGATTCCGGTAGCGAAATCCCACCCGACATTTGTTCCGTAAGCCGGGCTGTACGACTGAGTAGAAGTGGAAAGCACACCCATTGGGCCGGAAGGCTGATAGCAATTCGGGCCGACGCAGTTTACGTCCACATCGCCTCGCGTTATGTCATAGAACATGCAGGCGTTGCTGACGCCTGCGCCGTTGCTCGAGTAACACGAGCTGCCATTCTGTGAGTATTGTGTAGCCGCAAGCCGGTAGTATTCGGGATTAGGATTGCCCTGACGCGATCCTGCCTTCTGGTTTATGAGTGCCTGGACTCCCGCCATGATCGGCGATGCGAACGAGGTTCCTCCCGCTCCTGACCAACTACTTGGAGCACCCGTGCAAGCGACCCCTCCGTTGAGCGTATCCGACCAGCAAAATACATAGTAGTGACTCCAGAGTCCGTCGGCAGCAAACAGCGACACGTCAGGAGTGTCGCGCACACCATCGTTTGGGTTGCCCAAGACAGACTGCCAGGAGGGTTTCGGCCACCCCGCACAACTACCACTCACGACACCAGCGATCGAAGGACTCCCCGTCGCGCAACCGCTGGGGCCTCCGCCGCCTGCGACCGTTGTCTGCAAGAACGCACCGACACCGCTATTGCAAAAGCCATCTGTGCCATACGGTGTGCTATAGCCTTCATAGTTCGAGACCAATTGGCCAGCACAGGAGTCGTTCCAAGGGACCTCTGGAATATAAGACAGCGCCGAGGCGAAAGTGGAGGTGTTGGTCGAGTTCCAATAGATGTTGTTTGTGCCGGAATACGTGTCGCTGAAGTCCGTACCTCCTACAGCTACGTTGTAGGGGGTTGACGCAAACGCGTTGACGCCGATGCCGTGTGTGGCTTCGGAAACGCTGTTGTCGCAGCCGGCGGCACCGCTATCGCCCGCAGCGACAAAGATCGAAACACCCTCCGTCACTGCCTGTTGATAGGCCGAGTAATAGGCAGCGTTGGCTGCTGCGCCGTTTTCCGTCTCGCACTGACCGTAACTGATGCTCATGATGGCCGGCGGTTGACTGCTGCGGTTAATCAGGTTTTGAAGGGCAATTAACCCGCCGAACGTGGTGGTTGTACCCGCGCAAGATGCCATCTGAAGGGCCGCACCAGGCGCTGCGGCGCTTGCCCATTCCGCGTCCAATATCGCTTCGGCGTCGTTCGGGGCGATGACGCCTGGATTGTTACAATTGTTCGCGCCGGCTGAAGGTCCTGGATGAATGGTCTTGAAAGAACCTGACGAATAGCGGGAGAGTCCAAACGTCGAGCGGAATGTCGTCCAGTCCGCAGCGCTGTATACGTTTGTGTCTTCGATCAAGACGATCGTCTGCCCTTGGCCGACGTAGCCGGCACCAAAGAGGGGATTGAGGTTGTATATGGTTGCCAAATCCGATGGCACCAGCGCATAGGTCGCACCCGAGGAGTCGAACGTGTAGTTGCCCCTCGGCTTGCGCATCTTGTGCAAGCCGACCGGCTTGACGTCATTCAGGGAAACGATGCCGACAACTACGGGAGCGAGCGCGGCGGGGATTTGGGGATCATTCGTGTTCGCGATGTGCCGCTCGCCCCTGAATTCAAGATGATGTATGGGCGTGTGAAAGGCCTCGCGCACTTGGCGGACGGTTCCCGAAAAATCGATCACCATCCCGCTTGCCGCCAAGCCGAACCTTTGTCCAAATTCTTGAGTCGTGAGCCATCGGTGGAAGTTTGGCGAGCCCTCTGTATGGAGGTCGTTGATGAACTGCTGAAGTTCACGCTCTTGTTCTGGAGAGCGGCGCAACTGCAAAAGCATGTGCGTCATGGCGAAGTCTTCATCCACGTCACCGCGATCGTTGTCTCGATTGACTTCACGGCGGGTGTTGCCCCGGAGCGCGACGAGGTTCCTTTCGTCTACCCTCTGCGTGATGCGCGCGGGCACAAATCCGCTTGGTCGAACCTGCCCGTAAGCTGCCCCAAAGACGAAGAGGCATGCCAAAGCGGCAAAATAGATGGGAGCCAATTCCAGCTTTCGCGACATGAAGTCTCCTCAAAAAATGAATGTGCCTTCGGCGGAATACAGGGAGACACAACGGCCAAAAAGGTCCGTCTAAGATCCTACTGTTATCTAAGTCTCAGAAAGCAGAGAGGCCGGGTTTCATGGTTGAGCTCTGCTGAGCGGACTTCTTACCGGTGAGCACTTCCACGGCGAGTTAACCGAAAG
>QHYS01000067.1 GCA_003223325.1 Acidobacteriota bacterium
CTCAATCGATAGCGAATCAGTTGACTCCCATGAGCATTCGTTTCGTGTGTGCCAGCGAGGCCGGATACGGTCGAGCGGCAATCGAGAAGGTTATCCAACTGCAACCCGACATCGTGGTATTCCACGCATCGAGCATCGAGACGATGACCTGTGGAACGCAAGTCCGGGCGGCGTGACTCTCCGTGACTCTGCCTTGCTTAACGCACTTCAAAGGAGTACGCTCACGCATACCCAGTTCATTAGCATCTTTCCGTGGCGTCCC
>QHYS01000068.1 GCA_003223325.1 Acidobacteriota bacterium
TGCCTGTGCTCTGTGTGGCAAACAATTCACGCCCGGGGCGTTAGGGACCGGCAGGAGGTTCCCCGGAGCCAGGTGGAATCTCTTTCCGCAGATTGGGCAAGTAATCTCCGCAATGCTCTCCGGTGCCAGGCGGCGTAATTCATAAGTCGCCGTCATTCGTTGTGGGCTCTCTTCCCAGGGGGAGCAAGTGTATAGCGTTCGCGTCCTCGTAGCCGATGACCACGATGTCCTTCGCAGAGGTGTTCGCGCAATCCTTAAAGATAATACCAATTGGAAAGTTGTGGCTGAGGCGAGAGACGGCCGGGAGGCGATCGAAAAGGCGAACGAGTTCAAGCCCGATGTGGCTATCTTGGATTTCAGTATGCCCAAAAGGAACGGCTTGGAGGCCGCACGGGAGATCCTCAGAAACCTGCCACAGACCAAGATATTGATTCTTACCATTCACGACAGCGATGTTCTGATCCAGGAAATGCGTCAAGCTGGCGTTCACGGCTATGTCCGTAAGCATGACTCTGATCGCGATCTGATCTCTGCGATCCAAGCGCTAGTGAGTAATAAAACCTTTTACCCACCTGCAATGACACCTAACATGCAACGGCCGCTGCAACGCGACCGTAGAAAGCCTCAGCCCGGTCTAACAACTCGCCAAAACGAAATTGTCAAACTTCTCGCTCAGGGATTTCACAGTGGGAAAATTGCGGAAATGCTTGGCATCAGCAAGAAGACTGTGGAAACACACAGACAGAATATCCTTTCGAGGACGAATTGCCATTCGACAGCGGACCTAGTGCGGTATGCGATCCGCAACGGAATCATCGAGGCTTAACGCGCCGGAATCAGATCCCGCGGGCGGCGGGAGATGTTTGATGGATTCAGGGGCCGGCGCGAGCGTCTTGGCGATTCGCAGCAATCCTGCGCCAAAATCATTGGAGTCGGCGTTAGTGCTTTTGTTTCTGCAAGTCAACGGGTGGGTGCTTTCCTCACATGATTCGACAACGTGGCGAACAGCTTTTCCCAACTTAAATTGGCAATGCACTTTTTACCCTTCAGTCCAGTATGTCGGTAAAAGCGGCCAGCCCTGCATGATTGATTTCCACGCGGCCTACATAATTCTTTTTCTGCCATATGCACGTATGGACAAGCCGACGTTATTCAGTGGTATTTCCTCAAGCTGTAAGAATCCTGTGCGTTTTGTCATTGACTCGTTCCTCCTGTAGGGGCGGCGATTCTATCCCAAAAATCAAAGGGCCGGAACCTTGCAGCCCTGGCCCTGACCCGAGAACTAAATCGGCGGTGGTCCGCGAAATCAAGTCGTGGTACCGTGCCCGGATTTCGCGTTTGCGGCATCCCGGCATCGCTGGCACCCCTTGGCCATGTTCCTCGATAGTGTACGTCTCGCCTGAGCAGCCGCTGGGGCCTGAAATAAGAGTCAATCAGTTGGTTTACCTTGCGGCAGGTATTTTCAGGCGAGCGTCCGCTCGATGCGGCGGTCGGGAATTAACCAGATCACAGCCACGGCGACGTATAGGCCAAGAGCCAACCATCGGTTCGCGAATGCTAGCGGCACGGCGATCGCATATAGAAACACGGAAACCTTACCTTTTACGTCCTTCCCAACGGCGGTAGCTAGCGGAGAGTTCTGGCCGTGGTAGCGAATCAAGGCGCGCGACAAAATGTAATAGGCGATCCCGGCCATCAGCAGCACGGTTCCGTATAGCGCAACGGGCAGAGCTGCAAAATGATTCTCTCCCATCCAGTTTGTAACGAATGGAACGAGCGAGAGCCAAAAGAGCAGATGGAGATTGGCCCACAGGATGCTCCCGTTCACTTCCCGCACGGCATGGAGCATATGATGGTGATTGTTCCAGTAGATTCCGACGAAAATGAAACTGAGCAAATACTTACCGAGCGTAGGCATGACGCTTTTGAGCGCGACCCAGTCCGTACCACTCGGGATCGCCAATTCGAGCACCATGATGGTGATGATGATGGCGATGACGCCATCACTGAATGCCTCCAGGCGGCCTTTGCTCATTGAGCGGCTCCGTGCAGGGTGTAACCGTCGCTATTACAGGATACCTGAGCCGCATCTCCTATTCTTCGGTCGATGAAGGGCTAGATTACACATTCTGGCGCAGAGTTCGCGGCGATAGGTAATGTCACCGGAAACGTGACTCCAACAGGGATGGGTATCGTTTTCACCGAGATCGAGGCGAG
>QHYS01000069.1 GCA_003223325.1 Acidobacteriota bacterium
GGCTTAACGCGAAGCGCTTGCGGGTTTCGGCACGGCGGGAGCCGGCTTGGCAAACCGCGCCCCATCGATAGGCACATTGGCCTGCAGCGTACTCAAATCCGTGGTGGACTGCCCATCCACCCAGGTCACCGTCCAGTGAAAGGGCACTTTCACTCCGCTCACCACCCGATAATCCGAATACTCCACGTGCGTGGGCGTCAGCCCGATGACCGTGTTGTTATAGCGCACCTGCCGCACTAGCAGCCCGGTGTCCTTGTCAAAGTACAGCTTGATCGAGGAGCCTCCCGCCGTCGTCCCCTCGATCACTTGCACCGGCTTATCGTTGATGGTGATGGCCGGAAATCCGCCGTGCCAATTGCTGAACTCCTGCTTGATCTGCGCCGGAAACGCCAGATCCGCATCCGCCCGCGCCCCTTCCAAATCTCCCCCGGTCAGCGGCATCAGCGGCACCGGCTTGTCTACTGCCGCCACCCAGCCCTCCCGTCCGTCGTACACGGTCGTGTTGTCTCCCGCCAGCGTATGCACCACCGTGGTGCGCAAACCCGGCGCTTTCGCATAGATTTCCACCGGCACCTTCGCAAAATCGGTATCGAATCCCGTGTAGCTCCCCTTGGCCACGAAACTGGTCAGCTTCGCCACTTGCGCCGCCCCACCCAATGCCTGCAGATATTTGTCCAGAATCTGCTCCGCACTCGGCTGATTGGCAACCCCATTCAGAATCTCCACCTTATCCGGATCCTCCGGTGGCGGTGTCCCGTATTGCTCCGCCAAACTCGGCGTCACCTCGGGCCGCTGACTGCCCCGATGGCAGGTGTAGCAGGTCACCTTGCGCTCTCCTCCAAAATCCGCCTTGTTGATGGCGTTCACCATCACCACCATCCGCCGCGCCGTGTTCTTCAACGGCGTATCATCCGCATACCGCGCCCAACTCCCCCCGCTCTCCGCCGTATGGCAATCGGTGCAGTTCAAACTCAAGGAGGCCGCAAAGAATCCCATGGTCCCCAAAAATTGATCCACCGATATGCCCCGCAATACCTGCACGTTCTTGAACGCCTCTTCCGACATCTGCGGCTTCGCTTCCGTCCCCGCCTGACCGCGCGCCCCTGCCGTCCCTCCCAGGCACACCACCAGCGTAACTACCGAACGGATCGCTCCCCTCGATCCGAATTTCATCTCCCCTCCCTATTCGCCCTGCTCCCGACTCTAAGTTGTCCTGCGAACATTGCTCGAATGCGCTCTCGATTCCGCCGGAGGTGTTCGTTGTCGATTTTTCGGCTCTGCCGGCCGACACTATACACTCGCCGCCTCCAACCACGCAATCCGCCACTTGAAGCCAGCAGAGCCAGCGCGTCGGATCTTCCGAAACTGCGAACCTTGAACATCAGATTAGTAGAGCGTATGCTACGACTATTCGTACAGCACAAAGCGGAACATTTTATTTTGCGTGCTGTATTTCTGACATCTGAGCCCGTGCCATAAAGCCCCAATCCGCAGGAGAAACTGCCATGCGAAATCCAGGGAGCGGCATCACCGTGGCCCTGGCGGCAGTGCTTGCGTTTTCGTCAGTTGCGATTGCCCAAATCCACGAGCCCCACCAAGCGGCCGGAGAAAATTCGAAGTGGATGTATGACGGCCGCAACAGAGTCGTTGGCTCAGGCGGGCCCGCGGCGGTTCACGATTTGAACGGCACTTGGGCTGGGCCTCGTTCAGGGGCCGGAGTGCCTGATTTCAAAGAAGGAGAAGTACCTTCCCTAACGCCCTTGGGGCAAGAGCTGCTCCGCACAAGGAAGAGCCTTGGAAAATTCAGCCCTGCGGGCACAAATGATCCCTTTGTGCGAACCTGCGATCCTTTGGGGTTTCCGCGCGCCGATGTGGACGAAATCAGAGGAATTTCGTTCGCAACGATGCCCGATCGCATAGTGGTGCTCTACCAGTTCCAGCAAGTCTGGCGCGAAATCTGGATGGATGGCCGAGAGCTTCCGAACAATGCCGGAGCCGCAGAAAAAGGCGCACCTGATCCCAGATATTTCGGATACTCGGTCGGTCATTGGGAAGGCGACAATACGCTCGTTGTTGATACGACCGGGCTCGACGATAGGAGCTGGCTCGACCGCGACGGACATCCGCATACGGTCCAAGTGCACGTGCAGGAACGCTTCACCCGAACGGACCACAACAATTTGGAGGTGGCGATTACAGTGGACGATCCGACGATTTATACCAAGCCCTTTTCGCTGGGAACCGTCTATTTCAAGTGGATTCCCAATCAGATCTTCAATGAGCAGCTCTGTATACCATCAGAGACGATCGAGTACTTGAAATCTGTCGGCGACCCCGCCGGCAGCAGCATATCCGCCAAATAGTTAAAGCAGGCAACCCTATTGCACTCGGGACGCCGGCTCATTGCTGGCATTGCTGGCGGATCGGTTGACTGAGGCGAGTGAGTTTTAATATTCTGTGAAAAGTCCGATCACCGCAAATCCAGCTCCGAGGTGGCGCATGCCAAGCAAGCTAATGCCTTTCGCTTTAGTCATTGGATTCCTGACGACCGGCAGTCCTCTCTTCGCGCATCACGGAGCTGCGGCGTACGATATGAGCAAGCCAGTCGTCATGAAGGGGGCCGTTGTCACGAAATATATATGGGCGAATCCCCACACGCTTGTTTTTTTCGACGCCAAAGATGACACGGGCGGCGCCACACATTGGTCTGTAGAGCTCGGCAGCCCCTCGGCGGTTGCCCTAATGGGCTGGAATAGAACGTCCCTGAAGCCCGGGGACATCGTCACGGTTTACATGTTCCCAGCAAAGAACGGCAATCCTGTGGGGCGTATTAATAAGATTGTCCTTGCCGATGGCACGCTGCTACGAGACAGTCAGACTGGCGCAGACAACGGCGGGCGCGCTGATAATGATGTGAAGTAGGCTCGCTCGAATTTGCACTAAACTAAATTCACTGATGCTATCAGGCCCCTTCTCTGTTCTGTCAGGAAGCTGTCCGCAGCGAACAACAGCTAGAAGAGCAGCTTCAAACCAAACTGGATGTGGCGCGGGCCGCCTGAGCCGAGGACGGGATTGTTGCCCTGCACATCGAGCGTGGCACAGGCACAGCCGAACTGGCTATTCGCGCCTGGATCCAATCCCGAATTGTTCGCAGCCGGAACTGTGATGTCGGCGCGGTTGAGTACGTTGAAGAACTCCGCCCGGAACTGAGCGGTCAATCGTTCCTTGATCTTCCATTCCTTGCCAATCGACATATCCACGTTGTAGTAGTTCGGAACGCGGAAGATGTTGCGGCCGGCGTTGCCTATGGTTCCGAGAGCAGGAGGCGTCAGAATCCCGCTGCCCTGTGCGTAGCAGCCATAATTCGCGAGCGCGGCATCGGCAAGTGCCACCAGTCGCGCGTCTCCAGCGTAAGGAGCCTCTGCGGCAGCCTTGCACGTTGCCGTGGCGGCGCTGCCTTTCAGCTGAGGAATGGTTTGGGGGCCAGCTTTAAATGCGGAAGGAGGCCCGCTGTAATTCCAGGGCTGCAGGGCGCTGGAAATGGTCCCGACAAACTCCCCAGTTCCTATGATGTCATTCGTGACATCGGAATTAGACCAGGGCAATCCGTTCTGGAAGGTCATGATGCCGCTTATTGACCAACCTTGCAGCATCTGTCCCGGCGACTTCATTCCTGGAATGAGGTACGTCGGCGAGAAGGTAAAGCGATGCCGGATATCGAAATCGCTGTTTCCATAGTTTAGACGCACATTGTAGGCGTTAATCGGATAAGGCTGCTGGTCTGTCGCATCGGCGGAGACGATATCCAGGGCATGGGCATACGTGTATCCCGCAAGGAAGGACAACCCATGGGAGGTTCGCTCGTTGACGGTGACCTGCAGGCCATCGTAGTTGGAAAAGTCCTGGTTCCCGAGCTGGACGATCTCGTTGAGATACGGAAAATTAGCATAATATGGACTACTCACTGCTTCGTTGGCCGCGATCGCATTATTAACGATCTTGTTTACGCCTTTGCCTGGGACGCCGCACTGATCATACGGCTTTGCGTGGGTGGCACTCGCGATGCAGAAAGCGGCGGGGCTGAGACCTCCAAGAATTGCGTTGGGAGTATTCCACCCAGCACCAACCGGCGGTTGGTTGATGTCTAACCAGGTGGCTTCGTGAACGCCGTGAACGCCGACATAGGCCAAGTCCAGCGTCAAGCTATTGGTGATGGCGCGCTGGATATCCAGATTCCACTGCCCGGAATAAGGTTGACGGAAGTTGGGATTCACGGCCTGAGTGGTGCAGGGTGTGGCCACAGTACAAGTAACGCCACTGGTCTGGTTGCCCGGGAATACGGGTCCCGCGGCAGTCCAAGTGAATTGACTGGTGGTGAGGGCCAGCTGAGCGGGGGTGTGAAGGTTGATGTCCTTTCCGCTGGTATTCAAACCAATGCTAGGAACATTCGCGCCGAAAGGGGATAGACCAATATACTGGCCCGCAACGACAGGATTTCTCAGGATGCTCGCTCCAGCGCGAACCACAGTTTTCCCGTTGCCTCTAACGTCCCAGGCCACGCCCAGTCGGGGCGAAAAATCTTTGTAATCGGCCTTATAGAAGGACGTCAGCGGAGCGCCTGGGCCCACCTGTTGCACGGCGTAAGTCGTTGTCGGGTTGACGTTGGGATTGAAACTGCCGTCATAGTTATGTTTTTCCACAGGAGACCCGTTGTACTCCCAGCGCAGCCCGAGATTCAACGTGACTCGCGTGGTCAGACGCCAATCATCCTGAACGAAAGCTGCGTACCAGTGAGCCCGGGCGTACAAGTTAGGATCGCCCACCAGAATCGTCCCGCTTTTCGGCGTCCCCGCCAGGAAACTTTGTAAGTCCGCGAATTTGATCTGGCCGTTGGCTCGGTTGTATGCGTTGTTGTCGTAAACGACGTCGACAAAATCAAAGCCAAATTTGAAGGCATGCTTTCCGCGGAGGTGGCATTGCCTTCCGGTCCGCGCCAGCCCGTGCGTCGGCCCGCCCCCAAATAACTTTGGAAACCGCCGATATCGATTTCTGGCAAACCGCCGTACAGTGGGTTGGTCACGCCGGTATTAAATCCGTAGCCGCTGGGCCATGGATTCGCCGGGATCATACTCGTGTCTCCCGAAAGAGTTTTCGCGTAGAGATATGAGTAGCCCGCCCGCGCGTCGTTCACCCAGGTGGAATTGGGAGTCCAAGTCCACGCTCCGTTGTACATTCGGACATCGGATGGAACGTTCGCCTGCCATTGGGGCAGCAATTGCCGTGTATCGTAGCCGACGTGCTGGTATGACTTGGAGATAAAATAAAAGCCACTCACATGGTGGTGGGGACCCAGCACATAGTCGCCCTTAATGAATCCGTTGTTGAGCGGGCCCGTAGTCACCAAATTGGGGGCAAAGTTGTTCGATTGGTTCGGATTGAAGGGAAATAGATTCTCAAAGGTAGACGAAGCGGGCGTCACCACGCAGGTGGTAGGGTTCAAGCCCGCCAACTGCGCACTCAACGGACTGATCTTTGCCGGGCCCAACGCTAGGCACGCGTTTACCATGCTGAGCTGATTGTTGGGGTCCTGCGCTGGAGTCATCAGCACGTCCGCCGGAATTGTATCCACCACGGAGTTCGTCAGTGTAGTCCGCAACCCCTCGTAACCCATAAACCAAAAGAGCTTGTCCTTGATGATCGGCCCTCCCGCCACGGCTCCGAACTGTTCCACGGTCGCATTGGTGACTACGCCGGGAGTAAAAAAGTTGCTGGCATCGGTGGCGCTGGAGTCGCGGCCGAAGGCAAAAGCCGAACCATGGATGCTATTGGTGCCTGATTTTACCCCTACGTTTACTACCGAGCCGTCCCGCCAACCGTATTCCGCTTTATAATTCTGCTGGGTATTGAATTCCTGGATGGCATCAATCGGAACCAGCGAATTCGCATCTCCTGTCCGGTACACGGCGTTGAGGGTGGTCGTGCCATTGCTCGGCCCGATTTGAGCAACACCCTCTACCAGCAACAGGTCGTTTCCTGTGCGTCGGCCGTTCGTACTTGCGTTGCCTGCACCGTGTCCAGGCTCGGTAACCACTCCCGGCCGCAATTGCAGTAAGCGCTCGAAATTGCGGCCATTCAGAGGCAAGGCATTGATCGCCTGATTGCTGACGGTGCCACCCAGAGTCGAGTCTGTGGTATCGATTTCAGGAATTTCTCCGGTGACCGTGACAGTTTGCGTTTGCTCACCAGGCTGGACCGTCAAGTCCACGCGAATCGTCTTCCCCACCTCCACGAGCACACCACTGCGCTCCGTCACCCGGAAGCCCTTGGCCTCGGCACGAACCGTGTACGTGCCGGGAAGTAAGCTAGGAGCAACGTACTCTCCGGATGCGTCCGTGGTCAGGGCTCGCGTGACGCCACGGGCGACGTCGATGACGGATACCGTGGCACCAGCAATGGCACCGCCGGTCTGGTCAAAGACCCCGCCTTGGATTGTGCCCTGGTTGGCTTGGGAGAACAGAGGCAGAGAAATTAGAAGCAACACCACCGTTGCTCCCAGCGCTTGCACACCCCTTCTTAAACTGGCGCACACCCATCCCCCACGCGTAATGCTTGCACTCATAGAATCCATCCTTTCTTTGATGGCCTGAAAATTGTGACCGGGTGATAGTACACTAATCGCGGAAGGTCAATCGAAAGATCCCTATTCTCTGGAGCGGCCCGTCAAGACCGATTGATTTTCCTATTCGAAGTGTCAAGGACCATAAGATCATCGCTGTCGCTACTGACGATCCCGAATTCAACGCCTATCACGAATCACACGAACTGCCCCAGCACCGGCTTTTGATGGTTCGCTGTTTCTTCCGGGAATATAAGCAATTGGAAGGGAAGCCTGTGGAGGTCGATGAGATCGAGTCTGCCGCGAGTGCTTATCGCACTATCCAAACTGCACTGCAAGACTATAGAAAGAAGTGTCGAGGCGGTTTGCGAACGCTATGATATGAGGGTGAGCGTACGTGCGGCCTGCCTACTTGAGCTTGTCGGCGATCTTAGCGAGGCCGGCAGCAGCGCAGGCTTCGTCTTTGTCGCTGCCCAGAGCGCCGCGAACTCCGATCGCGCCAATCGTGTCACTGCTAACTTTGACTGGCAGCCCGCCCCCGACCATAAACGTATCCGGAATAATGCGGCCGGCTGGCATATTGGCCATCGATTTTTCCATCTCGCTGGAAGGCCGTTTGTAGGTCAGCGCCGTGTAAGCCTTGCGGCGGCTCACTTCGTAATTCACTTCACTGCTTCCGTCATCGCGCGCCGATGCCTTTACCTGTCCATCTACGTCGAGCACATGCACGCTTATGCGATAGTTATCGCCCCGGCACTTCTCCAGCGCGCCGCGAACCATGGTGAGCGCCATGTCGGCGGAGATCGCCTTCTGGGTCAGCAGACCCTGCTCTTGAGGAAGCATCGACAAAGAACTTGCGGCAAACAGAAAAGCAACTGCAGCGGTTCGAACCAAAAAGCGGTTCATCATGTTCCATCCTCCACTCCCGATATTGAAAGATACGGATATTACCTACATACTTCGTTTTCAGTCAAAACGGCGTCGCTCGCCAGCCATGAGCGATAAGCCGTACCCAGTTTGATTCCCAGCGGCGGATTGCGTGTGCGGGGGCGGCGAGTGTATAGTGTCGGCCGGCAGAGCCGAAAAATCGACAACGAACACCTCCGGCGGAATCGAGAGCGCATTCGAGCAATGTTCGCAGGACAACTTAGAGTCGGGAGCAGGGCGAA
>QHYS01000352.1 GCA_003223325.1 Acidobacteriota bacterium
CTTGCGCTTTCTATACCATCCTCCTCAAACGCCTGCGGCTAACGTCCCTGACGGACAAACGCAAGCCCAGCTCTCGCTTTCGCGGACTGCGGGCGCCCGACAGAGCGAGGCGTGCCGGGCGCAGAGGCGCAGCGTACAGCCGAGCTGCGGCGGATCGTGCGCAGACTGAAGCGTATTCTCGGGCAATTGGGATCGAGCCAGAGGCGCACGGGCCGGGCAAGGGAGCGAAACGAAGGCGCCATTCGGCCTCGGAAACGGAAGCGCGGGCCAGAGATTAAAAAAAAACCGTCAATAAGGCCGAACCACCGACTTCGTCGACGACCGAGCGCGAAAGCATTCCCGATCTGATAGCCGTTCCCTCCTCATTGGCGATGCCTTTGTGAATACGCCACACGTTATCCCGAGGACCGCGCGCACATTGAGACCGTTCTACGCGCTGCTCAACGGCCATGTTTCCCAATGTAACGGGCAAATGAGCAAGAACTGGTACCGTTCTCTGTCGATCCTCAATTTGTTTTCTTCTGACCTGGCTATTGATTTGGGGACGGCCAACACGCTGGTTTACGCGAAGGGCAAAGGCATCGTCATCAACGAGCCTTCTGTCGTGGCGATCAACAAGAATTCAGGAGAAGTCGTGGCCGTCGGTCGCGACGCCAAGGACGTACTCGGCCGCACGCCGGGGAAAATAGAGGCTATCAAGCCGATGAGAGGTGGTGTGATTGCCGACTTCCTAGCCACCGAAAAGATGCTCGCCTATTTCATCCACAAGGCAAACAATCGCCGTGTTCTGGTTCGCCCGCGTATCGTCATCGGGGTTCCTGGCGAGATAACACCGGTGGAGAGACGCGCCCTACAGGAAGCGGCTTACAGAGCGGGCGCACGAAAGGTGTACCTGGTCGAGCAGGCTTTGGCGGCGGCTGTCGGCGCGGGCCTCCCCATTCAAGAGCCTTCAGGAAACATGGTGGTGGATATCGGGGGTGGCACCACCGACATCGCCGTCATTTCCATGAGCGGGATCGTTTATTCGCGCTCAGTGCGCGTGGCCGGAAACGAGATGGATGAAGCCATAACGCAGCACATGAGACAAAAGCACAATCTGCTGATCGGCGAACGCACCGCCGAAAAGATCAAGATAGAGATCGGCTCTGCCTATCCGCTGGGAAAACCTCTCACCATGGAGGTAAAGGGCCGCACCATCGAGGGCGTCCCGCGCACCGTGACCATCGGCGACTGCGAAATCCGCGAGGTACTCTCCGAACCGATCGCAACGATCCTGAATGCCATCCGTGTCACTCTAGAGCGCACGCCACCAGAGCTCTCCGGTGACCTCAGCGGCCACGGAATCGTGCTGACCGGGGGCGGCGCGCTACTGCAAAACCTCGATGAGCGCATCCGGGAGGAAACTGGTCTGACGGTTTCGATCGTTGACGATCCCCTGTCCTCAGTGGTGCTGGGCACTGGGAAGATGCTGAGCGACCTCCACCTCCTTCATATGGTCGCAATCGACTAGTGCAATTCCTTCGCCGTGGCGACGACGGAGGGACTCTTCCCCGCGGAAATTGACAAGCCCTCTGGGGACAATGTGGCGCCGTTCTCCGTGTATCCGCCTCGCACCTCGCTCCGGCATTTCGGTGTGGGTCGGCTTTCGTCTGGATCTAGTTAATCCGTTTTAAAACTGGACTTCATCTTTTCGCTGGTAGATGTGACGCCAACAGCTAGTCGGAGGCCAGGGTCCCTGGGTTCCTCACGATTTTTTAGAGGGCTGGACAATGGCGGAACACAGGTCGCCGGCGTGGCGTGAACTGCTACAAGATGCGCTATCGCAGTTGAATACTGAGAAATTGCCAGAGAAGATTTGCCCGCGCCGAAGTGGCCATATGCCCAAGAATTAAACACCTGAAAGCGAAACGCGATCGACCGCTGCATCGCTTCAGGTATTGATTTACCTGATAAAGCACGACATAAGAAGCGAATCGTATCTCCACCCGATATCGATTTCGACGCCATCCGAGCACCCAATTTCTCGGAGCAAGTAGTAACCGGCCTGATCACATCGAGCATCGCTTTTGGTGTTTTTGACCGATTGTTCCGCTGCCGATTTGTGAACGAAACGCTCGCGAAAATAAACCATATCCCCGTGCGGAACCACATGGGTGAAAGCATTCGCAGCTGCAGGCGATGTGGCCCTGCAAGCTGAACCTATATTGCAGTCTGTCTTCGACACGGGCAAAGTGATTTCTGGCTTCGAGATCACAGGAAAACTTCCAAAGAGGCGGGATGTGGGCCACTGGATAGCAACCTATTTTCCGATTCGAGACGCAAGAGAAAAGATCATACAGGTGGGTGTATTAAGCGCGGAGATCGCTTCGCATTCTCAGCCCGCAACCCTTTCGGAACGAGAGCGCGAAATCGTTACTTTCCTTGCCAACGGGATATCGACTAAGGAAGTTGCCTCCATCTTGGGCATCAGCGTAAAAACGGTTGAGTCGCATCGGGCAAGAATCTTTTTCAAGCTAAAACTGGACTCTGTTGCCAGCTTGGTGCGGTATGCCATTCGCACTAAGATGGTGGAACCCTAGACGAGAGCCCTGTCAGGAAATGCCTTAGGGATTTGGCTGACTTGACCTGAAGTATTGACCCTCATACAAGTGCCTTGGGCATTTGTCCCTTCCCTTTTCTCGACAGCTTGTTGTCAGCCTGTGAATAAAGCTGCAGCGATGCCCTGTCCAGTTGAATCTTCGCTCTTTTTGTGCCCTTGTCTGGAAGAGATGTTCAACCGTCTTCCGCCTTTTAAGGATGGCAATAGATGCACGAAGGTCGTGGCGCTAGGCGCTATAACTTTGGAGCAATCGCTGAAGTTATCGATCTGGACGAACCAGACACACTGGTTTCACTTACTCGCGACCTAAGTTTGTCGGGTTGTTTCGTTAAGACGACCACTCCCTACCCTGAGGGGACACGAGTGCGCGTGCGGATTATCCATTCGGGAGCAGAGTTTGTAGCCGTTGGAAACGTGACTGCCAACGTGATGGCAACGGGAATGGGCGTCGCCTTTACACAGATTCAGCCAAATGACCGAGCAATCCTGGAAGGATGGCTGGACAATGCCACGTGAGGCAAAACTCGTACGCCCGGAGGAACCATGCCGAACACTAAAGACCAATTTCAAACGATCCTCATCGCCGACGACATTGAGGCCAATCGGGCCCTTTTAACTGAAATTCTAAGTGCCGAGAATTATCGAATCGTGCATGCCCAAGACGGTGACGAAGCCATGGAGGTCTTGGAAAACGGGGAAGTGGATTTGGCCCTGCTGGACGTTATGATGCCAGGCCGCACAGGCTTTGCCGTCTGCCGCGCGTTGAAATCGAACCCGGACACGCGTTTGATTCCCGTCGTGCTGGTCACCAGCCTGTCAGCGAGCGAAGACCGCATGCAGGGGATCGAATCCGGCGCGGATGATTTTATTAACAAGCCGGTGAACAAGGAAGAATTGCTGGCACGGGTGCGGTCGCTATTGAAGATCAAGCAATTCACCGATGAACTGGAGCATGCAGAGACCGTACTGTTCGCCCTAGCGCTGAGCATTGAAGCGAAAGACCCCTATACAGAGGGACATTGTGACCGTCTTTCCCAGTCTTCGGAAGCGCTGGCGAAGCGCCTAAGCCTCACCGAGGAGGAGCGCACTGCGCTGCGCCGCGGCGGCGTGATCCACGACATTGGGAAAGTAGCGGTCCCCGACCAGATCCTCTTGAAGCCAGGCCCTCTGACACCCGAGGAGCGCCAGGTCATGGAGCGGCACACGGTTGTCGGGGCCGGTATCTGCTCGCCGCTAAAGTCGTTTCGATCCATCCTGCCCATCATCCGGCACCACCACGAGAAAATGGACGGCAGTGGGTATCCAGACGGCTTGAAAGGCGCTGCCATCCCGCTGACGGCGCGAATTCTCCAAACCGCGGATATTTATGACGCGCTTACCACGGATCGTCCATACCGCAAAGCGATGCCACCCGAACGCGCTTTTGCTCTCATGCGGGAAGAGGTAAAGCGGGGTTGGTGGGATGGTGCTCTTGTGGACGAACTGCAAGCCATGGTGCACGGCTCGGCGCTCAGTAATTAATCCGGGGCCAGACGCATGTAGCTCGAACGCCCGTGCAGTCCGTTGTCACTTTGGAGGAATCGCCAGAGCCATAGCCACTGAGGCGAGGCTGACTTTCTTTGAAGTGACCGCACAATCTACAGTAAGGTATCCTCTCGCGCCCGGCTAATCCTGCATAGTTCACATGAGGCCAGAGCGATGATTATTGGCGAACGCCTTCGCACTCTCCGTGAACAAAAAGAAATTCTCACAGGGCCAAATCGAAAAGCGTAGTGGCTGCTGCGTTGCTATATCTCCCGCGTGGAAAATGGTCACACAGTACCTTCCATTGAGACGCTGGAAAAATGAGCCGAGCCCTTGGGATTCCGCTATACCAATTTTTCTACGATGGCGAGAACCCGCCTCCCGTCCCGAAGTATAAACCGCTCAAAGGTCCACCGTGGCGAAGATCTGGAAAGGAAGCACGACTCATGGCGAAATTTCATCGATTCTTAAGCCAGACAGATGAGAGTGATCGCCGACTACCACTCCAGATTGCTCGCAAGATGGCAGACTTATAGGCCAGTTTAAGGAAGCTCGCTCGCATCCTGCGCTCGGCATTGGCCCCAAAGAATAGCTGACGAGTAAGGCACGTCTGTACCGCCCCCCGCTCGCACTCTGGCACGCCCGTACAGAAAATGGAGTTGGGAGGGCGGGGATGGAAAAGGGATACGGAGCGGAATTGCCACCTAAAATCCTTATCGTTGATGACCACCACGCCGCGAGAACAACGCTGCGCGAACTCTTGGATGGTCATTCCTTTCAAGTCTGCGGGGACGCCCAGAACGGCAAAGAAGCCATCGAGAAAGTCATGGAGGTGAAGCCGGATATTGTCCTGCTGGAGAGAGAATCACTCCGCACCCACCGTACTATGCTGACCCGGTTACCCGCGCGGACCTTCTCGAGTTTATGCCCAGTCATACGTATGCTGTGCCAAATGATTGCGAATAGCGTACCGCACTACCTCGCTCACGGAGCGGCAATTCAGCTTTTGCATGATATTCTTCCGATGAATTTCGGCTGCCTCGACGCTGAGACTGAGGACGTTTGCGAATTCCTTAGTGCTCCTGCCTTCAGTTATTAGCTGCACGATTTCTTGTTCTCTAACTGTCAACCGCCGAGATACCCCTGCTGAAGTCGGAGACTTCCGCCCCGTGAGTCCGCCTAGAACAGTCCGTGCAACTTTTTGCGTAAAGAAGGTCCTGTTTGAAAGGAGAGCTTGTATCGCCAGCACCAGATCATGCGCCGCATCCTCCTTTAGAATGTATCCACGTGCTCCAGCGTTGAGCGCATCTTCGATCAATTGATCAGAGTCATCAATGGTAAGAATTAGGATGCTTGTTTGGGGGTGGGACTTGGCTATTTGCCTCGCGGCGTCGAGGCCATTCAACGACGGCATGCTGATATCCAGGATGGCAACGTCCGGCTTGAATTGACTCGCTTTGGCGACAGCATCCCTTCCGTCCGTCGATTCGGCCACGACCTCCCAGTGTGGCCGCTCTTCAACCAACGCACGGAGCCCCTTTCGAACAATGTCATGATCGTCCGCAATCAGCACCCGGGCTGTACGCATTATGTTGTCTCCCCCCTACAGTTCAACAACGTGGCATGGATCGCTACAGCACGGATATAGCTGCTCATCGAGCGGACGACCATAGGTGAGATGCCGTACTTCAGACGCGTCGCGAAACGCGCCCATTGCGGGTCAGGTCGAAATTTCACCCTTGTTTAGCGGGTTCCTCCGGTTTGTTCTAAGCAGTCCAGGGCGTCTCCAGGAGCAATAGGCAGCCTTGTGATATCGGGCTATCTGAACAGGCACCCTGACCGCCTTCCACTGGGAACATAGGGGCAGGAGCCATCGCCCTTCGCAGTGTGTTGTCATCAATTGGATTCCCAATCGCGCAAACGTGTCCTTGAAGTCTTCTTCACCCATGGCCACACAGCCTAATCTCAACGATCGCCGAGCCTTTTGCCGCTCGCCCCGGCTCGCGGACAGCTCGCAGTCATTGTTTGCCACTACGGCAATTGTCATCCTCTTTTTGCGTAGAAAATTGTAAGGGAATGGGCTGTTCGTGGTATGTCAAAGACCGAAGGCACAGGGCTATATACAGTGAGCTACCCTACCGCCGGGCTCCACCTTAATGGGGAAGAAGGACGCGTGTCAACACCGGCCAAAATCCTCGTGGTAGATGATCAACCGTTGGTACTATATACACTCCGCCGTTTTCTAGCTCAGCAATCCCATTGGGAGATTTATGAGGCCGCAGACGGCAAGGCCGCGCTTGATCGGGTCTCTGAGATTGATCCCGACGTGGTTGTGCTCGACATCGTTATGCCGGGGATGAACGGACTGGCAGCAGCCAAAGAAATACACCGCGTAGCACCTCGAACGAAAATCATCCTAATGAGCAGCTATTACAGCACGCAAGAGGCGGAGATGCTCGCTTTCTTTAACGATCTTTTCATACCGAAATCCGAGACCGCCACCAAATTGATTCCGACGATCAACCGTCTTCTTCCCGAGAAACGCCAACCGCATTAGTGGTCGCCATTGTCTTGGCCTCTTGCGTGCCGCCATTCAAGGCTTGCCACAATGGGAACGAGCGTTTTGTAGGACCGTCTAAGACTGGCATTTCAAGCAGATGCGAATGCCAATCCGCATGCAGACCAAAGAAGACAGGGAACTCCGTCTTGGTGAAGAAGCCCGAAACGAATTGCAAAATGTCGTAGTTCGCAACCAAGTAAAGCAGCCGATCCAGGTGAACTTCCTGGCTGATCGAAGCGACGATTGCTCGGTAGCGTTTCGCTGACTTCAGGGTTCGTTCGT
>QHYS01000353.1 GCA_003223325.1 Acidobacteriota bacterium
CAGACCTCGGCAGGGGACTCCGCTGAGTGAGTTTTCATGTGGATATATGTGCCATAACACACATATACATGTCAAGGGGAAAATGCAAAAATCCGAAAAAATTTGCACAAACGCCTGATTTGACGGGCTATTCTGCGTTTTGCGACAGAAACTAGCTAGGATAAAAGACTCGGGGCTATCGTTCGCCCCACTTCAGCTTGTCGCGCAGCACACTGAAGTAGGTCTTCTCCTGGGGACGGACCAGACGCAACCTTTCCGGAGCGGCGCTCAAAGCCACTGTGTCATTTGCGTGTAGTGCCACTCCTACCTGGCCGTCCACGGTCAGAAAGATTGGCGCTTCTCCCGCCGCGAATCCGATCTCGATTTTCGCGTTGTCCGGAACGACCAGCGGCCGGTTCGTCAGCGTGTGCGGACAGATTGGAGTAATCACAAAGGCCGAGACCACCGGATAGACAATCGGCCCGCCCGCCGAAAGCGAGTAGGCCGTCGAACCCGTCGGCGTCGCCACAATCAGGCCGTCCGCCTTGTAGTTGCAAACGAATTCGCCGTTGACGCGTAGCTCCAGATCGATGATTCGCGCCATCGCCGCCTTGTTCAGGACTGCGTCATTTAGTGCCCGGGCACAGTGAACCGGCTTCTCTTGCCGCATCACGCGCGATTCGAGCATGACGCGTTCGCTGTAGCGAGCGCGCCCCTTGATCGCCTGTTCGAGCGCGGGGTAAAGATCCTCGAGCGTCACGCTGGTCAGAAAGCCTAGGCCTCCCAGGTTCACCGGCAGAATGGGAACATCGCGGTCGCCTAATAGACGCGCTACCGCCAGCAGAGTGCCATCGCCCCCGAGCACGATCAGCAGATCAGAGACCGTGGGAATTTCTTCGCGAGTCTTTACCTTGCAAGAAAATGGGACACACTCCGCCGTTTCGCTATCGCAAAAGACGTTTACACTTCGCTCCTGCAGCCATGTGAGCAGTCCCGGGGCGACCGCGGCGATATCCGTGCGGCGCGGGCGTGAAATAATGCCTACAGCCTGAACAGCGGGACGTTCCGATATGGCGGCCTTCTTCATGGAAGTTCAGGCAGGCAGCGAAGCTTGTTTCGCCTGCAACTGTGCGGCAAGTCTCGCCTGGTCGTAGTAGATGCGCTCGGCAATCAGTTTCGTGGTGTCCTCGTTGAAGAGGTAAAATGCCGCGAGTTCGACGTGAGCCTTATTCCCGAGCGGCTTGAGGCCCAGGTACTCACCCGTGTGCGTGCCGGTAATGACCACTTCGCGGATCGAACACCCACGCACGTCATATTCGCAAAGCACCTCGATGTGCATATCGGGAAATGCGGCGGCGATGGCGCCGTAGAAATTTCGCACGCCTTCGATGCCCAGGAATTTTGTTCCGAGCGGCATGACCTCGTAATAAGCACGCTCATCCTGTACAAACGTGTCGTACACGCCAGGCCAATGATGTACGTTTTCACACCGTATATGTTCGGCAACGATGGCTCGCTGGCGTTCGATGATCGGATCCATGCCCTTCTCCTTGAGCGCGTAGTATAGCTCTTAGCCGCGGGCTTTGACGCTTGCACTCCGCACCGCGTGAAGAAAGAATTCCTGATTGCCTGCGGCCCCCGGGACGCGGCTGGGCTTCACTCCCACCACGCGCAGGCCGCAGGCTTCTGCCGCTTTCCGGACGCGTTCGATCGCCCGTTGCTGCAGCTTTGCGTCTCGAACGATGCCCCCGGCACCTACCTCGCCGCGCTCGAGTTCGAACTGCGGCTTGATCAGAAGCAGAAATTCGGCATTTTCCTGCGCCGTCGATGCCAGTGCCGGCAAGACTTTGCTCAGGGAAATAAACGACAAATCCGCGGTAATGAGCGAAGGGCGCTCTGCCAAATCCTCCGGCTCGAGATAGCGGACATTCATCTCCAGCGGCACCACGCGCGGGTCCCGTTGCAGCTTCCAGGCCAGCTGGCCGATGGTGACGTCTACGGCATATACTTTCGTCGCGCCGTGCTGCACGAGGCAGTCCGTAAAGCCTCCGGCGGAACTGCCCGCGTCCAGACAGATCCGATTTGAGGGACTCACGCCAAAATCCTGGAGGGCTCCATCCAACTTGTCCCCGGCCCGGCTCGCGAACGGCGATCCCTTTCCGGCAATCTCGACCTGCGCATCAACCGGAAACGTCGCGCCTGTCTTCTCCGCGCGTTGTCCGTTAACGCGCACTTCGCCGGCTAAGATGATCGCCTGAGCTTTCTGGCGCGACTCGATCAAACCTCGTTCGACCAGCAGCACATCGAGGCGCTTCTTTGCCAAATGTGGCCGGGCCTTCACTGTCATCCTTCGCTACTCTTAAGCGCGGCGCAACACGAGGAATTCGCCTAGTTCACGCAGATTTGCGGCTCGCGTACCAAATCTTTCTAGTGCAGCCATGGCCCGTGCCGCCAGCTCCCGGGCGAATTCGTGCGATTTTTCCAGGCCAAAAAGTGCGGGATACGTAGCTTTCTGCTGCGCCTGATCTTTTCCGGCCGTTTTACCGAGGGCCGCGGAAGACTCCTCCACGTCCAGAATGTCGTCCGTCACTTGAAAGGCCCATCCAATCAGCCCGCCAAAGGTACGAAGCCGATCCTGATCTTCCCGCGAAGCTCCCCCGGCAATTGCTCCGGAAACAATAGATGCCCGGATCAAAGCCGCCGTTTTCGAGCGATGAATGTATTCCAGCATCTCCGGCTTGACCTCTTTGCCTGCCGCCTCCAAATCCGCCACCTGCCCGCCCACCATGCCGTCGCGCGTGCCCGCCGCGGAGGCAACCTCTTGGATCAAATCCACACGTTCAGCCGGATTCACGGGCGCGCCAGCCAGCGCTTCAAAGGCCAGCGTAAGGAGCGCATCTCCCGCCAGAATGGCCATGGCCTCGCCAAATTTCTTGTGACAAGTGGGCCGCCCGCGGCGCAAATCATCATTGTCGAGAGCGGGCAGATCGTCATGAATGAGCGAATAGGTGTGGATAAATTCCAGCGCGCAGGCCACGGGCAAGACCGCAGCCCTCTCGCGCGAAAATATGCGGAAAGCCTCGATACATAGAATCGGGCGAACGCGCTTGCCGCCCGCAAAGACGCTGTAGCGCATTGCTTGATGTATCAGGGAAGGACGCTCGTTGTCTGCCGGCAAGAGGCGCTCGAGCTCGGCATCCACGAGGCGGTGGTCCTCTTCAAAAAAGTGGGGGAGCTTCATCCCTTCGGAGGGCGCTCAGGTCTCCTCTTCGCCCTCCGGTTCAAATGGCTGGGCCGCCATTTCGCCGCCGGCTTTCTTGAGCAAGATCTCCACGCGCGCTTCGGCCTGCTCCAATTGTTTCTGGCAATCGCGGGAAAGCTGCATACCTTCCTCGAAGAGCTTCATGGCCTCATCCAGCGGTAAATTGGCGCTCTCCAGGTTGCGCACGATCTCTTCCAGACGGGCTAGGGACTGCTCAAACACCTGCTTTTTCTCTGGTTCGGGCTTGTTGCCTGGAGTCGAATTCACGCCCCTGTCCTCGCGCGCATCGGCGGCATTCTAATGCACGCCGCGCAGCCGACACAATGGCCGCCCCCGCCACCATGCACGTTTTTCCGTCCGTCGAGGGCGAGCCTGCCTACACTGGAATGGCCTATGCCGCTCTTAAAACGGGGCTTAGGAGAATGGGTAACGCGGGCCGCGGGCTTCCACCACCCCAACACCCGCAACTTTTTTCACAGCCCGAGCGCTCGCACTCGAGAGGCGTGTGTCGGGACCCCGGTTCCGCCCTGGGCTAATGTCTGTCGCCCTGCCGGGGCTCGCTCTCAGCGCGCGCAGGACCGCGCGCTGACACCCGTTCGGTCGGGATGGCACCGTTTGAAGGCGCTCACTGCTAGAATTGTAAAATATGATCGGCCTTCGTCTCCTGGCCGTGTTGATGCTGGTGGCCATCAACGGCTTTTTTGCCTCTGCGGAGTTCTCGCTCGTGGCCGTGCGAGCCTCGCGTGTGCGCCAGCTTGTGGAAAGCGGCGACCCCCGAGCCCGCATTGTCCATGAACTGCTCGGCCAACTCGATCGCGTCGTCTCCGGCGTGCAAGTCGGCATTACGCTCACCAGCCTGGCCATCGGCGCCCTGGGTGAGCCTGCGTTCGCTCAGCTTTTTGGTCCCTTGTTCGATTGGCTGCCGGGCAGCCAGGCCGCGATCGTGGCCCACAGCCTTGCCATCATCCTGGCCTTCGCCTTTCTCAGCCTGTTGCACGTGGTCTTCGGCGAATTGGTCCCCAAAACGATTTCCCTCGAGCGCGCAGGTCGCACCTCGCTGCTAATTGCCCGTCCATTTTATTGGTACCTCACCACGTTTCGCTGGGCTGTGGTTTTGCTCGAAGGACTCAGCCGCAAGGTCGTCCGCGCGCTTGGCGTCACCGGCCTCGCCGCCGGCCACACCATTCCGCACTCCGCCGAGGAATTACAAGTGCAGATTCGTCAGGCCGGCGAGCACGGCCTGCTTGCCCCAGGGGAAGAGCGCCTCATTATCGGTGCCTTGGACTTGCGCGAGACTCGCGTGCGCGACATCATGATCCCGCGGCCCGATGTGCACGGCTTGCCCGTTGAGTCCGGATTCGAAGAGATTCTGGCCCTCTTTGCCAAAACGCAACGTTCCCGCTTGCCGGTGTACGAATCGACTCTGGACCACGTGCTCGGCTTTGTGCACGTCAAGGACCTGCTGCCGGTTCTTTCCGCACGCGACCGCCGCTCCGAACGGGACGCGGCCCAGTCCCCTTCGCAAAGCGCCTCGCAAAATTTCGACCTGAGGCGACTTTTACGGGAGTTACTCATCGTTCCGGAGAGCAAGTTAGCCGGCGACTTGCTGATCGAGATGCGCACGCGCCGCATCAGCCTGGCGATGGTGGTCGACGAATTTGGGAGCATCCTGGGCTTGGTTACACTGGAGGACGTGCTCGAGCAGATGGTCGGCGAAATTCACGATGAGTTCGACGTCGTACAGGCGCCCCAGATCGTCGGCTCGGGGCCGGAAATGGCCATGGTTTTCGACGGAGCCGTGGGACTTCGCGATCTCGAGACACAATACGAGATCAAGCTCCCCGAAGATCGCGCCTACGCCACACTAGGCGGATTCGTCCTCGCACAGCTCGGCTTCATTCCGCATGGAGGCGAAAGCTTCGATTTCGCCGGCTATCGCTTCACTGTTTTGGAGATGGAGCGCCACCGCGTTGCCCGCATCAAGCTGCAACGCTTGACGGCCGCTGCGTCTGCCGCCCGCGCCGTCCGCCATCCCGCCGCGGCCGGCTGACAGACGCCGGCCAATAGCCGCGCGCGAGGCGGCGCGCGTGGGGCACCGGTTCCCCCACCTCAACACAAGCGATTTTTCTTACGGCGCGAGTTCTCGCGATCGAGAGGCGCGCGTTGGGACCCCGGTGAAATCGGCGCGCCAGGGGGGTACAAAGCTCGTTCACTGCAGAGCTCATGAGAGATTCCTCGCCCGCTCGAGGAAGTGCTCAGGCGCAAACAGCGCGCCGACAGAGGGCTCGGAATGACAATGAAGGGGGTGCAAGCGCAAAGGCGGGACTTTCGTGGGAGTGAGGTATAGGGTTTACACGAAGAGTATCGGGCCCAAACGGCTGCCTTCGGCCGACATATTATGTCTAAGATGTCTCCAGGATCACCTCGGCGCCGCGATTGACTCCCAGCACCCGCGCCGCCTGCCCTTTGTTCACCGCGATCTCCACGAATCCGCTGGAGCCGACAATCGCTACCGGCTCCCCTGCGGCTCCTTGTGCAAATGTCTGCGTCAATTTCTCGACGCTTTTCCCTCCGACCTGCAGCTTTATCTTGCTGTCTGCGCTGGCGCCTTGCGGCAGGTCCTCGGCCGTAAAGTTCGTGATCAGATTGCCAAAAGCGTCGACGCGCAGCACCAGACCCTTCCGCGTGGAACCTGCCACCTTCGGCCGCGGCAGGGTGAACCGCACGTAATCGCTGATCTCTTCGCCCATCGCTTCCGTTTGGTAAGCCTTTGCGACCCACGCCGCCACGGGCGCAAAGATATCGCGCCCGTGAAATGTATTGCTCACGGGATTCAGAAAATAATGTTCGGCGGTGATGTGCCGGACGGAAACTGCAGCCTCACGGTCGTAGATCAGCGAGAGCACACCGTTATCGGGCGCTACAAAATAATACTGATCCGCGCTCACCAGGATCGGACGTCTCCCCGTACCCACGCCCGGATCCACAATTACCAAATGCACGGTCCGGGGAGGGAAGTAGCGATACGCCGCTGCAATCGTCAACGCCCCGTCGAGCACGTCGAAGGGCACCACGTGATGATTGATGTCCACAATGCTGGCGTTCGGCGCGATGCGCAAGATGACGCCTTTCAAGACGCCCACCAATTGGTCGCTCGTGCCGTAATCGGTCGTGAGCGTGATAACTGGATTCGACAATGCAGAGTCTCAATTCGCCGCTTAACGTTCAAGCGTGCCGCGAAAGATGTGTTGCCGAAACGCCGCGAAAACAAACCGAGCCTCCCAGCCTAACTGTAAATCGCCGTAATGTTTTGGGTTTTTTCAAGCCGCAGTGCCCGGCACGCAAACGGCACGCAAACACGGGTGCAATTGAAAGTGGGACTCAATTTTGAGCCGCGTGACGGTGAAGACCGCTCCAATAGGCATTCCAGTCGTCGTTGGCGCGTGTCACTCGGAGTGCGAGCATCTTAGCGGCGTTATCGATTTTCCACCACGCACCTGAAAGCTTCAGGCGTGCTTGGATGAGATAACGGTGAGCGCTCTCAACCTCGCCCGAACCC
>QHYS01000075.1 GCA_003223325.1 Acidobacteriota bacterium
GGGCCGCCCCGATTGCGCTGAGGCACTATGTTAAGATTTGCATTTGTGCGGCGCATTCTCGCCCACTAGTGGCCCCGTGGTGCAACGGTTAGCACATCGGCCCTTCAAGCCGGTAATACGGGTTCGATTCCCGTCGGGGCTACCAATCGCCTTCAGAGATCGAGCTGAGAAAGAAGTGCATCGAGGTTTGATTCCTCCACCGTAAGGTCAAGCCCTTTGGCCTCGATCTCTTGCGCTTCGTCAAGTGCCTGAAAAAGCCGCAGTTTCGCAACGGCATACTCTTCGGTGCCGGAAAGTAAGCGCCCTGCAGAACGTCCCCACTTATCCACTGCCGATTGCTTGACAAAGATTCGGAGCGGGAAGGCTTTCTGGCGGTCGCGGGAAACCATGTATACGTACTCCGTCCCTGCGGAAAAACCGCGACGCGTCTTTTGCACTTCATAAAAATAGTATTGATAGACGTAGCCGCTGGCTGCCGAATAGGTCTTAACGCGCCGAACAGCCTCAGGGCGCCTCATTGTGCGATTATTCCGGGCGGAAATAAAGATGTCAATTCTGTTCCAGGGTGAGTGAGCGAATCGCCCACACTTATGCGCGACTCAATACGGATGAAGCGGGCTGACCTCGGACGCGAGCTGCTGCGGTGTTTCTGAGGGCTCCTGTGCAGCAATCCAGAGAAGAGGGAAAGAAAGGCTGCGGCAATGAGAAACACGATCAGTCCAGCTTTTTGAGCGCTGACGCGTCTCGTACGGCCGGCTGAGCTCCGCCCTGCGGTTCAGGAGGATCTACCGTAATGCGAACTGCCGAGCCTTCGGAAACGTCGATGGCATTTGTATCGTGCTCCGTTTTGTAAGGAATTGTACCCCTGCCGCGCTGCGATTTAACTGAACCGCACTATCTCTTAGAACTTCGATGCGCCCCCCTCCGGCGAGATCCATCTGGGCGCCGCCCGTTTGACCTACCGAGACAGACTCCCCGCTGAAAATCGTTGAACCCGGCGGCAGTGGGCATCGCCCATGGTCGCCGCTTGACTGGTTATGACCGTCCCGGCAACGAAAGAGGGCTAACCCGCTCGCTTCAGTAGGGCTCGAAGCGCAGGCTCCAAATCTGGGCAGAGAAAACCATAGCCTAACCTTTGGAGTTTGGTGGGATAGACCCTTTGGCTTGCGAGGAGCAAGGAATCCGCCAGTTCACCTAAAGCCAGCCGCAAGGCGAACGAAGGCGTCGGGAAAATCGCGGGCCTGCGAAGCACCCGTCCCAGAGTCGCAGCAAACTTGGCATTTTGCACCGGATTGGGAGAGACGGAGTTTGCAGGACCGCTGAGAAGATTGGTCTCCAGCGCGAAGCGGATGATGCCGATGACCTCCTCCAAGGTAATCCAAGAGATCCATTGGCGGCCGGATCCAATTTTTCCCCCGACCCCGAGGCGAAACGGTAAGGCCATGCGCGGAAGGGCACCTCCCTGTTTAGCAAGAATGACGCCGAAACGCAAAATGACTACGCGCGCACCTAAATCTGCCGCGCGGGCCGATTCTGTTTCCCAATCAGCCGCCAACTGCGCCAGAAAACCAGTTCCGGCGGGGCTGGATTCCGTCAGTTCTTCGTCACCACGATTTCCATAGAAGCCGATGGCTGACGCAGCGATGAATATTTGGGGAGGGCGGTGAAGTTGCCGCAGGGAGGCGACCAAGTGATGCGTCGCGGCCACTCGGCTTTCGCTCAGTTCACGTTTCCATGCTGCCGTCCAGCGATGCCCGGCAATTGACGCTCCGGCTAAGTGAATGATGGCATCGACCTCCTCCGCTCGGGTATTGAGGAGTCCGGATTGAGGATTCCAGAGTGCCCGAGGCAGCTCCTGGGAAGATGGGTTTTTGTGTTTGCGAAGTTTGGTTCCCGCGCGAAGCAATCGAGTCACCTCATGACCCTGACGACTCAGGCTATCCACAACGGCACATCCAACCAGGCCGGTTGACCCGGAGATCAATATTTTCACTGAGTGACTCCGACTTCTCGAGTCCCGCTTAGGGACTCTCTGATCCATAGGCTTGGCAATCGAAAGAAAGGTATGGCCGAGGCGGCCTGCCGTCAAGTAATTACTGGTTGGTAGTTATAGTGATTCGAGGACTTTTCTACCGGACCTGGAGCGCGGCGGTTTGAAAATGAACCCCTGTCTCCTCCGGAAACGGATAGAATACGCTCATGCGCGTGAGAGTGCTCTTCTTTGGGCAGCTTAAAGAAATCGTGGGCCGCAGCGAGGACTACGCGGAAATGGCCGACGGCGCACGCTTGGAAGATCTCTTCACAAGCTATGGCCAGCGCTATCCAAGGCTGGCCGGGTTTCGCCACTCCCTGGTTGCTTCCGTCAATCAGACCTTCGCTGACTGGGCGTCACCTCTGGCCACGGGTGATGAGGTGGCGTTCCTGCCGCCGGTGAGTGGGGGTGCCGGAACCCCGGCGGTAGCGCGCGCAGAGGCCATCATCGAGCTTGTCCGGGAACGGATTCAAACGGCGGAGCTCAGCGCCAAGTTGAAGGTTCCTGAGGACGGCGCGATTGTCATCTTTGAAGGAATCGTGCGCAACGAATCCAGTGGACGGAGTACTTTGTACCTCGAATACGAAGCCTATGAGGCGATGGCGCTGAAGCAAATGCGCGTCATCGCCGCGGTAATGCGCAGTCGATTTGGCGCCGACGCTGTCGCCCTGGTTCACCGCTTGGGGCGCCTGGAGATCGGCGAGACAAGTGTTCTGATCGCTGTGACGTCGGCGCATCGCCGGGAGGCTTTTGAAGCATGTCGTTACGGCATTGATACGCTCAAGGGCACGGTCCCGATCTGGAAGAAAGAGTACTTTGAGGACGGCGCCGTTTGGGCCCCAGGGGAAGTTCCGCCGCTGCCATCCAATTTGCCGAAAACGGAATCTATCAAGTGAGACGCCATCCTGGGCGTCAGCTCTTGTTGCCTATCTCTCGAACCAAGTACATAGGCCCGGCAGACATGGTTCTTTTGTGCCTGATGGCGGGGCCCTTTTTACCGTACATTACCCATTCTCACGCGCAAAACCGAGCTACCGAGCAGCGTTCTTCCATTCGCGTCGACGTGAGTCTGGTCAGCGTGATTACGAGCGTGCTGGACCAGAATAATCGACCGGTGCCAGATCTGCAGGGAGACCAATTTGAGATCTACGAAGAGGGCAAGTCGCAAAGGATAGAGGTCTTCGAGCCGGATACCCAGCAGCCTCTAGATCTAGCCCTGATGATCGATTCCAGCTTGAGCGAAATCAAGGAGCTACCGTTCGAGACAGAGGCTGCGGCGCATTTTATCGGGCAGGTTGTCCGACCCGAAGATCGCGTCGGAATCTTTGAATTTGCCGACACGGTGACACAGTTGGCCGGCTTTTCGGGTAACGTGGCGCAGTTGCAAGCAGCCGTGCGACGCGTGATCCCAGGCGATGGCACCGCACTTTACGACGCTGTATACCTTGGTTCCGATGCTTTGGCTAAAGCGCCGCCTGATCGCCGCAAAGTCTTGATTCTGATCACGGACGCCGGTGAAACCACCAGCCGCGCCGATTTTGAAACCGCCCGCCGCGCCGCATTGCGCGCCGAGGCGCTGCTTTACACGATTGTCATTCGTCCTGTGAAGAGCGAGAACGGCCGAAACACTGCCGGCGAACACGCCCTAGAGACTATTACCGATAGCACCGGCGGAGCCATGTTCTACCCCGACGAGGTTTCGCAACTTGACGCCATATTCGATCGCATTAACCGGGAGCTTCGGACGCAATACCGGCTGGGATACTACCCGCAGCCGAGGCCGCCGCAGGGGACTTATCGTTCGATTGAGGTCCGAGTCAAAGGGAACTATAAGGTGCGCTATCGGAAGTCCTACTATAGTGGCGGGCTTGCGAACTGAGGCCCGCAATCTCATTGCGAATGGGCAATCAAGTCCTGGAAGTAGCTGTGGAGACGGCGACGGAAGCCGGCAACATCTTGCTTTGCGAGTTCGATCGCCCGGCAAAAATCAGCTACAAGGGGGAGGCGGATCTGGTTACGCAGGCCGATCGCCGCTCCGAGGAGGCGATTGTCGGCCGGCTGCGAACCTACTTCCCCAAGCACGCTATCGTGGCGGAAGAGGGCAGCGGACAGAAGGGCGATGGGCGCCATCGCTGGATAGTTGATCCTCTTGATGGCACGACCAATTTTGCCCATGGCTACCCGTGCTTTGCAGTTTCGATTGGATTTGAGGAGGCTGGGGAGCTGCAGGTGGGAGTGATTTATCAGCCGATCACAAAAGAACTCTTCACTGCCTCGAGAGGTGAAGGTGCCTATCTGAACGAGAAACGGATCCGAGTTTCCAGCATCGATCATCTCTCAACGAGTTTGTTGGCTACTGGATTCCCCAGCACCAAACGCGAGCGGAACCCGAACATTCACTACTATTGGAATTTTACATTACGCTCGCATGGAGTGCGCCGCGACGGTTCGGCGGCACTGGACCTAGCTTCCGTTGCCTGCGGCCGCTTTGATGGATTTTGGGAGTTCGGTTTGCACCCTTGGGACACGGCGGCCGGAGTCCTCCTGGTCCGCGAGGCGGGAGGGCTGGTGACCAACTTCTCGGGTGAGCCTTACCGCCCCGGCGATTATGAAACGCTGGCTTCGAATGGGCGTATCCACTCGGAGCTGCGTCAGGCAGGAGCAGAGGTACGGCAGCGAATTGTCGATGGCCTAGAGCTGCCCCCCAAACCGTCTGCTCCAGGCGCAGAATAACTCTTGCGCCTCCGGATTGTTTCAGTTTGATTGACGGGCTTTGTTCCAGAGTGTTACTCTCGCCACGTCTTAGCGCGTAAGCGGCCTCGAATGGCATCAACGGTTTGCAAACCGGTCCCGGAGTGCCATTATTGAAAAAATGAGAAGCTTGCTTATGTCCCCGCCTCTCGGTCGTTGGGCAGCACTGCGTAACCGCTACCTCGCCCGTCCACGAACTAACTATCGCCTTATCCATAGCGAATCGGTACGCGACTGTGATGCGGTACATCGGTTCCGCGGTGGTTTAGGGATTACTGCGCAGCGAATCTGGCTCAGTGACCTGTCGGAAGGGTTTCGCGGTTTCCGCATACTTCAGCTAAGCGATATTCACCACAGTTTGTTTGTGCCGCTCGACCAAGTCGCCGCGGTGGTGGAGGTCTCGAACAGACTGAAACCCGACCTGGTTGCGCTGACCGGTGATTTCGTCAGCTATTCCCGATCCTCGATCGAGCCGGTCGCGGAAATACTCGGCGGCCTTAGAGCGCGCGCAGGCGTCGTGGCCGTGCTCGGGAACCATGACTTCCGCGTAGGCGCGGACGCATTGGAGAGAGCTCTGCGGCGGCGGCGCATTCAAGTTCTACGGAATCGGCACCGGCTACTACAGCGGCGCGGGGCCAGGCTGTATCTGGCCGGCGTGGACGACTATGGCTACGGTGCGGATCTGGGAGAGGCCATGCGTGGCATCCCCGAGGACTCACCCACCATTCTCCTCGCGCATAATCCCCGACTGGTCACGGCGGCAGCATGCCGCGGTATTGGTTTGGTACTGGCGGGACACACGCATGGTGGCCAAGTGAACTTGCCGTTGCTCGGCACGGTGTACGGACGGTCTCCCGAGAAAATGCGCTTCAAAATGGGCTGGGACCGGCTGGGTTGTACGCAAATTTACGTCAGCCGTGGAATTGGGACGATCGTCTTGCCGTTACGATGGCGCTGCCCCGCGGAGGTGCCTTTACTCGAGCTGCAGCCGCATCAGCGCGGCGAGAGTTCCTCATCCCTTTATTTTGTACAACGTAGTTACGGCATCCCGTGGACAACCTCGACTCTGGGGATCGCTGCTGATTGACCTTCGGCCCTGTCCTTTATTAGGGCCTGCGGCCCGCGAAACCTAATGAAAGTCGCAGCGGGCCGGTAACAGGCTCTCGCGCTAACCCCTTTGTATTCAGCACGACGTCGGTTTTGAGTGCGGGAACTTTCGAGACACTCTTAGGCCTCTCATCCGGAACGATTCGGGCTCCGCTGAACCTGTAGGCGCATAGCCGCAGTGCGCAAGGTATCGGAGATGTTTCGGTTGGAGGCAAGTTTTTTTAGATCCGGCGCGGTTATATTCGGCAGCATATGGAGAGTGACATCCAATGGCGTCTTGGGATTGTTCATCAGATTTATGACCACGGTATAGTTCCGGCGGAAATTCCTGCTCTTGGCAATGATGCGCAATACTTCATCTGTCAGGCTGGCCATTGACGAAAACGTCTCCACCTCACGATCCGTAAGTCTCGAAGATTGCAGCACGGCCCGCTGCACAACTTTGCACGGATCGCGAATCAGGACCATTCGCTCTTCTCGATTTCCCTTAAGCGCGAGCTGCACTCGCTCGACCACGCGCATGCCCGCGAGACGTTGCAGGAGCGTGGCACGCTGTTCGCTTGGGGCATCGATGTCAGCTACGGCCTGGGCGAATGTCGACTCACTTTCGGGCTTATCTGCCAGCAATTCCTCCAGCTGCTGACGCTGTTCCGCCGTAATCGAAGGAGATCCCACCAGAGCGGCGACGAGCGCGCGATTGGAGCTAAGCCGATCCAAATCCTGCATCAGTTCCTGAGCCGTGGAAGTGGGCAAAGCCCGCGCCGCGGAGGTCAGAAATTGAACCGGACAGCGCGGGCTTTTGATCAGAGCCGTGGCGATCGCAGGGTTATCAACGAGATTCCGTCCGCAATGACGAAATAGCTGCATTGCGGGGGCATCGCCAGCAAGCGCGGCCGCGAATGCGTCTGTGGGTTGGCCGAGCAGGGCGTTTTCAGCGCGTTCCCGGACTGCGTTATCGGCATCTTCCGAGAGCACAGTTAGCAATTCAGCACGTTCGGCCGGCGCCAGTCCGGCAGAACCCGAGCAGACGGCCATCTTACGCTCACGTGTGGTGCGGCCGGAGAGTACTTCCTCGTATATCTCAGAGCTAATCGGCCCCTCCGCCCGTTGGTTTCAAATCGCTGCGAGTCAGAGTGACATTGCCGGGCTGTCCTGGCGGACCCAAAGGAGCAAGCGTTTGGCCATTCAGCTCCAATAGCAGAGCTCCCGCATCTTTTGCGGAGATATCGATGGCTTCTTGCGCCGTGAACGTGCGACTCTGGCCAGCGATCATGCTACCCTCGAAGACTTTACTGCCGTCAGCAGATACGCTCACGGAGGTTTCCTTACCTGCTTCAACTTTGAGTTCGAGTCCTGGGAACCCAGTTCCAGACGGGCTGGGCGAGGCGGCCAGTGGGGCCGAAGTCGTGCTCGCCGCGTTCTCGGCGGAAGGGTTCGGTCTGGCTCCTTCCGGACGGGCGGCTACCGGAACGGCTGACGGAGCGCTATTGCGTTCCTTTGTGGCTTGGCCAATCGTTTTGTAACGCCCTGTCCAGCCTAGCCAGCCCGTTCCGAGCAAAATGATCACATAGAGTGTCCCAAGCCACATCGAACGGCCCGCTGTTGGCCTTGGGGGTGCCTGTGGCACCGGCGGCTTGGCCTCGATTTGAGCAGTCTGTTCGCTAAGGGCCAGATCATATTCCGCTAACAGATCGTCCTCATCGAGTCCAAGAAACCGAGCCACAGCGCGGATAAAACCTCGGTTGAAGATGCCTCCCGGGAGGATCCCCCACTGCTCGTTTTCGAGCGCCTCCAGAAAACGAGTGCCGATGCGGGTCGCCGTGCAGATTTCATCGCGCGAGACGCCGCGCAATTCGCGCTCTCGCTTGAGACGTTCACCAAAACCAGATTTACTCATGCCAGGCGTCGCTCGCTCAGATTTCCCGGCCATACTAGGCGGGGCAGACCAAACCTGTCAAACCTGCTGTAAGACCTCTCTTCGTAACAGAAACCAGAGGTCAGAGGAGAAACCAATCGGAAACATTGGATAGAATGGGCATTGCATGGCGTTTCCGCCGATGCCTATAATTTACGGTCTGCTCCGCTGAAGTAGAGTTTCGTGCAAGGTTTCATAGGCGAAAATGTCGGAGAGCAAAGTCTTTACGGGCGTTGAACGCCGACGCAATCCCGGCCTTCATGCAGACGGAAGGGAAGCCGGCGAAGTGGCCGTTTTCCACGAACTCGGCAAGGCTCTCACCTCATCGCTGCAACTCGATCAAGTCTTGCGCACGATCATGGAGAAGATCGACGAATTTCTCCATCCGGACACCTGGTCCATGCTGCTCGTCGACGAAGTCAAACAGGAGCTCTATTTCGAGCTGGCGATCGGCAAGAACGCCCATGGCCTCAAGGATGTGCGCATCAAGATCGGCCAGGGCATCGCGGGATGGGTAGCGCAGAATCAGCAAGCCGTCATCGTTCCCGATGTAAGCAAAGACACGCGCTTCTTTGGGAAAGTCGACGAGAAAACGAAGATGGAAACGCGGTCTATTGTGGCCGTCCCGGTGCGTTTTCGAGACCATTGTCTGGGCGTAATTGAGCTCATCAACTGCATGGACATGGATGGCTTTCACGATCGCGATTTGGCGCTTCTGGAGGCGCTAGCGGACTTCGCCGCAATTGCGTTGGAGAACGCTCGGCACGTGCAGCGCATTCATGAGCTCACCATCACCGACGACTGCACCAATCTGTACAATGCGCGTCATCTCAACTTTATTCTGGAAACGGAAATCTATCGCTCGCAACGCTACGGGTATGAATTCTCCCTGGTTTTTTTGGATCTGGACCATTTCAAGGCCGTGAACGACACGCATGGCCATCTGGCTGGATCGAAGTTACTGGCCGAAATCGGTCAGGTGCTGCGCGATAACTGCCGCCTCATCGATTTCGCATTTCGGTATGGTGGCGATGAGTTTGTGATCTTGCTTCCCCAGACATCCAAAGAAAATGCCTGCGTGGTCGCCCGGCGGTTACACAAATTGATCCGCGAATCTCATTGGCTCACGTCGGAAGCGCTGGACGTGCGGATCACGACGAGCGCTGGAGTGGCCTCTTATCCGACCGATTCCAGGACGAAAGCGGAATTGCTGCACCTCGCTGATGAGGCAATGTATATGGTTAAGAACAGCAGCCGAGACAATGTCGCCGCCGCCAAACATGGCCTGCTAGCCACCCCGTGAATCGCGAGTACCGTCGCCTTTGCGGATGCAGCTTCAGCAGTTTCAGAGATCGCCTTGATGGGAAGACACCAAGAATGCTAGTCTCGATATCGCATCGTGTTTGTACGTTCCCGTAATCTTCGCAAAGTTCGATCGCATCGCGCGGCGTCCCGCGCAAATCACCTTGCCGGCTCAAGTCTCTGGGTTCTGCGGGTCCGGATTGTTTCGAAAAACGAACTGCCGTATCGAAAACAAAAGGCTGAATGAGGGTTGTTCGGCGCAAACCTTCTCCCTATACTGAGCTTCCAAGATCGCGAGGCGCCATTCGATGCGCACTACCGAAGCCGCGCGTTATGCACGTTGGTCGGCAGTTATCGCTATTGTGCTGGCTGTTCTCGTAGCTTGTGTCTACGGAGCACGCGATTGGCAATCACGGCAAGCGCGGAAAAACGTGCCAGCGGCTGTGCCATCGAGCGTGGAGCAGCGTTCTGCGGGCTTTACCTTCTCTAAGGTGGTGGGTGACCGTACGGAATTCACAGTGCGGGCCTCGCGCGCGACCCAATTCGTGGAAGGCGGCCGCAGCCTGCTGGAGGACGTATGGATCACCGCGTACGGCGGTGCGGGTGAGCGCTTTGACAATCTGCACACGCGTACTTGCGACTATTTGAACGCGTCGGAAAACATTAGCTGCGCCGGGGATGTACAGATCGATCTGGACCGAGCCTCTGACCAGCAGGTCCCGGCCGGAAAGACCGAGCAAGCGGATGGCTCGCGACTGGTACAAGTCGCAACTAGCCACGTATCTTTTGATCATGAGACGGGTTTAGCGACGACGGATCGCCCGGCGAGCTTTCGGTTTTCGCAAGGTGAAGGAACTGGGGTGGGTTTCCGGTATGAAGCGCAGCAAGGCGAAATACAACTTCTCAGTGCCGTCGAGCTGGCATTGCATGGAGCGGATCCGGCCGACCGTGCCTCTCAGACGGCGGTGCAGGTGCTGAATCTTTCTGGAAGCAGCATGACCTTCGAACGAGATCAGCGTCTGATTCATCTACTCGGACCCGTGCACGCCCACCAAGCCAATTTTGACCTCGTTTGTGGCAAACTTGACGTTGAGTTGGACGAGCATATGTATGCTCGCCGTTTGATCGCCACAGAACAGCCGGAGCTGCGAAGCGATGGCCCCGCGCGTATATCTCTCAGAGCGGAGACCATTACAGCGATGGTTTCGCCCACGCGAATCGAGGCGATTGTCGCCGAAGGCGGAGTGCACGCGATTGCGCAAAACCCAAACGGTGAGGATCAGTTACAAGCAGATCGTGTGGGAGCGGAACTGTATCCGGTCTCCAATCAGCCGCGGCTTCTCGTCGCCACGGGACGGGTCAGTGCGCGCTCGATTCGAGCAGGGGCAGTAAGAAATCTGGAAACGTCGATGTTGCGCCTGGATTTCACTCCTTCCAAGAAGGGAGGCGAAGCGAGGCTGAAGCACGCCTTAACGCCTGCAGGCACTGCAGAGTTTCAGGATTCAGGGATGCTTTCTGGGAAGCCGATCCAGGAGCGGATGCGCCTAAGCGGCCAGCATTTGGAGGCGGATTTTACCGGCCTAAATGACTTACGAGAGCTGCGCGGGTCGGAGGGAATCGAGTTCGAACGGCAGATTGGAGAAGCCTCACTGCAAAAGACCACTTCGAAGGAAATGGTGGTTCAGTTTGCGCCCGGCGGTGGATGGTCGATTGCAGACCAAACCGGTAACGTGCAACTGTCTGAAGACAATGAAACAGCTGAGGCGGAGCGCGCGCATTTCGAGCGCACCAGTGACGCGACTTTGCTGGAGGGATCTGTCGTACTCACCGATGCGACCTCCAGGACCACGGCACAGAGCGCTTTTTTCAATCAAACTACGAACGAACTCCACGCGATCGGGCGGGTGGCAACTGTCGAGAGCTCGAGCGGAGGCAGTCAATTCGTCAATTTTGCCCCCGGACCCGGCCGGGTCTTAGGAGAGCGGCTTGACGCCAACAGCAAAACAGGTCGAGCGGTATATTCCGGAAACGCCAGGCTTTGGCAGGGAGACTCCATTGTTGAAGGCGACATCATAGAACTCAATCGCCAGACTCACACGCTGATGGCGATCGGTAAGGTTCATGCAGTTTTTCCGCAAGCCCCTTCAGTTAGTCCCAGTCGATCAAACTCCCGCAAAGGACCGAGCAAACCCGAGTTCTGGCATGCCCAGGGCAATCGTCTAACCTACCAGAGCGATGAAAGTCGCGGGCGAATGGAAGAGAAAGTTCGCGCGCATTCCGAGGAAGGGTCGATGACGGCGGACGTGGTCGACTTCTTCTTTGCTCTGGCTGGAAGTGCAGCGACTTCGGATGTGAGCGCGGCTGGAAAACCGGCCGGTGGGAGGACAAATGGGGTTGGGACAGGTCAGCAGCTGGTCCGCGCCTCGGCATTCGGCAGCGTCAAAGTCGAACAGCAAGGGCGCCAAGCTAAGGCCAGCCGCGCGGATTATACGGCTGAGGACGGCAGATTCGTACTTTCGGGCGGCACTCCAACGGTCTATGACGCTTCAGGAAACGCCACACAAGGGCGTCAATTGACCTTCTTTTTTGGCGATGATAGCATTAACATCGATTCGGCGGAAGGTTTGCGAACGCTGACGCTGCACCAGGTCCAGAAATGACGGGATATGTTCAAACTCCAGGCCGTCGACCTCTGCAAGTCTTACCGGGGACGGAAGGTTGTTAACGCCCTGGACCTGGAGGTCGGCCAGGGTGAGGTAGTCGGCCTGCTCGGTCCGAATGGTGCAGGAAAGACCACGACGTTTTACATCCTCGTTGGTTTAGCCCGCCCGGACTCGGGGCGTGTCCTTCTTGACGGGGAAGATATCACTGATCTTCCGATGTATCTTCGGGCTCGGAGCGGTATCAGTTACCTTCCCCAAGAGCCTTCGGCCTTTCGCCAGCTGAGCGTCGAGGAAAATCTGCTGGCAGTTCTGGAGACCCTTCCCTTAAAGGCGGAGCAGCAGCGCGATCGTTTAGAAGAACTGCTGGCACAGATGGGGCTCGAAACGGTGAGACACAGTCGGGCTTATACGCTCTCTGGGGGAGAGCGGCGGCGGCTGGAAATCGCGCGTTCGCTGGTGCTGAACCCTTCCTTCATCCTTCTGGATGAACCGTTTTCGGGAATCGACCCATTGGCCGTGGTGGATATTCAAAAGATTATTATGGACTTGAGTCGAGCGCGGATTGGCATCCTCATCACCGATCATAATGTTCCGGAGACGCTGGCCGTGGCCGATCGCGCCTACATTCTGCACGGTGGTCGGATCCTCTGCGCCGGAACGCCCAGCGAACTCAGCACAGATGCTGAAGTGCGCCGCATCTATCTGGGCAATAATTTCCGCCTGAACTAACGTCCATGAGTTGGCTCCAACCCAAACTCCATCTCAAGGTCGCGCAGAAGCAGATTCTGACGCCAGGCTTGGTCCAGATGGTGAGCGTGCTGGCTCTGAACCGGTTAGAGCTACGCGAAATGATCAACCAGGAGATGGTGGCCAATCCGATGCTCGAAGAGATGACCGACGAGAGCCCGACGGCCGAGCAGGATTACACCGAAGAGGCCTTTATTAAAGCTGAAACAGAGAAGCTCCCGGAGACCGAACCCGCAAACCCTTTTGATGAATTCGACATCAATTCCTTTTTCAATCAATACTTGGACAGCGGCGGCGGGAATGGAAACGGCGAGTACGAAGTCATCGAGAAGCCCTCGTTCGAAAAATTCATCTCTTCCCCTCAGGGACTGACCGAGCACCTGAGCTGGCAATTAAGTGTGACGGTTTGCAATGAAACCGTGCGTGGAATTGCCGACATTATTATCGGGAATCTCGATGAAAACGGTTATCTCACGGCGTCCCTCGAGGAGATTGCCAAGAACGGCAGCTACTCACTGGAAGACGTGGAGGAAGCCTTAGCCACCGTTCAGGAGTTCGATCCGCTCGGCGTGGCCGCCCGCAACCTGCGGGAATGCTTGCTCACACAACTTCGAACGCTCGATCCTCAGAACGCCCTCGCTCATCAGATCGTTTCCGAATGCATGCCCAAGCGGCCCATGGCGGCCACCGAAGAGGAGCAGCAGAGTTCGGAGAGCCCCTTGGCGAAGCTGCTGCAGGCGAACCAGCTCAAGGAAGTCGCGAGAGCCTTGAATCGTCCCATTGAGCTGGTCAAGCGCGCGATGGAAGTGATTCGCGGCCTCGATCCCCGCCCTGGGTTGCGCTACAACAAGACGCAGGCGCGGCTGGTCGAGCCCGATGTTTACTTCCGCAAAATAGATGAAGGGTGGCATGTTTTTATGAACGAAGATGATGTGCCGCAGCTTCGGTTGAGCCATGTCTACCGAAGGCTTCTGGCCCGCGACGCCGCTGATCGCGACGTGCGCAACTATGTCAAAGAGCGCTTCAGCGCCGCATTGCAGCTTATGAAGAGCATTGAACAGCGCAAGAACACGATCTTGCGCGTCTGCCAGTCGATCATCCAGCGCCAGGAGCAATTTCTGGAATATGGAGCGGATCATCTCAAGCCCATGATGATCAAGGAGGTGGCGGAGGAAGTTGGCGTGCATCCGTCCACCGTCAGCCGCGCCGTCTCCAGCAAGTATGCGCATACGCCTCAAGGTGTGATCGAATTGAGGTCGTTTTTCAGTGAATCCGTCAATGGCCCAGAGGGCGCGGGCATGTCTTTACAAACGCTGAAGCGTTTGGTGAAAAAGATGATCGACGAAGAAGATGGAGCTCATCCGCTTACCGATGATCAAATTGCCAAGAAGCTGGCCGGGGGCGGCATTCAAGTGACGCGCCGCACGGTGGCCAAATACCGTGAAGATCTGCGCATTCCCAGCACCCATCAGCGCCGCGTGAAGGCTTAGGCACGGCCAACGTGAAACAGAGTGCCGCTTCGGACGGCCGCCAACTGGTGATTCTGACGGGGCTGAGCGGCTCAGGAAAAAGCACGGTTCTCAAGACCTTCGAAGACCTCGGCTATTACTGCGTGGACAACCTGCCTGTGGAATTGATCCCAACATTCAGCGAACTCAACTTTTACGGCAATTCCGAAGTGGAGCGCGCCGCGCTCTTGGTCGACGCCCGCGAGGGTAATCAGATCGAGCGGCTGCCGGCTCTGTATAAGCAGATTAGCCGGGACGTCCCCGCGAGTTTGGTATTCATCGAAGCGTCTGATGAAGCGCTACTGCGCCGCTTCAGCGAAACGCGGCGCCCGCATCCGCTGGGTCACGATCGGCCTGTGCGCGAAGTCTTGAGCCGTGAGCGCCGTTTGATGGCGCCAATTCGGAAACTGGCTGACGTGGTCATCGACACGACGCGGTTTAATGTCCATGAACTGCGGCAGTTCATCGTCAATCGGTTTCAAAGCAGAAGCAAACGGCCGCTGATGGTTTCCCTGGTGAGCTTCGGATATCGCTACGGTTTGCCCCTAGACTCGGACCTGGTTTTCGATGTGCGCTTTCTGCCCAATCCGCATTTTATTCCCCGGCTGCGCAAGTTTTCTGGACGCAATCCCAAAGTGGCCCGCTATATCCGATCCTTCCCCCAGACGGGTGAATTCCTCCGGCGCCTCGAGAGTCTGCTGACTTATCTGATTCCCCATTACATCCGCGAGGGCAAAAGTTATCTGACGATCGCCTTCGGGTGCACGGGAGGGCGTCATCGTTCCGTCATGCTGGCAGAGGCGGTGCGTCGCTCTTTGGCCACGCGGGGCTATACCACAAAGGTAGTCCATCGCGATCTTGACAAATGGGCGGCTTGACATTCTTTTTTGTGCTTCGTAACGTGGCCTTCGGACACGTAGATTGGAACGAGTGAGGAGTGAGAGCGGAAGAGCACACTCACGAGCTTTGGCGTTTGCTTCGCTACGCGCGGCCATACCGCGTGCGATTGTTTTTGGGCGTACTCGCACTGGCGTTGTTGGGTATGGCGGAGGGTGTAATCGCCTTGATGATTACGCCCCTGGTCGACCGTATCCTGAATCCATCGAGCGATGATCCTAACCTGCCGCTCGTGAAACTTCCCGGCAATCACGTCATTTATCTCAATTCCTTTCTGCCCGCCAGCATCCATTGGGGCTGGACAGTTTTCTCAATCGCCCTAGTCGTAATTTTCATCGTCAAGGCGATTGCGGAGTACTTTGGGGTCGTCGAGGTACAGTACGCGGGTCAGGCGGCGATTACCGATCTGCGCAATGAGGTCTACGAAAAGTTGGTACGTCAACCCATCGATTTTCTTCAGAGGCAACCTACGGGCCGGCTGATCTCCGCGGTCATTAATGATGTCGAGCGAGCGCGGATCACACTTTCGGAATCACTGGCTCTTTCTTTTCGCTACGTTTTCGCACTCTTCTTCCTTTTGATTGTGATGTTCGTCGTGAACTGGCAGATGGCGCTGGCCTCAGCAGTCTTACTGCCTGTTGTGCTCTTCCCGGTGCGGAAACTCGGCCAGCGGATTCGCAGATCGACAGAATCGAGCCAATCACATCTCGGTCAACTGAGCCAAATTCTCCAGGAGACGCTGAGCGGAAACCGGGTGGTGAAGGCGTTTGGCATGGAGCGCTTTGAGATCGCCAGGTTTCGGGAGCGAGCACGGTGGTTGTTGAATGAAAACATGCGCTGGATCCGCACTTTTGTAATCAGCGGGCCACTCATGGACGTTCTAAGCGCGGTGGTGATCGCGTTCGTTTTGCTTTACGCGCGCGAAGAGATCAAGCGTGGGTTGATGACCATGGGTACCTTCAGCACATTCGTCTACGCTTTGTTCAAGGCATACGAGCCGGTGAAAGGGATGGGCAGCGTCTACCAGCAGTTTGAGCAGACCCACGGCGCCACGACGCAGGTCTTCGCGTTTCTCGCCTTGCAAGAGGAGGTGCAGGACCATCGCGGAGCGCGCGTGCTTCCGCCATTCTCGCGCGAAATCGAATTCGATACCGTAAGTTTTGCATACGATCCCGCAGTGCCCATCCTTCGGGGCATCTCTTTGAAGGCGCGCGCGGGCGAGGTGGTGGCGATTGTGGGATCGAGCGGAGCGGGCAAGACGACCCTAGTCAACCTGCTGCCGCGTTTCCACGACGTTACCGGGGGATCCCTTCGTATCGACGACATCGACGTGCGCGACGCTACGTTGCGCTCGTTACGCGAGCAAATCGCTATTGTCAGCAGCCCAGCATGAACGAGGAGCGCGTATATGCAGCGGCTCGGGCCGCTCTTGCACATGACTTCATCGCCGCTATGCCCGAGGGATATCAGACCGTTTTGGGCGAGCGAGGCCAGCGGCTGAGCGGGGGTCAGCGCCAACGGCTCGCCATTGCCCGCGCTTTGCTCAAGGACTCGCCGATCCTGATTCTTGACGAGGCCACTTCTGAACTTGACTCCGAGTCGGAGCTCTTGGTGCAGAAGGCGCTAGCGAACCTGATGACGGAACGCACCGTATTCGTCATTGCCCATCGGCTGTCGACAATTCGCCGCGCCGATAAGATTGTAGTCCTGGACGATGGAATCATTTCCGAAATCGGTACGCACCAGGAGTTGCTCGCGCGCAGCGGCACCTACGCCCGGCTTTACGAACTGCAATTCATGGATAGCGACGCCGCGCCTTCCCCTGCGGGTCCTTTGGAATCGTGAACGGCAGGTCCGCGCCCGAAACCGTGCGTTCAATGACGGGCTATGCTCAGGCTCGCTCGGAGCAGAACGGCTGGAGCCTGCGGGTGAGCCTGCGGAGCGTCAACCATCGCTTTCTCGACGTGCGCGTCCGCATTCCGGAAGGATTCGAAGCTCTTGAGCCGCGGATGCGGCAACTGGTGCGCGAACGCGTTCATCGCGGACACGTGGATCTCACGTTGCATTTGGAGGTTTCCAGATCAGCCGGCCTACTGATCGATCGCAAACTCGCAGCAGGCTATTTGCTTGCCATCGAAGAGCTGCGGCAAGAGTTTAACCTGGCGCCGGAGCCGCACCTGGGGGCCTTACTGCGCCTCCCGGGAGTTGTTACCTCGGCGGCCTCGTCCGGCCCATTGCCGGCGATTTTCGAGGACGAGGAGTTGGAGCAGCTCGGAGCGCAAGTGTCCGCGTGCCTGGAGGAGGCTCTTCGCAGGCTCGACGAAATGCGCCAGGAGGAAGGGCGCTCCCTCGTTCGCGGCATGAGGGCTCTGGTAAAGAGCATTGGAGATGAGACGGCGCGGCTCGAAAAAATTTCTGAGCAAAGCCGTCTCGTCTACGCCCAGCGCCTTAACATACGACTGCAAGAATTGCTGGGGACCCTCCCCCTCGATCCACTTCGAGTGGCGCAAGAGGCGGCCGTGCTCGCCGAAAGAGCTGATGTATCGGAAGAATTGGCACGGCTGCGCAGCCATGTGGATCAATTCGACAGGTTGATCAGAGAGGCCGGCGAAATCGGGAAGAAACTGGACTTCCTGCTGCAGGAAATGCAGCGCGAGGCGAATACGCTGCTCTCAAAAACGCCAGGGCTTGGACAGCAAGGACTCGACATGACGGAGTTGGGACTGCAGATCAAAGCGGATATCGAAAAGCTGCGCGAGCAGGTGCAGAACGTAGAATAAAAATGGCCGGCTCAGCCCCGCGAGTGCTTATCGTTTCCGGTCCGTCGGGCTCGGGCAAATCCACGCTTGTGCAGAATCTGCACGGACTGCCGGGCCTGATGTTCTCCATTTCATCCACGACGCGACCGCGCCGCCTAACAGAAAGCCCGGGGAAATGTTATGATTTCATCACGGACGCGGAATTCAAGCGCCGAGTCGACTCCGGCGAATTTCTCGAGTACGCGCAAGTATTCGGGCGGCACTGGTACGGCACGCCGCGGAAACAAGTGGACGACGCACATCGTGCGGGGCTCGATCTGGTCTTGGAGATCGACGTACAGGGCGCACGGCAAGTGAAAGAAAAATTGCCGGACTCTATTGCCGTATTCATTGCCCCGCCGTCTAGACAGGATCTTGAGCGCAGGCTGCGTGCCCGCGGCCAGGATCCCGATGAGGCTATAACTCGCCGCCTGGAACGTGCGCGGCAGGAGATAGCGAGTTCGGCAGAATACGATTTTGTGGTCGTGAACGACGATCTCGAACGGGCCAGCGATGAACTGCGAGCCATTGCCCTGGCCTCCCGCTGCCGCCGGCGGGACAATGACGAACGGCTTGGCAAGATTCTCGAGTCCTTTGGAGGTCCCTAACGCATGGCCGTTCTGAATCAGGCTCCAGATAGCCAGTTCGCGTTCGTGGTGGTTGCGGGGAAGCGCGCGCGTCAATTGATGTCCGGCGCCGCGCCGCTGCTGACGAACCCTCGTTCTCATAAGGCCACCCGGGTAGCCATGGAAGAACTCAGCGCCGGCCAACTCGAATATCGCACCCCTGACTTGGATGGCGCGGAAAAGGACGGCAAGCGGCGGAAAGAATAGCGCCGCCCAGGGATGCGTATCGCGCTCGGTGTTACCGGAGGAGTAGCGGCCTATAAAGCAGCCGAGCTGGTCCGGCGGCTCCAACAGGAGCGAATAGAAGTTCAGGTGGTGATGACGCGCAGCGCGCAGGAATTTGTTGCGCCGCTGACGTTCGCAGCCTTGACCGGACAGAAAGTCGTTACGGAATTGTTCGGAACCGAGGCGCCCGCGAACGTAGAAAGCGCCATTGAGCATATCGCGATCGCACAACGCATTGAGGCGCTGGTCATCGCACCGGCGACGGCCGACATCATCGCAAAACTAGCGCATGGCGTTGCGGACGACTTCCTCACTACCTTGTACCTGGCGACTACTGCACCCGTAATTGTGGCTCCCGCCATGAATGTGAATATGTGGGAGCACGCTGCGACGCGCGAAAATGTACACATACTGCGTGGGCGCGGTGTGCACGTGGTCGCACCGGACGAGGGATATCTGGCTTGCGGCATGACGGGCGCCGGGCGCCTCGCCGGATTGGAAGCGATCATCGACGCAGTACTGGAATCGCTGGGCATCCGGCGAGATTTAGATAACGAAACAGTGCTGGTGACGGCCGGCCCGACTTGTGAGGATCTGGACCCGGTCCGATTTCTGACCAATCGCTCTTCCGGCCGAATGGGTTACGCCGTGGCGGAGGCCGCAGCGCGTCGCGCGGCGCGCGTGGTCCTGATCAGTGGGCCAGTATCCTTAGAGGCACCGGTGGGGGTCGAGCGCATCAATGTTCGCACGACGGAGCAGATGCACCGCGCGGTTCTGGAGAATTTGGAGCGCGCCACAGTCGTTGTGATGGCTGCCGCGGTTGCCGATTACCGGCCGGTCATGCCCTACCGAAGCAAGTTGAAACGGGGAACAGAGCGCCTGAACATTGAATTCGAGCCCACCGCGGACATTTTGGCTGACGTTTCGCGGCGCAGAGGGGAGCGGGTTTTGATCGGCTTTGCAGCCGAAAGCGAGCAGGTGGCCGAGCATGCCCGGCGCAAACTTAAGGAGAAGGCGGCAGATTTGATCGTGGCCAACGATGTAACCGCTCCGGGAGCCGGCTTTGACCATGACACAAACGTTGTTTCCATTTTCCGCAGCGATGGCTCCGAGCGGTCTCTGCCGAAGCTGACCAAAATTCAAGTGGCCCATCGCATTCTCGACGAAATCGTGGAGCTCCGCCGCTCCAGGCACGGCGTTGGCAGTTCCTCGGAAGCTCGCTGAGGCGTAATGCAATTGGGATTTTCTCCTTCCAACAGAGAAAAACTGCGATCCTGGCTGCGCTATTACGAGGATTTAGGCATCGGGGCCTTCTATCGCGATCGTGCGCCATGGCGAGGCTCGATGGATGAAGCAGTGACGGAAACACACGAAAAAGAGACAGCTGAATCTGTCAAACCGAACCTTGCGCCGCCTGCACAGAGTCGCCCCTCCATTCCGAACGTATCTGTGGCGAACTGGCGGGCTGTACACGCTGCAAACTGCACCGCCGCCGGACGAACATCGTCTTCGGCGTCGGCAATCCGCATGCCGAGTTGGTTTTTGTGGGAGAGGGGCCGGGACATGACGAGGACGTGCAAGGAATTCCTTTCGTTGGCCGCGCGGGCCAGTTGCTCACACAGATGATCAAGGCCATGGGCCTCAGCCGCGACGACGTATATATCGCGAACGTAGTGAAATGCCGCCCGCCCGAAAATCGCACGCCTGAAAAAGATGAGATTGCCACTTGTCTCCCATTTCTCTTACGCCAGCTTACGAACATCAATCCGAAGGTCATCGTCTGCCTCGGAAGCGTTGCGGCTCAGGCTCTGTTGAATACAAACAAATCCATTTCGCATTTTCGGGGCCAGTGGATTGATTTTCGAGGCGCCAAATTGATAGCCACCTATCATCCCGCGTATCTCTTACGCAATCCCCACGCGAAGCCGGAAGTCTGGGCTGATCTGAAGAAGGTCATGGTTTTGCTCGGACTTACCCCGCACAAAGAAAAGCGCGCCTGAAAAGTCCTCGGGGAGAGCTGGTCGTTTTCGGTTGCTGTGGCTGCTAAACTAGGCCACTCCCATGGTTCGCACTTGTGAAGTGGCTTTACCCCTCCCGCTGCGCACAACTTTCACCTACCGGGTCCCCGAGGCCCTCGATGAACCGATGGTAACCGGTGCGCGTGTTGTGGTGCCGTTCCGCAATCGAGCCATACTTGGGGTTGTACTCAAACGCGGCGAGTGTGCGAATGGGGCCTCGCTCAAAAATGTCACAGAGCTCCTCGATCGCGTGCCCACGCTTTCGTCCTCCCTGGTAGAACTCGGGCGCTGGATCTCCAATTACTACTTGTCATCTATTGGCGAAACGCTTCGCGCCATGCTGCCGCCGGCTGTCGAGTTGCAGTTTGACCGCGAATGGCAGATTAGCGATGCGGGCCGCGCACGCTTGCAAGAGTTGCGATCATTGGCAGTGCCGAGTGAAGTTGAATCCGCGGACCGAACCCTTTTGCAGCTATTGGAAACCCGCGGAGGCGTTGTGTCCGATGGGATTCTCCGCAACATAAAGGGTAACTTGGCAGCAACGAGTCGCCTCCTGCGCAGGAAGGAACTGGTAGTACGTGGAGCAGGCAGACATCGCGCAGTGCGGATGCAGAAGATGATTGCCTGGAGAGATCAGGCTGTTCCTGCTCAGTCCGACCCTGTGGAGCATAGGGTTCATCGAGTCCTTGCCGAGAGCGCCGGGACTGTGGCGCTGGGATCCCTCTTGAAGGCGGCGGCGGTATCGCGGGCTGTGGTTCAGCGTCTGGTGAAGGAGGGCAAGTTAGTCGTATCGGAAGAGCCTTTGGTTCCTGAACAGGCGCCTTTCGCGATCGATCTGATTCCGCCTGTCAACCCACTGAATGCTGAACAAACTCATGTCGTGGAGGCTATCGAGGGCTGGTTGCGGGCGCGTACGTTCCATCCTGCACTACTGTATGGCGTGACGGGCAGCGGCAAGACAGAGGTGTACATTCGCGCCGTCGAAGCCACCCTGGCCCTCGGCCGCGCTGCGATCATTTTGGTTCCGGAAATTGCCCTGACCATATGGATTAGCAACATCTGCCGTGCGCGTTTCGGCAGCACGGTAGCCGTGCTGCACAGCGGCCTTTCCGACCAGGAACGCGCCCGGGAATGGTGGCGAGTGCGCCGCCAAGAAGTGCGCGTCGTGGTCGGGACGCGTTCCGCGGTTTTCGCACCCTTAGAGGGCATCGGATTGATCGTCATCGACGAGGAGCAGGAGTCAAGCTACAAGCAAGAAGAAGCGCCACGTTACCACGGACGCGACGTGGCCCTCATGCGGGCCAAGCTGGAAGGGGCAGTGGCCTTGCTCGGCTCGGCGACGCCTTCTCTGGAGAGCTATCAACGTGCACGGGAAGGTAAGTACGAGCTCCTTTACCTGCGATCGCGCGTGGAAAATCGGCCCATGGCAGCAGTGCAGATCGCGGATCTTCGCGAGGACTTCCGGCGCACTCATAAGACCACCCCTATTTCCCAGGATTTGCGAGAGGCGATTGCGCGGGAACTTGCGGCGGGCAGACAATCCATCGTTCTGATCAATCGCCGTGGGTATTCGTGGTTCGTGCTCTGCCGGAGCTGTGGCGCCACGATTCTTTGTGAGAATTGCAGCATCGCCCTGACTTATCACAAAAAGCGTGAGCGCCTGACGTGCCACTATTGTGGCTTCGCTCGCCGGGTAGCGACTGCCTGTCCAAAGTGCAATTCCGAGCACATCTATTTTGTCGGCGCAGGCGCGGAGCAAGTGGAGGAACACCTGCGGACGCTTTTTCCGCAAGCTCGCATCGCCCGCCTTGACCGCGATGCCGTGCGCAATAAGCGGGCCTTCGCTGAGGTGCTCAGCGCATTCGCGGCTGGCAACATGGACATTCTGGTGGGGACACAAATGGTTGCCAAAGGACACGACTTCCATGGGGTCACTCTGGTTGGAGTTGCTTCGGCTGACGCACAATTGGGTTTCCCCGATTTTCGGGCGGCGGAAAGAACCTTTCAGCTACTGACCCAAGTGGCCGGACGTGCGGGCCGCGGTAGCTTGCCCGGACAAGTGATCGTGGAGAGCCATCATCCGGAGCATTATGCAATTCAGACGGCTGCCTCCCAGGACTATGTCTCATTTTTCGAAAAGGAGCTGCACTTTCGGCGATTGATGCATTACCCGCCATTTGTCGCGCTTTCGAGCGTCTTGGTCCGCGGCGCGAAACTGGAAAAGGCTATTCATTGGTCCCGGCAGATCGAAGCCTTCTTTGAATCCCAAAAAATATCGGAAATCAAGATACTGGGACCTGCGGCCGCTCCGCTCTCGCGTTTGAAAGGCGAATACCGCTTCCATTTCCTGCTGAAATCCAGCCGGAGAGCAGCCCTCAATAAGATTGTGAACAAATGCCTGGCCTTTTGCTCGGAGAAGGGAATCCCGGATCGCGCGATCCTGATCGATGTAGATCCGGTGAATCTGTTGTGAGGGGGGACCTCAGAGGACGAATGGTGCCGGCATGAAGCACAGAATGAAAATCGTCCACGCCACGGCGGACAAGATACGCCGGGTCTGATCGAGCGGCTCCCAGCGATCGATCAGAGGCGGGTGGCGAAATCCAATGGCAACCAGCAAAACCGCCCAAACCAGCCAGCCAGCCCAAAACTTCACCGCCAAGGGCACGAGCAGCAGCGCCACGCCAAAAGACACGCGGCGATGCCACTCGCTCGCCACTGCGTAGAGAATGTGTCCGCCGTCCAGTTGCCCGGCCGGAAGGAGGTTAAGTGCCGTTGCAAAGAGCCCCACCCACGCGGCGCGTCCCACCGGATGCAGCAACAGATGGGCGTGAGGGACGCCGGGCCGAAGCGCGAGTTCCAGCAGCCGTTGGGCCAGCGGCTGGCCGAACACGAGGGCGGAAGATGCCTCGGCGGCTGGGATGACTTTCGAAAATAGGATAGCCACGGCGAGCGCAGGGACCGCAACCAAAAAGCCCACCAGTGGACCCGCCAGCGCCATGTCGAATAGAGCCCGGCGGTTAAAAATTGGCGAGCGGATTCGAATGAAGGCGCCCAGAGTACCGATTAAGGTGGGCGCCGGAATGAAATAAGGATAAGTCGCGTTGATACGGTAGTGGTGGCAGGCGAAAAAATGGCCGAGTTCATGGGCAAGCAGAATGCCAAGCAGTGTCACCGCAAACGGGATGCCCGAGATGAAAAGCTGTGGTTCTGCGAAGGGCCGGAAGTAATCGGAGAAGAAACGATCGAATCCCGGCGGCTCATTAGCAGCGTAAGAGGTGGCGAACTGCGCTCCAGCGGCGAGTGTAGAGAACGCTGTGACAACAAAAAGACCGACGGCCACAACGAACGAACGGAGGGGACGAGGCTCCCGAGGCCAAACTAGGGCACGCGCCGGCGCCCATGGCCCGGGTTCCGGTCCTTGGAGTTCTAGGGGTATCGGTTCTGATTCATCTTGCATAGGGATATGAGTTGGATGCAGCCGAACTGGAAAACGAGTGGGACGAGCCCTCGTGGTTTAGATCGATTGCAGCTCTTTGCCTGGCTTGAACCGAACGGCCTTACCCGGAGGAATATTAACCTCCTGACCGGTGCGAGGGTTACGGCCGATTCCCGTCTTGCGCGGCTTGACGTTGAAGACGCCGAAGCGGCGGAGTTCGATCCGGCGGCCGCGGCCCAAGGCACCCTTTATCGTTTCAAAGACCGTCTCCACAGCCTGCTCGGCCTTAGTGCGCGTTACGTTCGTACGGGTGACAACTGCGTTCACGATGTCGAGCTTGATCACGCCACGCCTCCAGCCTGCAAAAAAAGGGAAGGCTATGCTAACACTGGCATTTAGCTTGTCAAGGCAAGGTCTCGACAAACCCGACAAACGTACGTCGCTTCTTGTGATAAAGGCTGATATGAAATAAATCAGCCCTTCCAGTGGATTCGATGGCGCCCGGCCCCTGAAACTTTGGCATAGGGGTAGATCGATTGAATTACTCCGAATGCTCCGAATGCGCATGACAACCCCTGATTATGGCAGTATGCTAGAATCCACTGTCCACGGGGCGGTGCATGCGGCGGTGAGGCAAGACCATCTCCCACAGTGGTATCCCCAAAATGAAGAAGGCCGCAATTTGAGCAGTGACCATCAATAGAGCGCCGGGCCCGAAGAAGATTCGCGCTGGCATGGTGACGGGAAAAATTAGGCGATTGCCATCCTCTCGGGCGGGACACTCCCGGGCCTTCTTCCGAAACCAGTTCAGAAGAGGTAGTTCGAACACGTTAATGGGGGCTCCTGTTAACGAGGCAGCCACCAGCAATGAAGCGGACTATCTATCGCACCGTCGGGCGTCAAGCTGGGGAGACAGCGGCAGCACTGCGATCTCTGAAGCTCTCGAACATCTCCTGGCGTCCGCGCTTGCGTGCCCGGCGCACGCGATTATCTACGCGTTGGCCGTAATTAATCACCAGGCACGTTGGGCCTACGCAATGAAGGGACCCATTTTATCAGGGACCTTAACATCAAATTCGCTATGGCAGTTGATGCAGGATATGTATTGGCGTTCCTTCTTGGCGAATCCGGGGCGCACGGAAACGTGGATGTTCTGCCTCACTTTGCAGTGTGGACACTCAATCGTCATCTCATTAGCCGTGATTCCGGCAACGCGCTGCAAAGTGGGGATCAAATCGGTCCCGGCTGCGGATTTGGGCACGAACCCATGTCCCCACAGCTTCATCCCGGCCTTGAATACCGGACCATCGTGGATTGTCAAGAACACTATCTTTGTGGAGGGCGCGATTCGCCGGATTTCGGTAGCGGCTGCGATACCATTCATGACAGGCATGTTGATGTCCAGCAGGACAATATCGGGCTTCAACTCGATAACTTTTTCGATGGCTTCTTTGCCGTTCTGGGCGTCCCCGCAGACTTGAAATTGAAAGGAATGCCAATCCAAGAGTTCGCGCAGGGTTGTTCGCGCGGCAGGATGGTCGTCCACAATAAGGATTTTCGGTGGCAATTCCGCTGCGTATCCCTTTTCCATCCCCGCCTCCCAACTCCATTTTCGTTACGGGCGTGCCAGAGTGCGAGCGGCGGGCGGTACAGGCGTGCTTTACTCGTCAGCCATTCTTTGGGGCCAATGCTGAGCGGGCGACGCGGGCGAGCCGCCTATCTATCGATTGAGGCAAAGATTGCGTAAAGAGGGTCAGCCCTGATCCTTGAATCGCGCCGTGAGACCTCCGACGAGAATTGTTTTCCGACTGCCCTCTGAATTCGCGGCCACATCCCATTGGACCGAATTGGAACTGAGGCGAGACGGCAAACCAGAAATCAGATCAAATTCCGCAATCAGAAAGACTCTGAAGCCAATTACCCAACGCAACGTTTCTGGATTGAAACCTAGAGTAAACCGATCTCTCAGTGTGGAGCGTCGAAGCCTAGCGACTATCGCGTCATGAAGATTACCTAATCGCGCCTCACGTTGGCAATGGCGGCTTCGCGGCGCTAGGCTGCACGTTCTTCCATCCCAGTGCTCGCTGCATGTGCTACGGCGACTTAATCTGTTCGAGACTCATGCCGATGCCGAAAAGTTCGCCGACGCCTTAAACCAACAGACCCCGTACGCCGGACGGAGTGCGTACTACCATGCCCGCAGCAAAGGTCTCTGCAGTGGACAACACGAAATCGTTCGCTTGGCCGAAGACAGCAAGGCAGCCAAAGCTTAGCGCCAAGGACAGAATCGCTGCTACAAGCTAAGTTTTAACCGGGGAATGGTCCAGCCACGATTTTATCTGGAACTGGAAGCATGACTTCAAACGGCGGCTGGCAGATCAGGCATTTAACGTACTGTGCGATTTGCGAAGCGCTTGGTCGTCCGATGATGTGAACTTTTTGACGAGTGTTACAGTGCGGACACTTTACTGTCATTATGGTCCCGCTCATGCAAGTCGCCGTGCGGATTCGCGGAATATGCTGGTACTGATGGCGTGAGATCTCCACAAGCCAGGCTTTTTTGCGGTGACCACCGGCCGCGTTTCAACTTCCGCTGCGGCCCTGATCGCAGCGAGTTATTGCCTCAACGCGAAAGCGAACAGCGAGCTGCCTGCAGCAACCGCTACGTATTGCTTGCCATTAATCGAGTAAGTCATCGGACCGGACACAACTGGCGCCCCGACAGTGAACTTCCACAGCAAATTGCCATTGCGGGCGTCAAGGGCAAAGAAATAGGCTTCGCGGCCGCCCGTGAACAACAGATCCGAGGCCGTGGTGAGGATGCCGGCGTCGGTGACGTCGCTCATCTTGAATTGCCACTTCATATCGCCCGTGCGTGGATCAATGGCCCGGACAGCGCCGAAGCCTTCTTCTTCTTTCCGGTAATTGAAACCGCCTGCCACAACAGCCCCCGCTTTCGGACCGTTTCCCGTTCCCCCTCCGAACCTGAGACCCTCGACGTAGTCCACGTCTTGCTTAACGTAAAGGGTAGAGTAATTTGCCCAACTGGGTATGTAGAACAGTCCCGTGCGCGGACTATAGGAGGGTGAATACCAGTTCGTTCCACCCTGATTGCCTGGATAAATGAGTGTGCCTTCTCGGCTGGGAACTTTGCCGTGAACACGGATGGGTCTGCCATTTTGATCAAGACCGCTGGCCCAGCTCACGTCTACGAATGGTTTCCCGAGTAGGAATTTGCCTGTTGTGCGGTCGAGCACATAAAAGAAGCCATTTCGATTGGCCCACAGCATCACCTTGCGCGGAGAGCCCTGCCAATCCAGGTCCGCCAGTACGGGAATCTGCACCGAATCGTAATCAAATTCGTCGTGAGGGGTGAATTGGAAATACCATTTCAATTTGCCCGTATCTGCATCAAGGGCAACCACGGAACTGCTGTACAGGTTGTCGCCGCCGCGCTCGTCGCCGTTATAGTCCGACCCAGGATTCCCGATACCCCAATAGGTCAGATTAAGATCGGGATCGTATGAGCCCGTGAGCCACACCGGCGCGCCGACGTGTTCCCAGGAATCCTTGTCCCACGTATTATTAGCGGGCTCGCCAGGTTTAGGAATGGTGTAGAAGCGCCAGACCTCCTTTCCTGTTTTTGCCTCGAAAGCCGCAAGGAATCCACGAATGCCATACTCACCCCCCGCCGTACCGATGATCACTTTGTCTTTGATGACAAGCGGGGCCAGCGTTAAGGCGTAGCCGGCCTCGGGTTTGGCGACAGCGATGTTCCAAATCGGCCGTCCGCCCTTGGCATCAACGGCGATGAGATGTGCATCAATGGTTGCCATAAATAGTGTATCGCCGAGCATTGCTAAGCCGCGGTTCACGCGGCCGCAGCAGGGGCGTGCGAGGGGCGACGGCGTGTACGAATAAATCCAGAATTGCCGTCCTGTTGCCGCATCGAGGGCCACAATGTCATTCGGCGGCTGGACCGTGTATAAGACGCCGTCGACAACGAGCGCGGTCGCTTCGAATTTGGTATTCGATGCTTCTCCCGTTCGCGCCTGGAAAATCCACTGCGGTTCCAGATCTTTGACATTTGTGGGCGTAATCTGCGTCAGTTGGCTGTGACGCTGGCTGAAAAATGTTCCCGAATACGTCAGCCAGTTCTGAGACTCCTGATCTGCCCGAACAATCCGGTCAAAAGAAACCTGAGCCTGGAGCGAACCGGCGGCGATTAAGATCAGTACAAGCGTGCGTCGAATCATGGGTTCACCTGCGCTTTCAGAGATGCCAGATAGCTGACCAGATCAGCCACGTCCTGGGAAGCTAGCTTGTCCTGATAGGAAGGCATCGGAGAATTGGTGACGAATGAGAATTCGCGCAGATTGGATTTCGATAAGGACACGAGTTGCTCTTTCGAATCCAAAAGTTGCACAGTAAACGTGTCCTGATTGAGAAGTCTTCCGGTAATCGTGGTTCCATTTTGCGTTACCGCCCGAATAAATCTGTTATTCGGTCGCACCTCCGCCGGCGGTTCGAGTAGAGCACTTTGCAACTCCACGCTCCGACGGAGTCTGCCGATCCCGCTGAGATCCGGGCCCAGCCTCGAACCGACGCCAGCGACGCGATGGCAACTGAGACATTCCCCTTTGCCTTCAAAAATGGCCTTGCCACGGCTAACATCGCCCGCAGGAATTGCGTTGGAAGCAGCCGAGGCGGCTATGCTTCGCAAATAAGCGACAATCGCCTTCGCCTGTTCTTGTGAAAGGTTGTTGGCAGGCATCCCCGTAGCGGGAATGCCGTTCCTCATGATGCGTACAAGGTCACTATCAGAGGATGCCACGCGAAAATGACCATGGCCCAGATCGACCCCTTGCACCGCGTCACCCTCCGGGCCATGACAGGAGACGCAATTGTTGGTAAATAGTTGCCTGCCGATCTCCGCTTCGACTGGCGTGTACTGCTGCTGGGCAAGCAGTGAAGATGCCGCCGCTAGCAAGAACACAATCACAACAGGTATTCGGATTGGCCGCATGGCGATGCCCACCGTGTTTCTCCTGCCGCTGGTTGATTCCCTGGCCGTTGCTGACCAGGGAGAGGGCCGAACCATCAGAGACTGATCAGGGCGCTTCTACTCCCTGGGTAAACGAGAGTCAAGAAGATTTGCGACTGGCTGGCGCCTCGCCCAGTTGAGGATCCCGCCCTTCGAGTCATTGGGACCAGGAAGGTCGGCGAGGTGCGGGCGACGGATCGAATACAGATAAGAACGTTCCAACACTTTCTACGATGGTGCAGCTCTCGTTGCTGCAACGAGGCCGGATTCGTTTTCGCAGCCGCGTCATTTTCAACTCAACTGAAAGGAATCCGCCGGACGAAAAGCGTGCGTTTGAAGTCATTTTCAGAGTTATACTTCGCCAAATTACTTGAAACAGATGGCGCTTCTACCGAGCCAACGCCTCGGCCCTTACGAAATCTTCTCTGTAATTGGCGCAGGCGGGACCTGGCAAACTGTCGCGCAGATCGGGTGAATGGATGCGGCCAATCCTGCATACTGCCGTTCCGGTTGCGGGCGTTGAAATGCCCGTGGCGAACGCCTCGGCTCTCTCCTCGGCTGGTGCGCCAACGTTGTCGGAAACTGACAGGGGCTTGCGTCCGCCAGCCGTGGTGATGTGCCATCACCCTGCCGTCAGCCGTGTAAGTGAGCAAGCCTGCAGGATTGTGGCCATATTGCTCTCTCACTTCACCTGTAGTCGTGGTCTCAATAGCGGACACCTTAGTCGGCCCTGATAGCGAGGTCTGTAGGAACCGCGCTGTGGAAAAGTGCAGTTCTAGGGAACATTCCTAATATCAAAAGTCTCAAACGGTGTTGTACTTTGCCCGAACCCCCGGTGCACAAACGTCACTGACGTGCACGCGGGCTCTGCCATGGAAATTAGTCAAGGAGTGAACATGTTCCAGAGACGATTGCTTTACTGTGTCGCCACTCTGCTACTGGCGATCACATGCACCAACACCTTAGCCCAAGCCCAGACGAATTCCGACGAAGGGGGCAGTAATAATTGCGGAAATCTTCCCAACTATGCTGCGCTCCACGCAGCACTGGCTTCCGCTCTGTCGGCGGAAAGCAGCGGGCTCAACAACCAAATGTGGGCAACCATTGTCGACCGCGATGGCAATGTATGTGCGGTGGCGTTCTCCGGCATGAATCGGGGTGCGGAGTGGCCTGGCAGCCGGGTCATTTCGGCACAGAAGGCCAATACAGCCAACGCGTTCAGTCTCGATTCTTCTTCGACTAGCAGCGGCAAGGGGCAGGCTGCGGGTTTGGCCCTCTCCACGGCAAACCTGTTCAGCGCCGTGCAGCCGGGAGGCAGCCTGTTTGGTCTTCAGGAAAGCAATCCAGTGGACACGAGCGTCGCGTACGCGGGACCGTCATCGAGTTACGGCACCGCGAACGATCCTATGGTGGGCAACAAAATTGGCGGCGTAAACGTGTTCGGCGGCGGGCTTGCACTGTACACCACGAATAAGGTGATTGTCGGCGGAGTGGGTGTAAGCGGCGACACCTCCTGCACAGACCACAACGTTGCCTGGCGCGTCCGCCACAATTTGGGTCTCGACCACTTATTCGGGGTTGGCGGAGTCTCGGGCGATCCGAACCATCCAGACAACATCATTTATGACATTGTTGCCAATTCCGACGGCACTGGTGGTACGGGCCAAACCCCCGCAGGGTCTGGAGGCGTGGGGACAAGCCCGTCTGGCTTTGGCCATCCGAAGTGCTTGAATACGGGGAATAAGGCTGTGCTCCCGGTCGTGCAGCCGTAAGAAGAGGCAGGAATCGACAGCACAGGTCCGCCGAAGCCTCGAACGGGGACGCATCCTCAGCCTTGATGCAAAGCCAAAAGCCAGAGGGATCGTTCAGATCGGGACGGGTTTATGTTGGTCGAAGCCGAGCAAGGCAAGGGTTATGTCGTGGGCACGGGGCAAAGTGCTTCACTTGGCTTATTAGTGGTGCGAGTCTTGCTTCCAGTCTGAACCCATCTTAACCCATACGTCCGTGCTGATGACTGTCCCCACGGGGTGTTGCCCGTCCAGCAGCGCATCGAATGTATCCTTGTAGGTTGCCACCGCCAGTACTGCCGTAGACGCGCACCTTCAGATCGGTACGCTCTCGCTGTTGAACTTGTTGTTTTTGGTGTCGGCCATTTCCTTGAGCGACTCCGCCTTCGTGTCCCACCTCCCGTGACTGTCACAGCCCATCCAGTACTCGAGCGAGCGAGACTTGCAAGATTGCAAAAAACGCTCCGCGGGCCAGAGCGAGGTCAATAGGCAAGGCCGTTTCTTCGATGCTGTGTCCCAGGTTCTCACACAGCTTTGCCGCGTCCAGCGCGGCCTTCTTGCATTCTGGATCGAGTGGTGTTCCGCCCGGCGTCGCCGTTACGAGCGCGATGCGTAACCTCCCTGGTTCAGTGCCGATCTCTTTGCCGTTCCAACTTTCAAATTGCCTCGGTCCCAGCGGTACGCGCCCACGGGTCGGCTTAAAACCGAAGACGCCACAACAGGACGCTGGAATCCGGATCGAACCACCGCCATCGCTGCCGTGTGCCATCGGTAGAATTCGGCTGGCAACATCGCAGCCGAGCCGCCGGAGGAACCGCCGGAAGTCCGTTCCAGGTTCCATGGATTATGTGTCTGGCAGAACAGAACGGACTCGGTGGTCGTCGTGAGCCCAAGCTCCGGCGAATTCGTCTTACCAAAGGTCACCAGTCCAGCATGTTTATAACGCTCGACCAACGTGCTATCGAAATCAGCCACGCTGTCTTTCCAGATTCGGCTCCCTGCCGACGTGATTGTTCCAGCCAGATACTGGCCCAGATCTTTGAGTGCGTAGGGCACACCGCGAAATGGCCCCGTTCCCAGGCCTGCATTGATTTGTGCTTCTGCCCTGTCAAAGAACAGATGACAGAGTGCGTTCAACTGTGGGTTGAATGCGTCCACCCGTTGGCGCACAGCGTGAAGCAGCTCGAGCGGGCTGATCTTCTTTTTCGCAATTAAATCGGCCAAGCCCAGGCCGTCGTAATTGGCGTAGTCGGCGGCCAGGCCTGAGAATTCACGAGATCTGTCGGCGGCCCGGGGCGAGGAAGTAGAGGTGCTCATTACAACCTCCAAAGGTGGCGGTCAAGCGACGGTTTGAGCAGATCGAGGGGACCCAACTGAGTGCCGCATGAATTCTCTGGCGAACGCAGACTCGATTGCTTCACAGAACCGCATCATACGCCTGATACGCCGATCTCGTAGAGACCCGTGTGCGGAGTCAATTCGCCTGGCAGACGGCGCCCGGTGAGAGACTCTGGCCTGGGGCCGGGCACCCGGGGCTTTTCTGCCTTTGTAAAAACGTTTCTAGTCTCTTGCGACTCTTGCGAGTCGCACGAATAAGTCGTCAGAGAAAATTCCTCTGTCCCAACTTTAAGATCTTACCCGTGCCGGGTACCTCGCGGAATTGCAATGGCAATCACCGGGCATAAGACCGAGCATATCTTTGAACGCTACAACATCGTGAATACGGATGATGTCCGCGAGGCGCTGGTTAAGCTCGGTGAGTATGCTATTGGTCTGCGGACGCCTTCTGGCCAACATGCCGACGAACATCAAACGATCCCATGCTTCAACAGATCCGAACCCAACAGAAGTTACTCCGTTCGGTCGTTACGGCGCAGGTCTCTTAACAGGACACCCGGTGGGATTGGTGATTGTCATCGGGCTGTTTGCGGTTGGCCTAGTGGGAATACCGGAAGCAAGGTGGTTTTTCGCCGGATCTCTCGTTCTAGGCGTCGTCCTGGGATTGCTCCTCTGGCTTCGTCGAGGGGCACCGTGAGGTTCACCTTGGCCCTTCACCTCTCAGAGTAAAGGGCCGTCACGGTGCCCAATGAGCGGGTATTTATCGCAACACACGCGCGAAGCCCTCAAGCTGGTAGAGGCTTCATATTTGTCAACAACGGAAACCCAGGCGCTTCTTAGCTTCTCCAATAGATGTTTGGGCGAACCGATCTAATCATGAAATTCGCCCCTCTTTCTTTCCGTTAAGCGGCCGAGGACATAGTTAGCAACCTGGGTTCCGAGTATTTGACCGTCGTCGCAAGCGGTACGGAAGTGAATGCCGGCAAAAACGCGGGCATCCTTGATCTCATCGAGCGCGTCAGAGAAGCTCGCGAAGAAACGGACCACCCCGACCATCACATCGGAAGTCACGCTGAAAGACTTGTCACCGAAATAGTCCTCGAGCACCGTCGCTGCCGCGCTGCTGACACACGAATGGCCTGACGGGTATTCAGGGAAATTCGGTGTAATCAGCAGCGGCGTCCACCCCGGATCGGCTATCGTCGCGGGGTTTGCATCGGTTGCGGCCAATGGAATCGCGGTCACAGGCCGCCAGAAAACGTAGTGATATTTCGCCTCCCAGCAGCCGATACCTGCGTCCGCCATAGCGACGTTGACCAAGGCCAAAAGCCGGGCGTTTTCCGACAACGAAGTGTGGCGCTCGCCAAGAGACACGGCGACCTGATCCCAGTAATAACTTGCAGTGCTCGAATTCCAAAACCGTGAAAAGACAGTCTGATCGGATGTGCGGCTCGGACTCGTCAAGCTTCCCGTGAGTTTAGTCTCATTGAAAACTGTTGTGTAGGTCGCGCTGGTCAATGCCGGAGGACCAGCGGGTCGAAATTGCGAAGGTGAGGCGATCACCCATGGAGTCATATAAGCGAACTGCGGCCCCGCTCCAGGCAGAAACCCGGGCGGGGTGGGACGCCACTCTCCAACAGCGGTCCCGCCCAGAAATGGCGGCGGCGCCGGGGTAAATCCGTCCGTGCTCCGCCACGCCCAGATTGCGTCCGCGACTGTTTGCCCCCATTCGATTCCGCGGGCAATGGATACGCTGTCCTCAACATCATCGTGGCTCGAAATAGCAGCGAGCGAGGCGGCTCGCTCCGCATCGAAGCTGCTCTTCTGAGCGGGGATACAGGTTCACAAGAGCGGCATAAGCTGCTTGAACGGCTGCGGCACGGATGGATGCGCTGTGAGGAGCGGCGGGATTAACGTGGATTGGAGTGTAGCCGCTCGATGCCGTTGACTGCATCAAAGACAGAAGCTTGGACGATGGCGGCCACCCGACCCATGATTAGCGGCGAGGTCCCCGCGATGTGTGCAGCCGTGAACATGTTCTGGTTCCAGTCGGTAACCTCATCGGCCCACACAGTCACCGTGAAAATACTGGCGAAGACGGCAGCTACGAGCCAAGATTTGATGATCATCCTCATCATGTTCCCTCTCCTATCAGAGCCTCTTTTTTCACTTACGCTTCGTTTCTTGAGATTCTGGCCTAGCGCCGCCCCAGCCAGCCACGATAATTATAACAATGCTGCCGCGCATCCAACCCATCAATCCGACCAGAATCGCCGCGCCTTTTGACCATGAGGACTGGGTCCTTCCCGAACTACGCTCTACATCGGCCCCAACGAACGGCTGACGAGTAAGGCACGCCTGTACCGCGCGGCGCTAGCACTGGGCGACGCAGATTCAGAGAATGGATTTGTTGGAGGTGGGACTGATGGCGAAAGACTCGAACCGTGAAAATGCGATTTTTGATAAGGGCTACGATGCTGTGCGGACTATGGCAAAAGAGATGGTCGAAAATGGGGCAACACTTTCTGACATTCTTTTCCACGCGAACCAAGTGTGGCACGAGTTCAAGTTGGGGGCAGCCAAAGCAGGGCTTGGCAACGTTGCCACGACAGGAATGTACATGGACCAGTACAACGCGGATACCACAAACGAAATAATCCAGGCTGATAAACGGTATTCGAGCGGAATGGATGCTGCGAGGGTCAAGCAGTTCGTAGAGAATGAGGAGGAATTGTTGCGCGAGCCGATTCTCGTTCGGCGCTAGTGACTCCGCGACCCTGTGCCGGGCCGGTGCTGCGAGTTTCCTGCCATAATGCGGCAACAGGTAGCGGAACTCACCGACATCGTTCAAGCTACACTCCAGATTCGAGATGATCAAAGAATTTCGCAGAGGGCAAAAAGGGCATCGAAGTGGATTCGGGGGCGAGTAGGCAGCGGCTGGCACCGGGTCTCCGATAGCAAGCTCTTCAAAATTTGTGGCGGCGTGACAACGGTCGCATCCGTCATAACTCTTCTGAATCACTTTCTTCATTTCAGAAAGTAGCGAACGCGCTGGGAGGAAATAAGAGGAGGTCGTGGCGAGGTCAGGGTGCAGCTGGCCCTCGGCGAAAGACATACGACCTCACGAATCGAGCCAATCAATAGATGCCTTCTATCGTACTCGGCACCACTTTAACTGGACCAAACACGAGACGTTCAAGACCACGGATTTCCTGGGAGAAGGTGCGTTCGGCGAAGTCTATCGTGCGGTCGGGCAGACAACCGGGACTGTGGTCGCTGTTAAGCTGCTGCCGGTCGGCGTGCTCGCCTCCGCAGAATCTCAACGGGCTTTATTGAATGAAGTCAGGGCTTCGCAGCAGATCAGGCACCCTAATGTTGTTGAGATACTTCATGTGAATGAAGGCAGCTCATCCCAGATCGGTCCTTACGTCGTCATGGAATATGTATCAGGCAGCACGCTGGCAAAGCTGCTCAGGACTCAAGCGCAGTCTGGCGCACAGATTCCCCTCCCTCGGGCCATCGAAATGATGATCGATATCGCCCAAGGTGCGAGGGCAATCAATATTCGGGCTGCGCAGCAAAGGACTAAAGGACTAATTGTCAGCCGCTGGAATCGGGAGGATTACTTACGCGAAAGCTGGGAGCCAACCGAGGTGATTCTTAGGCCATATTCTTTTGTTGGCGGAAAGTTGGCGTGGACTTCCGAAATCAGGGGGGCCCAAGCCACCGAGTTCGTTGCAAGCTTGTTACAAGTACGGCTTGCGAAGTGGGCAGAAATTTCGCAAGATGTTATAGACAAAACAGTTGGGGCGTGGTCCAACCGGTAGGACACTGCACTGTTAATGCAGATGGTGCTGGTTCGAATCCAGCCGCCCCAGCCATCTATTCGGTAGCACTGTCGCCGGGCTTCTCCACGGGATAACCGGCTACCGTCCAGTTGCGCCAGCCGCCATCCATGGAAATGACGTTGGTGTAGCCCATTTTCTGCAGGTTATCAGCGACCAAGGCGGAGCGGAATCCGCCTCCGCAATAGAGCACCAGGGGCGCTTGTTTATCGGGGAAAGCTTGCTCGATATCGCGTTCAATGATGCCCTTGCCCAGGTGCACGGCCCCTGGCAAATGCCCGTGAGCCCATTCATTATCTTCTCGCACGTCAATGAGCGTCACCTTTTCACGAGCGTCCAGGCGCCGTTTGATCTCGCGAAAATCCGCCTCCTTAATGCGCGACTTGGCATCGTCAACCAATCTCAAAAAGCCGGGAGAATGTCTCATGGAATCGACCTTCCTGCGGCCAAAAAGAAGCGCCGCCAGTTGACCCGCTACCTCATGTCTCTCCAGTTTGCACCGGACTTCAGATCGACGACAAGAGGTACGCGAAGCGGGTAAACCCCTTCCATAGCAGGTCGTACGATGGCACCCAACTGAGTGAGTTCTTCAGGCGGCGCTTCGAATAGCAGTTCGTCGTGCACCTGCAGGATCATCCGGGATCGCAAATGGTGCGTCTCTAGTTCGCGGTGAATTTTAATCATAGCCAGCTTGATGAGGTCAGCGGCTGTTCCCTGCAACGGCGTATTCAGCGCGGTGCGCTCGGCGAGAGTTCGCAGGTTGAACTGCGGCGATGAAATCTCCGGAATCGGCCGGCGGCGGCCAAAAAGCGTGCGGGTAAAGCCTGAACGCCGCACTTCCTCGAGGGAGCGGTCCAGATATTCCCTTACACCTCGATAACGGTCGAAATAGGCGGCAATAAACTTCGCGGCTTCTTTCTGATCGATTTGCAAGTTTTGCGCGAGTCCAAAGGGAGAAAGGCCATAGATGATGCCGAAGTTGATCACCTTTGCGGCGCGGCGATGCTCGGCGGTCTGCGCCAGGGCTCCGACCCCAAATACTTCCTGGGCGGTAAGCGAATGAATATCTTGACCGGTGCGAAAAGCTTCCACGAGGACCGGATCCTCAGAGAAATGCGCCAGGATACGGAGCTCAATCTGAGAGTAATCAGCGGAAAGCAAAGTCCAGCCCGGTTCAGCCACAAAGGCAGCGCGAATCTGCCGGCTGAGTTCGGTGCGCACCGGAATATTCTGCAGATTCGGTTCGGAAGAGCTAAGGCGACCGGTAGCCGCGCCGGTTTGGCTGAAACGAGTGTGCAGCCGCCCGGTATCAGGCTCAATCAGAGGCGGCAAGGCGTCGACGTAAGTGGACTTGAGCTTCGCGAGCTCGCGATATTCCAGTACCTTACGGGGCAGCTCGTGCAGCAGGGCCAGTTCTGTGAGAACGTCGGCAGCGGTCGAGCGCGCACGGGCCCGGCCGCGCTTGGCAGAAGGCGCAAGGTTGAGCTTGTCAAATAAGACTTCCGCGAGCTGGGGCGGCGAATTGATGTTGAATTCGACGCCGGCCAATTCCCAGATGACCCGTTCGAGCGCACGAATCTCGCTTTCCATCGAAGCCGACATGGACGCGAGTGCGAAAGGATCGACGCGGATTCCGTGTCGTTCCATAGCCGCCAGCACAGGCGCAAGAGGCAGATCGATTTGATCAAACACAGCGACCAACTCCTGGGCTGCGACCTCTTGACGGAGCAGAGGAGCCAGTCGCTGCAAGAAGTCGGCGCGCTCGCCGGCGGCGCCGGAGAGAGTCAGATTCAGGTGGCGCAGTACGATCTCGGCTAGGCCATGCTGCGCCGTGGTGGGCCGCAGAAGGTAGGAGTAGAGCATGACTGCGTCGGTCGTGCCCCGGAGAGGCCCGGCGAGCAGCTCGATGAGCTTGGGGTCATGTACGATTTTCGGCCGCTTGGGATCGGCGAGGAATGAGCACAGGGGCGCGATGATCGCGCCTTGGGGGTCGCAGCAGGCGGTGCGCCCGACACCAGGTGCAGGCGATAGTTCGAAACCGGCGACGCGGGCTCCGTAACCTTCAATCTCGCGCGTGCCCGAATCCAGTGTGAGCCACACGGCGATAGGGCGATCCTGTGGCTGTGTGTCGAGAAATCCGCGAACGGCTGCGGGAGAAGTGAAGGCGTTATAATCGGTGTTGATGGCAGAGGTCGTAGTGGCCGCGGGCAATTCCTTCAATAGCGAAGTGAAGCCGAGTTCGGCGTAGAGGTTCCGCAGGGAGGCCCAATCCGGTTCGCGACGTGCGAGAGCATTCCAGTCCAATTCTACCGGGACGTCGTCTGAGATGCGGGCAAGCTGCTTGGAAAGAAGCACCTGTTCGCGGCAGTTGATGAGCGCCTCACGATAACGCTTATTTTCGACCTCGGACGCGTGCTCGAGGGCTGCTTCGACCGATCCAAAGCGGCGGATCAATTCGCGAGCTCCCTTATCGCCTATGCCTTTGGCGCCGGGAATGTTGTCGATGGAGTCTCCCATTAAGGCCATCACGTCGGCGACTTGTTCCGGGGGCACGCCCATCACTTCCTCGACTTTCGCAGCATCCAGGATAACGTCGGGCTTGCCGGCGCCCTGGCCGGGGCGCAAGACGCGAACTCTGCCACCGACGAGTTGCATCATGTCCTTGTCGCTGGTGACGATGTAAACGTCGACTTCGCGGCGCGCCGACTGGCGGGCGAGCGCGCCGATCACGTCATCGGCTTCATACCCAGCAACTTCGATAATGGGCAGACGCATGGCTTCACATAGCCGTCGAACCGAAGGTATTTGAATAAAAAGCTCGTTGGGCATGGGCTGGCGCTGAGCTTTGTAATCGGTAAAGAGCTGGTCACGAAAGGTCGGGCCGGAGGGGTCGAAGACAACGGCCAAGTAATCCGGCGGAAGGTCCTTGGTGACGCGGCGCAGCATGTTAGAGAAGAGAAACGGGACCTTGGTGGGCATGCCATTGTGCTGAAAGGTCGTCGGCGTGGGCACATAGAATGCACGAAAGATGAAGCCCATGGCGTCGATCAGAAAGAGCTTTTTCGGGGATTGGGGGCTCACCGAAGGAGTATAGCAGAGGGAATTCGCGGCCAACCGCTGCAGCACGAATCGCGGATTTTCGCGGCTTGTTTTGATTTCGGCATCTTTCGACGTGCCATCGGTCGGGTGAGGCCCCGTAGCGGCCGCTCCGTTCGGGTGTCGGCACGAGCATTGTGTTAAGTTAGCAGGCGACAAGAAGTCCTGGCCTGTGGATGACTCCTTCTGTTAAAGCCTCTGCATCATCGACGCCTTCACCAAGCATGGCGGGTGTGTTTGGTCCGGGCGGAATGATCGAGAGATGCATGCCGGCCGGCTACGAACATCGCCGTTCGCAGCTGAGCATGGCAGAGCTAGTGGAGGAAGCTTTTCATAAAAAGCGTCATCTGCTTGTGGAAGCCGGAACGGGCACCGGGAAGACGCTGGCCTATCTGATTCCCGCTATTCGCAGCGGGCGAAGAGTGGTGATTTCGACGGCCACGAAGTCGCTTCAGGAACAGCTTTTCACCAAGGATGTGCCCTTTGTGCAGAAGCATTTTGCGCCTGAACTGAAAGTGGCGGTGATGAAAGGCCGCTCGAATTTCCTTTGCCGGCATAAAGTTCACCAGATGGAAAGCCAGCCTATCCTGAAGGGCATCGAAGAACTGGATTGGTTCACGCAGATTCGCGATTGGGAACGCTTGACGGAGACTGGGGACCGGTCGGAGCTCTCCTTTTTGCCGGATGAGGGCGAGCTGTGGTCCAAGCTGGACGCCAGGCGCGAGACTTGCACCGGACAGAAATGCGTGCAGTTCGAAAGGTGTTTTATTACCGCGATGCATCGTCGCGCCGCGGACGCGGATTTGATCATCGTCAACCATCATCTTTTCTTCGCGGATCTGGCATTGCGCCGGGACGATTTTGGCAGCATATTGCCGGAGTATTCCGCGGTCATATTTGACGAAGCGCACGAGATCGAAGGCGTGGCCAGTGATTACTTCGGACGACAAATATCGAATTACCGTTTTGAGGAACTGGCTCGAGATGCCGAGCAGGCCATGCGCATTAGTCAGCAGGGTAAGCCTCTGTTGCTGCGCCGCGTGACGCGATTGCGGGAAAAAGCGTACGAGTTTTTCAATTTATTGCCACCTCGGGAGGGGCGCTCGGCCTTGGGGCCAGACGCGCGCGCAGCCTTTTTAGAGGGATACAGATCATCTTATGACGGCCTAATGGCGGCACTACAGGCGCTCGAAAGCGAAATAGCAGCGTTGCCCTCCAAACCGGAAGAGTTGCTGGTCATCGCGCGCCGAGCCGCCGAACAGCGCGTTGAGACTGCATTCCTATTCGAATCCAATGAAAAAAATTACGTGTATTGGCTGGAGCGGCGAGGCAAGGGCGTGTTTGTCGCCGCTACGCCGATTGACGTCAGTTCCATTCTGCGCGAGCAGCTTTTCGATGCCTTCGATACGGTCGTAATGACTTCCGCAACTCTGGCCGTGAGCGGCCGTTTTGATTTTCTGAAGCAACGGCTCGGCATCCAGGCAGTGCATGAGAGTGTTCTGCCTCATGAATTCGACTATGGCCGGCAGGCCCTGCTCTATATTCCCGCGGGCTTGCCCGACGTCCGCGATCCTGCGTTTGTGCAGAAAGCCGCGGAGGAAATCTCCCGGTTACTCAAATTGACGGACGGACGGGCATTTTGCCTGTTCACCAGTTATACCCAGATGAATCAAATCTTCGAACTAGTGCGGGCTCGAGTGCGATTCCCTCTGTTGCTTCAAGGGACGGCGCCCCGCATGGCCTTGTTGGAACGTTTCCGGACCACTCCGGGTGCGGTGCTCTTCGCAACTTCAAGTTTCTGGCAAGGCGTGGATGTACCCGGCGAGCAGCTTTCCTGCGTAATTATCGACCGGCTGCCATTTGCAGTTCCCACCGATCCCGTCGTGGCTGCGCGTGTGCGCATGCTGACTGAGGAAGGCCGCAACGCTTTTGCTGAATATCAGATTCCCGAAGCGGTGCTGGCGCTAAAGCAGGGCTTCGGCCGGCTGATTCGCGCGCGAACCGACCGCGGTGTACTTGCCATCCTCGATAACCGCATCCAGCGCATGCAATATGGTAAGATTTTTATCGAATCGCTGCCGGAGTACAGCCTCACCCGGGACATCGCTGAAGTTCAACGCTTCATGAAGGCGCCGAGCTAGGGCGAATACCCCGCCGGGCCAGCCGATCAGCCCAAAAACGATGTTTGAAGTCAGCGTAGAAGAGACATTCTCTGCCGGACACGCCCTGCGGGGGTATCAGGGCAAGTGTGAGAATCCGCACGGCCACAACTATCGCGTAAGTGTGAAAGTCGAAGGCGAACAGCTCGATTCCATAGGCCTCCTTTTTGATTTCGTGCACCTCAAGCGGATCCTGCGGGATCTCATCGCCGACATCGACCATAAGTTCTTGAACGATCAGGCCCCGTTCGATGCGATCAATCCTTCCGCTGAAAATATCGCCAAGTTTCTTTACGAGGAAGCTTCCAAAAAGATGCGCCAAATGCCCAATGCCCCTCGAATTAAGGCGATTAGGGTGTGGGAAACCGACGTGACTTCGGCAACCTATATGCCCTGATTGGATCGTGAGATGCGTCGCGCCTATTTGCTGATCGCGATTCCCGCGGCTTTGGTTGGCGTTGGTTACGTCATTGTTCTTCGCTATCTCGGCGTGCAAATTCGCGGCGGTCCTTTTCTGGGTTCGGCAGCCGCGGCCGTGGCCGCAATATTGACTGTGCGCCACTATCAGAAAAGCAAATCCCGGCGGAACCGCAATTGATGATGCAAGTAACAGAAATCTTCCGCTCCATTCAAGGCGAAAGCACCTATGCCGGCCTTCCGTGTATTTTCGTGCGTCTCACGGGATGCAACCTCCGCTGCACCTGGTGCGATACAGCGTACGCGTTCTATGGCGGCACCAGAATGAGTCTTGACGACGTGCTCGGGCACATTCACGAACTGTCCGGCAGCCCTGCCTCTGCTTCCGATGGCCATACGCCTCCGGAGCTGACAAAGAGTAAGATTTTGATTGTGGAGCTCACTGGGGGCGAGCCCCTGCTCCAACCGGATGCGGTTGGGCTTGCGCAACGCCTGCTGGCCGAGAATTACACGGTGCTCGTGGAGACCAGCGGCGAGCGCTTTGTGGGCATCCTGCCCCAACAGGTTGTGAAAATCGTGGACGTGAAGTGCCCTGACTCGGGCGAAGCGGGCACATTTCTGCTCGATAATCTGAAGGCAGTGGACAGCAAGGACGAGATTAAATTCGTTATCGGCAGCCGCCGGGATTACGAATTTGCCAGGAATTTTTCCGCCCGGCACGAGCTGGCGCGCCGCGTTCGGCAAGTCTTGTTCTCACCGGTTTTTCCTGACCCCAATGGCTCCTGGAGCGGGCTGGATGCTCGACTCCTCGCCGAATGGATTCTGGCCGACCGCCTGCCTGTGCGTCTCGGTTTGCAACTACACAAATTCATTTGGCATCCATCCACACACGGCGTGTGATTGGGGGCTTCGGATAAAATGACGGCAAAATCCAAAGCGGTGGTTCTGGTGAGCGGTGGGATGGATTCGTGCGTAACCGCAGCCATCGCGAGGACGTCACATCACTTGGCGGTCTTGCACGCCTGCTACGGGCAGCGTACCGAGCGGCGAGAGCGAGCGGCGTTCGAAGCGATTGCTGATTTCTTTGGGGTTCGCGAGCGCTTGGTAGTGCATCTGGATCACTTGAGGGAAATCGGCGGCTCCGCGCTCACGGATGAGAGCATGAGAGTGCCGGAGGGGGAGCCGCACGCACCAGTAGCCGGAAATTCTATTCCCGTGACGTACGTTCCTTTTCGCAATGCTCACTTTCTTTCCGTAGCCGTGAGCTGGGCGGAGGTCATTGGAGCCAAGTCCATTTTTATTGGCGCAGTAGCGGAGGATAGTTCGGGTTATCCCGATTGCCGTCCCGAGTACTACCGCGTATTTGAGCAGCTGGCAAATGTCGGCACGCGGCCGGAAACGCAGATCGCGATGATCACGCCGGTTATCGGAATGAGAAAAAGCGCGATCGTCCGGAAAGGGCTCGAGCTCGGCGCGCCGCTTGAGCTCACCTGGTCATGCTACCAGTATGAAGACGCTGCCTGCGGAGTGTGCGATAGTTGCCGGCTGAGATTACAGGCCTTTGCCGAAGCCGGGGTCCCCGATGCGATACCGTACCGGGTACCGGTTGCAAGATGAAGTAGTTAGGCGATAATAGAAGAAAATTAGTGGCATGATCCGGCGTACCCGCCGGGAGGAGGAACTCGATCTATGAAGCAGCTAGAGAGAACCAGGATCGCACTAGTCCTCGTGTGCGCGCTATCCCTCGCGGCGGGAGTTGCAATCAGCGCGGCGGCACAAGAGAAAGAGAAGCCCGCAAAAATTCATGGCCAGGTCTTCGATGTGTCGGGCAATCCGTTCGGTGGCGGGGCCGTGGTCGTGTCCGTACGAAATAGCACTACGGGTCAAAGCCTGGACTTCCCCGTGGATTCCCAGGGTCGTTATCGCAGCGCCAACCTAGCGGCAGGCACTTACTCGATCGACGTCAAGGTGCAAGGCAAGTCGGCTTATTCGCAGATTGTGCAGCTCGCGGCCGGGCAGGATACCCAACAGGATTTCAATTTCAAGGAGCTGCAGAACCAGCAGACCGAACAGGCGGCAGAGGCGGCGAAGAAGAATGAGGAGGCCAAAGCCAAGTTTTCGGCCATGAAGCAGCATTTCGACGCGGGTAACGCGGCTTTGGAACAAGCCAAACAAACGCGGGCCCAAATGGACAAGATGCCTAAGGCTGAACAAGCGTCCGCGCAGAGCCAGCTCGATCAGACCGACTTGACGGCAGTCGCCGAATATAATGCCGCACTGGAACAAACCAATGAAACCGATCCGAATCGCAACATCGTTCTGGCCAGACTAGGCGAGGCCTATGAGGTCGACAACAAATATTCCGATGCTGCAGCCGCCTATGCAAAGGCCGTCGCGCTGAAGCCGGACCCGAGCTATTACAACAACCTGGGTAATTCGCTGGCCAGGACCGGGAAAATCGATGACGCCTTGACCGCTTACCAGAAGGCCATCGAACTGGATCCCATGAATACGGCCATGTATTGGCGGAACTTCGCTATTGGGCTTTACAACAGCGGGCGGATCAAAGAATCGGTTGACCCGCTCAAGAAAGCCACGGGAGCTGATCCAAAGAACGCGCAAGCCTGGTATTTGTTGGGTGCGGCGCTCGTGAATACGATGGACTTCAAGCAAGAGGGAGACAAGATGGTGCCCGTATTGCAGCCGGGAACCCAGGAAGCCTATCAAAAAGCGATCGAACTCGATCCGAATGGCTCTTGGGGTGCCCAGGCCAAACAAGGGCTGGAAGCACTTCAGGCGATGGGTTTGGGAATCGATACCAGGGTAAACACGCGATCAGCCAACCAGAAAAAGAAGTAAAGCGTTCCTGAAACTCCAATTTAGCGCTTGGCACCCGCGCTTCGGTTCTCATTATGTGTGCGACGAGCGTGAGCTGTGGGTTGCTTGCCTTCTTCTCCACCCGGTTGGAGTCTGGTCGGCTAGGTAGCTTGGACGCCGTGCTCCTGCTCGGCTTGGCTGGGGCGATCACATTGCTAGAGTACTTGCCTTCGAAGGGCCCGCCTGAAATCCAGTCTCGCAGTCGCGCGACGGCTTCTTTTGGAGCTATTGCCCGGCAAGTACTTTTTCGTGTCGCGATCTCTTCGCTATACTCCCTGCCCGGGGTGCAATTGAAAGTGGGACTCAATTTTGAGCCGCGTGACGGTGAAGACCGCTCCAATAGGCATTCCAGTCGTCGTTGGCGCGTGTCACTCGGAGTGCGAGCATCTTAGCGGCATTATCGATTTTCCACCACGCACCTGAAGGCTTCAGGCGTGCTTGGATGAGATAACGGTGAGCGCTCTCAACCTCGCCCGAACCCATGGGTAGTCCGGATTGCAGTGCCGTTTGATAATCGAATTGGCCTGGCCGATTACGGATGTAGCGATGACAAGCACGTACGGGGCCG
>QHYS01000072.1 GCA_003223325.1 Acidobacteriota bacterium
GAAACGCCAAGCTTCTCCGCAAACCACTTCAGTGGCAGCATCGCAAACCTCCGAAGCTGATTTTGAGGCCGGCCCAACCGCTCGATACGTTCAATCTGGGTGGCGCTATATCACTGCCAATTTTGGTTGTCAATGAGATTGCAGGCGATTGCAGGATGTGCAGGATGTGAAGCAAAAAATCGGCGACGATGTGCGGGGAAGACGTCGAGATCGAGCAAGGCCTTTCGCATTCAGATCCACCTTCCCGCAGACCAGAGCTGCCCATTCTCGAGGCCGGCGCTCACTTTAGCGAGTCGCCCAGCTCCACGGCCTGGCTAGAATCGCCAAAGCCTACGAGAGAATAGACGGTGCCATTCTTGGACCAAATCAGTGTGTAGCCTGGTCCCCGCCGGCTCGCCTCGGTGAGCAGCGTACCCTGCGCTCCTGCAACTTTGACTGGCTGATAGGACCGTAGAAAGCGCGGCACGGTCATAACCAAGGTTGATTGCCAGTTTACAGTTTTCAGAAAATCATGAGCCTGACTCGAATTCATCCCGGCAACTTCCAGGCCGATTTCGGCCAGACGTTCGACGTCTAGCTCTGCTGGGACCTTCACCACAGGGCTGGGTCCCTCTCGCAACCGCAGGCAGTCGCTGTACTGGGTGCCGCCTGGAGTCGGGCCTGCAATACTGCCGGCGATTTCGCTGGTAGCACTCGTTGGACCCGGGCAGGTCCCGTACTCGGCTTCCACCGCGCGGGGAATGTCGACGGCGACCGCAGCGCCATCCAAGGATTGCGGCACCACCAGTTCGGGATGGCCCGCCTCGTTAAAGATGGCCTGCAGACGAGCACGATCGACCGTTAGGTTCACAGCCTGTTCGCCGGAAACCACCAGTTTGGGAGGATCTTTGCGCGCACTCAGCAACTGAACATGAAAACCTGCTAGATTGCCCGCCGCTGCCGCGTCTGAGACTCCTTGGTCCGGCTCATTTACACTCCTTGTCACCCGGTCAGATATCATCTGCGTGACCATCTGATGCAAGGAAGGATTCGCGTTGGGGTCTGTGAATGCAGAGAGGTCCACGTTCACGGCTTGAACTTTTTGCATTCTCAGTGACCTGAGAAAGCGCCCAACCAAAGCGCGCGCAGCAGGGAAGGTTGCGAAGCCGACCACAAGGACAACCACAATCGCGCTCGCCAGAAGCCAAGTCCGGCGCTCGCGCGAAGAGTCTTGTCTCATGAAATATGCTCCTCTATTTCTAGGCGGTACCTTCTAGAGACGGGCGAACGTGGCGCCCGCCCTCACCGGATTCCAAATAGCGATATCTTGCATCGCTTACCTTAAGGGCTGCTTAACCTCAGTCGGTTGGTAGCGGACAGCGCCTGATCAGAATCCATGGGGCGGTAACGCCTGCACTGCGTGCGACCCGCTATGCCAAACTCCCGAGCATGCCTTCGAGTTGTCGCTCAAGGAGTTCCTCGACGCCACCGGCTAGTGGCCGAAAGGGCAGCCGGTTCACGATGTCGCGAACAAA
>QHYS01000073.1 GCA_003223325.1 Acidobacteriota bacterium
GACGAACATGCTCGGCACACAAACAAAGGCCGGAACCTTGCGGCCCGGCCCGGCACAGCGCGTAAAGAATTGTCTACCGCGAAACCGAAAGCCTGGTGTCTTCTTCGCTACCACTCATGCTGGCGATGATTGCATGAAGAGCTAATCAAGCGTACTTTAACGGAAACGATGACCCGTACGGAGAACTTCGACGAAGAACTTATTCATCATCGTGCTGGGCCTTTCGGCGGTTGTTTCTCTGAACACCCTGAGGGCGAATCCGCAAACGAAACCACCGACCGCCCCCGCTTCCAAATCAGCGACCATTACGGGCACGATTAGCCTTGACGAGAAAAGTTTTATTGCCGAGAGCGACCAGAAAATCTGGACCGTCACGAATCCTAATGCTCTCAAACGCCATGCTGGACACCGCGTAAGTATCCGAGCGAACGTTGATACTGCGAAAGACAAGGTCACGGTGAGGTCAGTCCGAGTGCTGATGCCACTGCCGCCCACAAACAATGACGACATACTCAGAGCCCCACAACTCTTTCCGCGAAGATTTTAGGAGCGGCGACTAAGAGCAGCACAGGTAGAGCGCCTTGCTATAAGACGACTCGAAAGTGGTAGGCGCTGATGGCCAGGCCTTCTCGAAAATAAAACCGATGCGTGTTCTCTCGCTGCACGCCCGAGTCCAAGTGTAGTTGAGCGCAACTGTTCTCTATGGCTTCAGCTTTAAGCCAATCCAGCAGGGCCTTTCCCTAGCCACGGGAGCGGTGAGCCTCATCGGTGTTTAGGTCATCGACATACAATATCTTCCCGCAGTGCTGCAGCCCGCAACGGTTCGCACCTTGCCCTTCTCGTAAAGCGCAGCAAGGCGGTACCCATCTGCCTGCATCATGCGCCTGACCGTTGGTAGATACTCAGTCGGCGGCACGCTAGGCCGCAACTGGAGCATGACATCACGGGTGGCCAGTATCTCCTCGTCACTGCTGTCTACGTCTATCGTGACGTATTCGCGTGGCCGCATCGTACCTGCTTTCAATTGGAGAGTCGCAGATTCTCCAACCATGGGGCGTTCGAGCGCAAATTCTACCATCACAAAATCCAATGGCTGGAACATTGCGGCCCCAGCCCGGACCCGAGATTCAATCGGCGGTGAGATTGGTGTGATTGTAAAAGAGGCTCTTCCGAATCAATCCTGAAGAAAAGCACTATGCCTCGACGAGGTGGTTGCGCACAGCATATCGGACCAGCTCGCTCACGCAATGGCAACTGAGCTTACGCATGAGGTTTGTGCGATGCGTTTCCACTGTCTTGGTACTCAGGTTGAGCAGGGTCGCGACTTCCTTGCTGATCTTGCCTTCTGCCAACAATTGCAGGATTTCTCTCTCCCTTGCGGTTAGCACCTGAGACTCGCCTTGTGTTGCCTTCGGTCTTTTTCCCACGAATCCGTCAAGGATAATCTGGCTGGCTTTTTGCGTAAAACAGGTCTGGCCAGCCAGCAGAGCTTGCATGGCCCGCACCAAATCACTGCCCGCATCTGCCTTCAGGACATAGCCCCGAGCTCCTGCGATTAGCACATTTTCGATCATTTGTTCGGAGTCGTGCACGCTGAGAATGAGAATTTTGGTGTGCGTATTAAGTTTCAATATCTGCCTCGTCGCATCGAGACCGTTCAACGAGGGCATACTGATATCGAGTATGGCTATGTCGGGCTTCAATTCACTCGCCTTCGCAACGGCATCTCTTCCGTCCTTAACTTCCGCGATGATTTTCCACTGTGGTTGCTCCTGAATAAGTGAACGGAGTCCCTGCCGAACAACGTCGTGATCGTCTGCAACGAGGATGCGTGCTGGGCTCATATCGGCACTCTTTCCCTCTCTGCTATGAAAGCTGAAAGGACTGAACCGGTGAGCGGCAATATACGTCGCGAATAGGGTTGATCAGCAATACGTGAGATTCCGGAGGATCGACATACTAGAGCAGGGACCTTTGTCCTGCGGTCTGTAGCTTCGGACGGAAATGCTTTTTCCAATTCCAGCGCTATAGTTGAAGTCGCCATTTCCCGTAAGTACCAATGTGAGCATTTTTGATTGTGGTTGAGCTACATACCATCACGGAGGAAACAACCAGGACCCGAAGAAGGATGATCTAAGCCACGATGATTCCGTTGCGGATCGCGTAGCGCACCAACTCTGAGGTCGAACGGCAATTCGCCCTCGAAAGGATATTCTGTCTGTGTATTTCCACCGTCTTCTTGCTGATGCCGAGCATTTCCGCGATTTTCTCGCTGTGAAGTCCTTGGGCGAGAAGTTTGACAACTTCTCTTTGACGAGTTGTTAGACCGGACTGAGGCTTTCCACGATCACGTTTCAGCGGCCGATGCATGTTAGGTGTCATTGCAGGTAAGTAAAAGGTTTATTACTCACCAGCGCTTGGATCGCAGAGATCAGATCGCGATCAGAGTCACGCTTACGGACATAGCCGTGAACGCCAGCTTGACGCATTTCTTGCATCAGAACACCGCTGTCGTGAATGGTAAGAATCAATATCTTGGTCTGTGGCAGGTTTCTGAGGATCTCGCGGCCTCCAAGCCGTTCCTTTTGGGCATACTGAAATCCAAGATAGCCACATCGGGCTTGAACTCGTTCGCCTTTTCTATAGCCTGTTGGCCATCGCTGGCCTCGGCCACTATCTTCCAGTTGGGATTTTCTTCGATGATTGTGCGCACACCTCTTCGAACGACATCATGGTCATCTGCTATGAGAAGGCGAACGTCTGGCATATGCTCCCCGCTGGGAAGAGCCAGCTTCGCGCCGTGTCTGCTGGATGCTCAACAGCCGCCCGTTGAAGGCTCCCGTGCTAGTGCTGACCTCGAGCCGAATGCCACGCAAACCTTCGAGCAGAGAGGCCAGAGTCTGATTGCCAGCAACAGGGACTGGAAGCGATTCGAGCTGGTGTCCAGCCGGCTCCTGAGAGCCATAACTGGCA
>QHYS01000071.1 GCA_003223325.1 Acidobacteriota bacterium
TGAACATATCCCGGGTCACCCCTGCACGATGCAGCATGCCCGGAGGAACGGCTTCAATACCGTAGGTTACGATCTGCCCACCTTCATCCTTCACTTCCACCCACACATAGATGTGAGGATTTGTCCAATCAAGGCGTTTCAGTGTTCCCGTCACAGTAAAACTCTTCTTGGGATCGAATTCCGCGGTGACTGAGTGATGGGCCAGGACCGGCACCGCAGCGAGCAGCAGCCCAAACAGCGTTACCAGAAGACCCTGGATATTGTTTCTCATGGAAGTCTCCCAAGAATGCCTCAATCTGCTGTCGTGCGAGCCGCATCAACACAATTTGCACGGATACTATCAGCCGTTATTTTTGGCGTCAAGTTAATGCCCTGCTCCGCCTGCTCCGCCTGCTCTGCGCGGCTCGGCGGATTCGCTAGTTGTGATAGTGTGTTCGAGCATTGATCGATTGTAGCTGGCTCCAACAAGGTGAAAACGCTAAACCGCACGGGAAGGCTTGACCTTCCCGGAAGAGAGGACCAGAAATGTCACGCTATAAAACGATCTCCTTAGGCGTCGGCCTCGCAGTCATGGCGGCCCTGGTCCCACTTACGCCTTCCCTGAGCGCACAACAGTTTCTGCCGATCCAGACGCACGCTCTGAATGGGGGCGTTTACTGGGTCGAAGGAGGCGTGGGCTCCAACTCAGGCGTCGTCATCGGAAAGGACGGCGTGATCGTCATCGATGCCAAGCAGACGCCGGAGTCGGGCAAAGCAGTAATGGCTGAAGTCGCCAAACTCACGCCCAAGCCCGTGACGCACGTGATCCTCACCCACAGCAATCTCGATCACGTCGACGGCTTACCTGGCTTCCCCAAGGGCCTAACCATTATTGCGCAAGAGAATTGCAAACAGCAGATGGAGCACCCGCGCAACAACCCACAAAACATCGACCTCAGCGGTTACATTCCCACCAAGACCGTCGCCAAGAAAGAATCCATGACCATCGACGGCGTGCGCTTCGTGCTGTTGCATTGGGCGCCGGCGCACACCAGCGGCGATTTGATCGTCTATCTGCCCGATCAGAAGATCGCCTTTACCGGCGACATCACCGTGATGCGGCTTCCCTACCCGCTCATTCATCTGGAAGATGAAGGGTCATCCGCAGGCTGGGTCGAAAGTATGAAGGGCATCGTGGCGCTCAACGCTGATACCTATATCCCCGGACATGGCGGCTCGCAAACCACCGCCGAGCTGCAGCAGCGAATGACGAATACGGCGGCACGACGGGAGAAAATCAAAGAACTGGTCGCCGAGCACAAATCTTTGGAAGAGATCAAGAAGGAACTCGGCGAGCCGCTCGCGCCGCCTGCTGGTGCTGGCCCCGGCTTCCCCGCTTTTACCGAGGTCGTCTACAAAGAGCTTTCCAAGAGCAGGAGTTAGTTGCGGCGTTACTGAAGCGCGCCAACTTTCCTAACTGTCATTCCGAGCCCGCCTCTTCGCGCAAAAGTCATGGCGATCAGGAGCTTTTGCCCGTCAACAAAGTCGCCGCATTTGCGCCCGATTCCTCCTCCTGCGGGCGAGGAATCTTCTGTGATTTACTGTAAGCGATGCGGCAGTCGCACGGCTCCCTTACGGCTTACCTCGGTTGCGTCAACACGTCGAGCAGCGCCGGCTCGCCGCGCTTGACCACCGCAATGGCGCGCCGCAGAGCCGGGGCAAGGTCCTTGGGATTATCGATCGGTCCTTCGGCGTAGACGCCCATGCTCTGCGCGAGTTTCGCAAAATCCACATTCGGGTCCCCGAACGTAGTCCCGATGCCCGCGCGATCGATGCCGCGGTTGTGGCGGTCAGCCATGCGTTGCACGTGCATCAATTCTTCGTGATAGGCGCGGTTATTGTGCATGACACTCAGCAACGGAATGCGATGATGCGCCGCCGTCCACAGCACCGTCGGCACAAACAGAAGATCGCCGTCGTCCTGAATACTCAGAGACAGGCGGCCATATTTCCTGTTGGCCAGCGCAGCGCCCACCGTGGCGGGCGCATTGTACCCGATGCCGCCCCCGCCCTGCCTGCCGATGTATTGGTATTGCTTATCGAAAGCCCAAAGCCGAATCGGCCACCAACTGAAGTGATGAAGAATCGACACGATCGACCAGTCCTCGTTCTTGATCTGTGCCCAGAGTTCGGCGCTCAGGCGGGCCGTGCTGATCGGACTCGCATCCCATGCGTAGGTCGCCTCTTTTCGCGTCGCTTCCAGCGCCACGTTGTGCGCCGCTGCGAGCCTGGCCCCGCGATCCTGGAGCACCCGCTTGCGCTCCAGCGTGATCTGGCGCTTGGTTTCCTCGATCAGCGCCGGCAAGGTCGCTTCCGCATCGGCCGCAATGGCCAGATCGACTTCGGTGAAGCGGTTGAATTCCTGGTAGTTGGATTTGGTGTAAAGATCGCCTGCAGAAATACTGATCAGTCTCGTTCCGGGCTTGATCAGGGAGCGCGAGCTGCGGTGCACCTGGTCGTGGAACGAGTTCACTACACTCCACAAATCCAAAGCTTCCAGACCCAGAATTACATCCGCGTTCGAGACGACCGCCCCGCGGCGGTTCGATTGGTTGAGGGGATGCCGCGTGGGAAAATTCATCCGCCCGTTTATGTCGATCACCGCAGCTTGCAGCGTCTCGGCCAGCTCGACCAAGTGATTGATGCCCGCCTGCGTCCGCGCTGTGCGGTCCACTACGATCACCGGATTCTCCGCCTGCACCAAGAGCCGCGCTGTCTCCCCTACCGCGCCCGAATCACCCTGTGGCGGCGCCGGCAGCGTCACTTTCGGTATGCTCAGCCTGGTCCCTTCAGGAATGGGGTTTTCCTGTAGTTCGCTATCCGCCACCAGCAGCACCGGCGCCATTGGCGGCGTCATCGCGATCTTATAGGCGCGCACCGCGGATTCCGCGAAGTGCTGCAGCGAGATGGGCTGGTCATCCCACTTCGTGTAATCGCGCACCATCGCAGCAGCGTCCAGCACGCTGTGCGCCCATTCGCCATAAACGGGGGATCGCATCGTGGCGTCCAGGTTGTTGCCAATCACCATGTAAACCGGCACGCGGTCGCAATAGGCGTTGTAAATCGCCATCGCCGCATGCTGGAGCCCCACGGTGCCATGCGCAAACATGCACAGCGGCTTGCCCTCAATCTTCGCGTAGCCGTGGGCCATCGCCACCGATTGCTCTTCATGAAGGCAAGTGATGAACTCAGGATTCTTGTTGCCTCCGTAGTTGATCACCGATTCATGCAGCGCCCGGAAACTCGAACCCGCCACCGAACACACGTACTCGATGCCGAGAGCTTTGAGCACGTCCACCATGAAGTCCGACCCCGTTCGATCCACAGTAAGCACTTCGGTAGTCGGCGGCGGATCGCCTTCGACTGCAGGAGGTAAAGGCACTCCACGAGGCGCCGGCGTGGCCGCTGCGGCGGCTTTTACCGCGAGCGGGTCCATCGTCGCAGCCAGCGCGGTTGCACCCGCCAGCGTGCCCGCGCCGGCCGCTACTCCCTTCAGAAACTCTCGCCGCCCCACCGATCGCTTTTTGCTTCTCGCCATGTTCCCGCCTCAATCTTTCGCGAACTCTAGCCTAGGGAGCGCGTCGCCCCGTTTGTTATTCTGAGCGCAGCGCCGCGACATTCCTTTTCCGGAAATCGCGGTTTCGCGATTTCTGTCGCGGCACACAGTCGAAGAATCTATCTTCAATTCCTTCACGTTTTGCCGGCCGTCACGGAGCGAGGTTTTCGCTCCGTTCCGCACCCGTCGGCAACATACGACGAACCGTCTCCGAAAAGCAATCCTCCGCTCCGCCCCGTCCGCCCCGCGCCGCCATCTGGTCTTATTTCGAGGGCAGACCGGGGTCCCCGGCATGCGACGCCTATGGCGTTGCGGCTTTGGGCAGCACGCTTTCGCCGAACTTGCCTTCGTCGATCGGGACGTTGGTCTGAACGTCCGTCATGTCAAAATCAGAGCGCCCATCGGTCCAGGTGAGCGTCCAGTGGAAGGGCACTTTAACGCCCGCGAGATCGCGATAATCCGAGTAATCCACTTGCGAAGGATTGAAGCCAAGCGCCGTGTCGGCAAACCGCGCTACCCGCACCAGCAAACCCGATTTTGCATCGAAGAATAATTTTACGCGACTCCCTCCGGGGGCCGTCGCCTGGACGACTTGGACTAGATGGTCGTCCACGGTCGTAGGCGGGAACCCCACCTGCCAATCGCGGAGATATTTCTTGATCCCGGCGGGGAAAAACATCTCCGCATCCAATTGAGCGCCGTCGAGTTCTCCTCCTGTCAGTGACTTCACCGGAAGCACGGTGTTGGTCATCGCGATCCATCCGTTGCGACCATCATAGGTCGTGATGTTTTCTGCCTTCTCAGACCGATGCACGATTGCGGTACTTTGCCCGGGGAATTTGGCATAGACCTCTGCGGGAACTTTGTCGAGATTTGTGTCGAAGCCAGCGTAAGTCCCTTTGGCGGTAAAGCTGGTAATGCCGGCCAGGCGCTCTGCCCCGCCGAGCGCCTGAATATATTTGTCGAGGATCTGATCGGCGGTCGGCGACGGAATAGGCTCATCCGGAACTTCAATGTCATTCGGATCCCGGTCAGGTACAGCGCCATTCTGCACCGCCAGGCTCGGCGTCTCCGGGGGCTGCGTATCGCTGCGATGGCAAGTCCAGCAGGTGACCCTGTGCGTGCCGCCGAAGTTTGCTTGATTGATGGCTTTCACCATGAGCATCATCTGGCGCGCCTTCTGTTTTTTCGGGGTGTCCGCAGCATAGTCCCTGATCATGCCTCTGCCCCCTGCCGAATGACATTCCGTACAATTCACACTCAGAGACGCGGCGATGAAACCCATCGTCCCTAGAAATTGGTCCACGGGGATTCCTTTGAGCACTTGAACGTTCTTAAAAAATTGTTCGGACATCAGCGGCTTCGCTGGGGTCGCTTGGCCGCTGGGCGACCCAGCTTGGCCGTGCGCCGCCGCGCCCACAAAGCACACGGCTGTCATTCCCATGGCGCTAAGAATCCCTCGCTTGGAGCTGAATTTCACGTTGATCTCCTTTCCCTCCGCCGCGCGAAAACGCGCCTTGCCGCCAGTGGGTCTACCGCCGCGGCACAGAGCTCCCGCGCCTGCCGTTAGTGTGGCTGACGTGAGTTTCTCCGAACCCGCGCACCCCCATTGCCGTTATAGTATGGCCGGCGTACAACAACAGATCAAGAAGGCGCTCTACATGTTGAGACAATTCACTCTCTTCTAAGTCCCGTTAGTCGCGCCTACATGAGCGCTGCTCACGAGTTCGGCGACCTCGTTTTCGAAGCGTTGACCATGATAGGCAATGGAAACCGATTTCACCGTCTCCTTGTTGTATGGGCATATCCTTGTTTTCTGCGGCTACTCCGAAACTACCGGAGCCTATGGCCTTCAGACCAAAACAAGTTGGCCCTCGAGGCAAAATAGAAATACCGCGGGCGAAGCATCACACCCCGGCAGTCGATGTCTTGTCAAAAAAATCGACCACCCCACGCTGCCAGGGACAGACTGATCGTTTTTCGAACAAACCGCACTCTTCTCGCCATCTCTGCCCCGGCCAATTCCTCTCCGTTCTCTGAGCTCTCCGTGTCTCTGTGCCCTCTGTGTTAAATTTCCCATTCCCTGTAATAACTCCGTCCCGCAGGATACTTGTGCAAAAACGCGCGCGCAACTATCGCACAAATGAATACTTCCGTTTTCGAAGACTTACTGTAAACCGCTTACAATCAACACTTCCGGAAAAAGCATAGGGGGAGGGGTACCCCAGGGATGTCGTCGAGCGACAAGGCCAATTCCTCCGCCGCCCAATCGCTCACGCTTAGCGTAGAATCGCCTCAAGGAGGCGAAACCATGGCTGACGATGACAGCGATTCCAAATTCTCGCGGCGCGATTTCTTGGAAGTGAGCTCCGGCGCGCTGGCAGGCGCCGGGGTAACCTCCGTGGCGAACATGTTCGCGCAGGATCAATCCAAGAGACCGGCCTCCGACCGCAGCGCGAGCGATCCGGGCCCGGTGAATTCTCCGCTCGACACGCAGAATCCTGATTCCGGCAATCCGCCGCCGACCGACGCCGGCGGCGTGCAGACATTCAAGTATCCCTTCTCCTTCGCGCACAAGCGGCTGCATCAGGGCGGATGGTCCCGCGAAGTCACCGTACGCGAACTCGCCGTCTCCACAACTCTTGCCGGCGTGGATATGAGGCTTACGGCCGGCGGAGTCCGCGAACTCCATTGGCATACCGCTGCGGAGTGGGCCTATATGCTCTACGGAAGCGCGCGGATTACCGCCATCGACAACGAAGGCAAAAGCTTCGTCGCCGACGTAAAGAAAGACGATCTTTGGTACTTCCCCACCGGAATTCCGCACTCGATTCAGGGATTGAATCCGGATGGCGCGGAGTTCCTGCTCGTTTTCGATGACGGCAACTTTTCGGAATTTGCCACGGTTTTGCTCTCCGACTGGATGGTGCACACGCCCAAGGACGTCTTGGCCAAAAATTTTGGTGTTCCTCAGAACGCTTTCGACAAGCTGCCCCAGAAAGAGCTGTTCATCTTTCAAGGCCAGGTTCCTGGCCCCCTCGCAGCCGACCAGAGAGCCGCCGCGGGAACCCGAGGGCTCTCCGCGACCGATTTTGCGTTTCGCACGCTGCAGCTTCCCGTCACCAAGCGGACCCGAGGCGGGGAGGTGCGCGTCGTGGATTCCGGCCAGTTCAATGCACTGGCATCAGAACGCGGACGAATGGCAATACTATTTCGCCGGGAAAGGCCGAATGACCGTCTTCGCCACCGGAGGGCGCGCGCGGACCATGGACTTCGAAACGGGAGACGTTGGCTACGTCCAGCAAACCTTGCCGCACTACATCGAGAACACCGGCAACACCGACCTGAAATTCCTGGAGATGTTCCGCAGCAGTTTCTACCAAGACCTTTCTCTGTCTGAATGGCTGACCCACATCCCACCCGAGCTCGTCATGGCGCACCTGAACATCGACAAGGCGACGCTCGACGCGATTCCTCGCGACGAGGCCATCATCATGCCGGAATGAGACGTCCGCCAGCGAAGCCCTCAGTGCAATCTATTCTGTGGAGGAACTTCGATGCCCTCACCATCGCGCATCTTGTCGCGTTTTCCCATGCTGTTTCCGCTCGCGATGCTCCTTCTGCTCGCTTTCACGGCCCAGGCTCAGTCGCCCGATTTCTCGAAGACGGTGCAGGATTTCGTGCACGTGCAGGCTGCCAAGGTTGTCCTGACCCATGTTCGGATTATCGACGGCACCGGAGCGTCGGCGGTGGAAGACCAGAACGTCGTGATAGCGGGCGGAAAAATCGCGGAGGTGCAGAGAGGCGCCGACGTGCCGCCGGCCGCGGACATAACCGTTCTGGATCTTCATGGGTACACGGTCATGCCCGGCATCGTAGGCATGCACAACCACCTTTTCTACATCGCGGAGCCGAATCTCGATAGCCAACGGCATTTTGACGCTCCGCTTCTCGTGCCGCAAATGACTTTCTCCGCCCCGCGCCTCTATCTTGCCGGTGGCGTGACCACCATGCGCACCACGGGCAGCGTCGAACCGTACAGCGACTTGAATTTGAAGCGCGACATCGATGCCGGCAAGCTTCCCGGCCCGCACATCGACGTGACCGGGCCGTATCTCGAGGGGTCCGGCAGCGAATTTATCCAGATGCACGAACTCAGCGGCCCGGAAGACGCGCGGCAGACTGTGGAATACTGGGCCGATCGCGGCGTGACGTCGTTCAAGGCCTATATGAACCTCACGCGGGCCGAGTTGAAGGCCGCGATCGATGCGGCCCACAAGCGCGGCATCAAAGTCACCGGCCACCTCTGCTCCGTGACGTACAAAGAGGCCGCCGAGCTCGGTATTGATGATCTGGAGCACGGCTTCTTCGTCAACACGCAGCTTGATCCGGACAAGAAACTCGATGTCTGCAGCCAAAGCGAAGGTGACGAAACGCTTGCGCGCATGGATCCCAACGGCCCCGAGGCAGAAGACCTAATCTCCACCCTGATCCGCCATCACGTCGCCATTACCTCTACGCTGCCGGTCTTCGAGGCAGCGGTGGGCGGGGGGCGTCCGCCCGTGCGGCAGCAAGTGCTCGACGCAATGACTCCGCAGGCGCGCGAGGATTTCTTTCTGCTTCGGCAGCGGCCCGCGTCGGCGCCAGCTCCGAAGGTCGACCGGCCGATGCTCTGGAAGCGAGACCTGCAACTCGAGCACGCCTTCGCAGCCGCCGGAGGGTTGCTTCTCTCCGGACCCGATCCCACCGGACGGGGCGACGTGCTTCCGGGATTTGGAGATCAGCGCGGGATTGAATTGCTGGTCGAAGCCGGATTTTCGCCGGTCGAGGCCATCAAAATTGCCACTCTGAACGGCGCCATTTATTTGGGCAGGGACAAACAGATTGGCTCCGTGGCGGCCGGAAAAAACGCAGACCTGGCCGTGATCAAGGGAGACCCCTCCAAACAGATTTCTGATATCGAAAACGTCCAAATCGTCTTCAAGGATGGTGTCGGCTACGACTCGCAAAAGCTGCTGGATTCGGTGAGAGGACGATACGGCCAGTATTGAGGTCGCGCAAATGGGGGATCTTGCGCCGCCTGCACTCCAGCCGCCAAGCCGCAAGCGCCAAGAAAACGTCGGCGGCACTTGCGACAGAATGAACAACAGGAATCTCAATTTATCGGGGGCATCCGAATGCGAGAGAGTCTCGCTAGCCGGAGTTCCGCACCTGATGACCACTTACGAAGCGCACAAATCTCGCGGAGCAAAAAGGAGAAATCTCTACGTCACCGTGCCGTGCCACGGTCGCATCATGCAAACGCTGCTGGATGCGCCAGAGGGACGTCATTGGCCGAACGATGGCGATCAGATTTTGCGAGAGGGCTGGATCGATTCCGTAGAAGCCTTGAGAATTGCGCGGGCGGCGACTCACCCGAAGAGTCCGGCGGGCGACGCAAGGGAGATCCAGCAGTTCGAGCTTTCAAGCCGCGCAAATGTGACGGACATGGGAACGCTGCGTCCGCCCTTCCGCGAGGGAGTGTTCCCGATGGAGACAAGCTGGCGGATTTCGTTTTCAGTCATGAGCGAAAATGCCCGAACCGTTAGCAATGTGACGGTCCCCGCTTACGGCCACGGGGTCGCGACGCTCACCGTGCACGCCTTCGATAAGCACGGCTCACCCTTAAGCGCCGCCTCAGATCGCACAGACGCTGCCACAAGACCTGTTGCTCTCCGTAGGTGTCATCGTGAGGGCCCGACCGGGTTCTCGGCACGCGACTCCACCGCGAGTGCCCTCGTCCGACAAGCCCGACAAAAAGACAAGCATGCCTGGGGTGGCGATTCGGGGCCCCCGACGCGCCGCTTTTGCGTACCTTGGGGTTACTTAGCCGCCGGCGATGGCGCCGATGACCAAAAATGGCTCTGTGCCGAGCGCCACGGCCTGTGGCAGCGGGTCGTCCGGCGATTCGTGAGACCAATCTTCGCCGCACGCAAAAAAGCGCAGAAAGGGCCGTCGCTGCAGCGTGTCGTGGTCGCGGATCGTGCCCCGCAGCATGGGATAGCAAGCCTCGAGTGCGTCCAGGATGGAGCGCTGCGTGATCGCACCCTGAACCTCAATGCTCACTTCCATGCCGACGTGCGCCAGAGTCCGCAGATGCGGCGGCAATACAACTCGAATCATGGCAGCGTCTGCACCTCCACAGAAAGTACCGCCGGAAGATCGCGGACGATGGGCGCCCAGTTATTCCCCGCATCGCGCGACGCGTACACCTGTCCGCCCGTAGTTCCAAAGTATACGCCGCAAGTGTCCAGCGCATCGACGGCCATGGCATCGCGCAATACGTTCACGTAACAATCGCTTTGCGGCAGACCGTTGCCAAGCGGCTCCCACTCATTTCCGCCCGTCCGGCTACGGTAGACGCGCAGCTTGCCTTCGGGCGGAAAGTGTTCCCCATCGCTCTTGATCGGTACTACATAGATCGTCTCGGGCTCATGCGCGTGAACGTCGATTGCGAATCCGAAATCGGTGGGCAAATTCCCGCTCACCTCGTGCCAGGAGTCGCCGGCGTCGTCGCTGCGCATCACGTCCCAGTGTTTCTGCATAAAGAGCACACCGGGGCGCGATTTATGCGCGGCAATATGATGAACGCAATGACCGACCTCAGCGGTGGGATCCGGAATATACGGGGACTTCAAGCCGCGGTTGATCGGGCGCCAGTTTTTGCCGCCGTCATCGGTGCGAAAGGCGCCCGCAGCCGAGATGGCAATAAACATGCGCTTGGGATTGCTCGGGTCGAGGACGATCGTGTGCAGGCACATGCCGCCCGCGCCCGGCTGCCATCGCGGCCCCGTGCCGTGGCCACGCAGTCCGGGAACTTCCTCCCAGTTCTGGCCGCCATTGGTCGAGCGGAAGAGCGCCGCATCTTCCACGCCCGCATAGACTGTGTCCGGGTCGCTGAGGGACGGCTCGAGATGCCACACGCGCTTGAACTCCCAGGGATGCTGGGTGCCGTCGTACCACTGGTGCGTCGTGAGCGGCTTTCCATTTTCAGGCGAAGTGTTATAGACGAATTTGTTGCTGTCACCTTTCGGTGGGCCTTGTTGCGGAACATTCTGTTCGCTGGGAGGCGTGCCTGGTTGTATCCAGGTCTTGCCGCCATCATCGGAACACTGGATGATCTGCCCGAACCATCCACTGGATTGCGAGGCATAAAGCCGGTTCGGATCCGCCGGCGATCCCTTCATGTGATAAATCTCCCAGCCTCCGAAGTGCGGACCGCCCACCTCCCAGCGTTCGCGTTTTCCATCGGAGGTTAGCACAAACGCCCCTTTACGCGTGCCGACCAAAACTCGCACTTTGCTCATTCCTAGCTCCTTTGACTCCGCAATCGAACGCGGCCCTTCGGCCGCCTCCTACTGAGTAGGTCGAACGAAGCCGTGCCAGATCGACACTGCCGAGAACTTTTTTGTGCCAGCTCGAGCCCATCCAAAAATCAGCACAAGCCGCTGACAATACGCTGTTTAGGCGGCGCTGTCGCAGTTGATAACCGGGATTCCGCCAGACCGCGGAAGTTCCGCTCTGCCTCTGCATTGATCGCCAACTATTCGAGGCGATGTGCTACTCCCCCGCTCTCGTCACCGAAGTCCCCGCGCCGGACACTACCGGCAGATCGATGAAGCTGGCTGTGCCGGGTGCGCGATAAATCCGTTGCGTCGCTTTCACATAGTCTTCTGGTTTCGCAAAGAACAAACTCGGCACGTAAGTTTGCGGGTTGCGATCGTAAAGCGGGAACCAGCTTGACTGTATTTGCACCATGATCCGGTGCCCCGGCAGGAAAACGTGATCCGCCATGGGGAGCACGAATTTGTAGGTTAGCGGCGTATTCGCCGTGATGGCCTTCGGCTTCTCGAAACTCACCCGGTATCCCCCCCGAAAAATGCCCATGGCGATATTTCAACTTCACAACCCAATCGCTGTCGGTACCGCTCGTCGAAGCGACCAGGTTCACCACCGGCGCGCCACCGATTCGGATTGGCTCCGTAAGGGGCGGCGTGACATAGGCCAGCACGTCGGGCCGGTCCACCACGCTGCGCTGATCCATCAGCAGCCAGCGCCTCCATGCATCGGTATCCGCAAAACGCACCGGGCGCGGCTGATACGGCACAGGCTTAGCCGGGTCGGAGACGTACTCGTCATAGCCCCTGGCGGCTTTTGAATCGGACGCCTTTGCATCGCGCTGCGCCGCCTCAAGCGCCGTAAACGACAAACCGAACTCTGCCGTCAAGTACAGGGGCTTCGATTTGGCTGGGCAGCCGCTGTCGCACGCCAGCGGCCAGGACTTCAGCCGGTCCCAATGGTTCTCACCGGTGTTGTAGATCAATACGGGCGGCGTGTCCGCTTTGGGTGCGCCATCCTTCAGATATTGATCTAAGAACGGCTGGAGCACGTCGCGCCGGAATTGCAGCGCGGTATCGCCTTCCCACCTGAGAGGGCCGAGCGAGTAGCCGTCGTAATTCACTCCGCTGTGCCGCCACGGCCCCATCACCAGGAAGTTCATGTTGTTGCCGTGATCTTTCGGCTCCACGGCCAGATAACAGTGGATCGCTCCCCACATATCTTCCTGGTCCCACAATCCCTGGATCCACATTGTGGGCACCTTCAACGGCTGCGCGGCTATGGTCTTGTCGAGCGCTTGTTCTTGCCAAAAGGAATCGTAAGCAGGATGCTCCGCCAGCTTGCGCCACCATGGCAATTGGTCTAATCCCGCGGCCTTGGCAAAATTCCCCGCGGAACCTGCGCGGAGGAAATTCTCGAAATCGTCATAGCCCTCACGCACGATGGGATGTCCCGAACCCTTCACAGTGGTCTGCTCAGTGAAGTAATCGAAATTCGTCTGGCGGAAAGCCCCGAAGTGGAACCAGTCGTCGCCCATCCAGCCGTCGACCATCGGGCTCATCGGGGCGGCGACCTTCAACGCCGGATGCGGATTGACCAGCGCCATGACCACCGTGAAGCCTTCGTAAGAACTCCCGAGCATCCCGACCTTGCCATTGGATTCGGCGACGTTCTCCACCAACCACTCGATCGTATCGTAAGCATCGGTGGACTCGTCGGTGCCGGTATGATTAAGCGGTCCCCTCAGCGGGCGCGTCATCAGATAGTCGCCTTCCGATCCGTACTTGCCGCGCACGTCCTGGAAGGCGCGAATATAGCCGTCGCGCACGAACACCTCGTCACCCTGCGGCAGCGTTCCCAGCATATGCGGCGAAGCTTCCCGCTCGGCGCGACCCGAGGCGTTGTAGGGTGTGCGGGTCAGGATGATTGGCAGGCGGCTCGCTCCCAACGGAATGACGATAACCGTATGCAGCTTCACGCCGTCGCGCATGGGAACCATCACTTCGCGCTTGACGTAGTCATAGGATGAGGTGGGCGCCTCATATTTGGGCGGAATGTCCGGCGCTTCGGGCGAAACCTGCGCACCCACGCTCGATCCGAGCGCGAGAAGCAGCGTCACCGTCAGCAGGCCGCGCTCGAGCCCAAAACCGAACGAAGAGCCACAAATCATGTATGCACCCCTAAATCGCAAGTTCGTTTTTGACCCGGCATCTTGCCACGGATTATACCAACTGCCGCCCGACGCACGACTCCGGATGCATCTCATCTGCAGCGGATAATTCTCGCCCATCGAATTCTTGGATTCGTTTACACCGATGACTACGTACATTATAGAATCGCCACCGAAGAAGATGCCGGCACGTGCCGATACCTCGATCTATATTCCTCCGCCGGACCTCGCCTGCAGCAGGTTGCAGAGGCTCTCTGCCGAATTTCTCGGCACTTTTGCGCTCGTTCTATTCAGTGCTGGAGCGATCTGCGCCGATCAGTTCCTGCGCAATGCCAACCAGCCTGGCCTTGGGCTTCTGGGAATCTCGCTCGCTTATGGGCTTACTTTCGGCGCCATGATCGTCGCCGTCGGCCGCGTCTCGGGAGGCCACTTGAATCCCGCCGTGACCATCGGCTATTGGGTCACCCATCGGCTGGGCACCATCGACACGGTCCTCTATTGGGCGGCTCAGTTTGGCGGTGCGATTTTAGCGGCTTATCTGCTGCGCTATGTCGTGCCGGAAGAGACCTGGCGCGCCACCGCCCTGGGTACGCCCGACCTCGCCAGTGGCATAACCCGCCTTCCTGGAATGATGATCGAAGGCGTGATGACATTTTTCCTGATGTTGGTCATCTTTGCAATCGGCCTCGAGGAACACGGCATTCCGCGCCCGGTCGCCGCATTCGCGGGCGGCATCACCGTCACGGCGGCCTCTTGCCTCGGGGGACCATTCACGGGCGGCGCCATGAATCCCGCCCGCGCGCTGGGTCCCGCCGCAGTCGCGCACCACTGGAGCAACCACGCGGTCTACTGGATCGGCCCCCTGGCGGGCGGCGTGATCGGCGCGTGGATCTCCGAGTTGATTTTCCTCGGCACTCGAAAAGAGTGACCATCGCGCTGCCGATTTTGTAATTCTGAGTCGCCGCGGCGACCGAAGAATCTCTTTTCACTCAGTCCAGTCAGAGAGATCCTTCGTCCGCCCAGGGCGGACTCAGGATGACGAGTCCCCGACCTATCGGTCCTTGTCACGCCGGCTTGCCCTGACGTAACGAAGGGCTTGCCTCGAGTTCCGAAGGGGGGCAGCGCGGCACGTTTGCCGGACAACTTGCGGCAGTTACTAAGCGGCAACTCTTTGAGCGCCGCGGCTTGTCGTGCCTCGTGCCCGATGCTAGCTTCGGTGGGACGCTTCCCTGGAGCTGTTTGCTATGGCACAAGGCATCGATGATCTGCTTCGATTGGCGGTCGAGAAGAAAGCCTCTGACCTACATCTGAAGGTCGGCAATAATCCCTACGTGCGCATTGATGGCACTCTGGTTCCTCTACCGGACATGAACCGCGTCACGCCGGAAGAGATGCTCTCCATGGCATTCAGCATGATGACCAACCGCCAGAAGCAAAAATTCAAGGAAACTGCCGAGCTCGATATGGCTTATGGCGTGGCCGGCCTGGGACGCTTCCGCGTCAACGTCTTTCAGCAGCGCGGCAACGTGGGCATGGTGCTCCGCGTCATCCCCACCAAGATTCGCACCATTGAGGAACTGAATCTACCGCGCGTGATCGAGAACATTTGCGAAGAGCAGCGCGGCCTGGTACTGGTTACTGGCACCACGGGCTCCGGCAAATCCACCACGCTGGCCTCTATGGTCGATCGCATCAACACTTCGCGTTCCGACCACGTCATCACCATCGAAGACCCCATCGAGTTCTTGCATCGCGATAAGCGCAGCTTCATCAATCAACGCGAAGTCGAAGTGGACACCGCGAACTTCTCCACCGCGCTGCGCGCCGCTTTGCGCCAGGATCCCGACGTGATTCTGGTCGGCGAAATGCGCGACCTCGAAACCATCGCCACAGCCCTGCTCGCGGCCGAGACCGGCCACCTGGTTTTTTCCACCCTGCACACTTTGGACGCCACGGAAACGATTCAGCGCATAATCGCCGTCTTTCCGCCGCCGGAGCAAAAGCAGATTCGCCTGCAACTCGCAGGCACTCTCAAGGCCGTCATCAGCCAGCGCCTGGTGCGCCGCGCTGACGACAAGGGCCGCGTTCCCGCCGTCGAAGTGATGATCGCCACCGGCTACATTCGCGATTGCGTCATCAATCCGGAAAAGACGCGCATGATTCACGAAGCTATCGCCGCTGGCACCAGCCAGTACGGCATGCAGACTTTCGACCAATCGCTCTACGATCTCTACACGCGCAACCTGATCAGCTTCGAGGAAGCCCTCAGCCGCGCCTCCAATCCCGACGACTTCAAGCTGCGCGTGCAGGGCATCCGCTCCGCCGCCGACGCCGCCCGCGAAGAGATGGAGCGCACCATGGCCGAATACGAGCAATTCGGCCAGCGCTGAAATCCTCGTGTCAGCCCGGTGCTAAACCGCCAGGCTCACCCTGTAACCCAATTGTCATCCTGAGGTCGCCGCGGCGACCGAAGGATCTCTCTCTGACTCCCTGAATGAAGAGAGATTTTTCGGGCCACAAGAACGGGCCTCAGATTGACACATGGCGGCAGCGTTGTAGCCATTGGCCTTGGCGCCGCACATTTTGCGGCCCCCGTGCGCACGCGATTGCGTTGCGGATTGCCGCAAAAACTTCTATGCTGGACACACCATGCGCGCCGAGCCGCACAAGATTTCGAGCGAAGGCGAACTGTACGCCGCGGCGCTGCGCGCACTGATGCGCCGCGCGCACTCCACGTTCGAGCTGCGCGCTTATCTCGAGCGCCGCGCGCTCGAATCTTCAGTCGAAAAGGGGGCGGTTCGCCGCGTTCTCGCTCGGCTGAAGCAGGAAAACCTGATGGACGATGCGCGCTACGCGCTCGATTTCGCCCGCTCCCGCGCCAGCGGACGCCGCCAGGGCGGACGCCGCATCTCGCTCGAATTGCGCAAGCGCGGCGTGCCCGATCGCCACATCGATGCGGCGATCGCCCAAGTCTTCACTGATCTCGACGAAGCCGCGCTCGTGCGCAAAGTGATCGAACGCCGCACGCGCGCGGCGCGCGGGCCGTTCGATGCACGCAAGGCCGCGTCGGTTTATCGCACGCTGCTTCGCGCCGGCTTCGATCCCGCCGTGATCCGCCGCGAATTGCGTGCCCTGCCTCTGCCCGAAGCCGCCAAGGATTTGCCGGGCTAAGCCCGGCGAAATCTTGTCATTCTGAAGGCTATTTTGTGGCCGAAGAATCTCTAAGTAGAGATCCTTCGCTCCTCCACTCCATCGGCGAAAAACCGGCGTGCGCTGGCGACTCCAGATTCGCTCAGGATGACAAGGTCTCGTGTAGAGCGGCACGCTCCGGCGCGGCGTTCGCATCTGCGCGCATTGCGGCGGCTATCTGCCTCTGCCATAATTTATTTCCAGCTAACTCGCAACACATGCTCACCGGCCATCAAATTCGCCGCACATTTCTGGATTTCTTCGCGCAGAACGGCCACCGGGTAGTGCGCAGCTCGTCTCTTGTGCCCATCGGCGACCCCACTTTGCTTTTTACGAATGCAGGCATGAACCAGTTCAAAGACGTTTTCCTCGGAGTCGAGCAGCGCGATTACAAGCGCGCGGCTTCGGCCCAGAAGTGCGTTCGCGCCGGCGGCAAGCACAATGACCTCGAAAACGTGGGCTTCACCAATCGCCACCACACGTTCTTTGAGATGCTGGGGAATTTCTCCTTTGGCGATTACTTCAAGAAGAACGCGGTCGCATTTGCCTGGGAACTAGTGACTTCTTCGGTTGCGGGCCGATTCGGCATTCCTTTGGACAAACTTTATTTCACGGTTTTCGGCGGCGCTGAAATCGTTCCGGGGAAAAAACTGCCGCCGGACGACGAAGCCGCCGCGCACTGGATCCAGGTGGGAGCGCCCAAGCCGCGCGTGATTGCCGTTCCTGGGCTCAAAGAGAACTTCTGGGCCATGGGTGACACCGGCCCTTGCGGCCCGTGCAGCGAAATTCACTACGACATGGGTCCTGCGGCCTCCGCTGCGGGTCACACCGATTGCCAATTCGGCTGCGACTGCGGGCGCTACGTCGAGATCTGGAATCTTGTCTTTATGCAGTTCAATCGCGACGCCGCGGGCAACGTCACGCCTTTGCCTAAGCCTTCGATCGACACGGGCGCGGGACTCGAACGCCTCGCCGCGGTGTTGCAAGGCAAGATCAGCAACTTCGAAACGGATCTGTTTCGGCCGCTGATGGACTTCGCCAGCACGCTTTCGGGCAAGCATTACGGCGCTGCGCCTGAAACCGACGCGTCGCTGCGTATTCTCGCTGACCACAGCCGCGCTGCAGCGTTCCTGATCGGCGATGGCGTCATGCCCTCGAATGAAGGGCGCGGCTACGTCCTGCGCAAGATCATTCGCCGCGCCGTGCGCCATGGCCGCATCCTGGGACTTGAGCGGCCGTTCCTCTTCGAGATGGCGCAGCAAGTCGCGGAGCAAATGCGCGAGCCTTATCCCGAATTGCTCGAAAGCATCGCCCGCGTCACGGGCGTGATCCGTCACGAAGAGGAGCGCTTCGCGCACACCATCGATATTGGCCTCGGCAAACTTGAAGAGGACCTTGCGCTGCTGCTTACGCAAAAGAAATCGCAAGGTCAGGCGAGTTATCCCGGCGAGAAGGCCTTTCGCCTCTATGATACTTTTGGCCTGCCGCTCGATTTCATCACGGATACGTTGCGCGACCAAGGCATCGCATTCGACGCCACGGAATTCGACCGCGCCATGCGGGAGCAGCGGGAGCGGGCCAAGGCCTCCTGGAAGGGCGCGCACAAGGAAGTTGCGAGTCCTGTGTACGCCAAGCTGGCGGAAACATTCCGCACCGAACCGGATTTTTACTACGGCACGAGCGCGCGCGACTGCCGAATCGAAGCGATCATCACGCCGAAAGGGCCCGCGAACGAATTGCCTGCCGGCGCAGAAAGCGAAATCGTCCTCGATCGCACGCCCTTCTATGCAGAATCCGGCGGCCAAATTGCCGATACGGGCACGCTGTGGAACAACGAACGAACGCTCGAGTTGGCGGAAGTGCGCGGCGCGTATTATCCCGTTACTGGCCTCGTTGCGCATCGCGTGAAGGCCAAGGAAAAGTTGCGCGTGGGTGATCGCGTGGCCGGCGAGGCCGACGCTACGCGCCGGGAACGGAATAAGCGGAACCACACGGCGACGCACCTCATGCATGCCGCGCTGCGCAATATTCTGGGAACGCACGTCAAGCAGGCGGGCTCGCTCGTGGCGCCCGACCGGCTGCGCTTCGATTTCTCGCACTTTGCCCCGGTCGATCCCGCGGAATTGACCGACATCGAGCAGCAGGTGAACGACCACATCCGCCAAAACGCCGCCCTCGAGACGGACATTACCACCCTGGACGACGCGCTGGCTTCGGGCGCGCTGGCATTTTTCGGCGACCGCTATCCGGAGCAGAACGTGCGCGTGGTGACCATCCCAGATCCAGGCTCGCCTCGCGGCTTTTACAGCAAGGAGCTCTGCGGCGGCACACACGTAAAGCGGGCGGGTGATATCGGCGTTTTCAAGATCGCCGTGGAGCAATCGGTCGCTTCGGGAATTCGCCGCATCGAGGCGCTCACCGGGGAAGGGGCACTGGCCGATTACCAGCGCTCCAAAGAGCTGCTGGCCGAGGTCGCCGCCCGGCTACACGTAGGCGAAAGCGAGGTCAACGAAGCCCTGGAACGGCTGGCACAAGCCCAGAAGCAGGTGGAAAAGCAGCTGGAAGCCGCCCAGCGCAAGGCGGCGGTCAGCAAACTCGACGCGCTGCTGGAGCATAAACGCAACGTCAAAGGCGGTGTTGCCGTCCTATCGGCACAAGTCGAGGGGCTTAGCCGGGAAGGCCTTCGGGAGCTGGTGGACCCCCTTCGGCAGAAGATGGGATCGGGCGTATTCGTCCTTGCCGCGGTAGAGGATGGCAGGGTGGCCCTGCTTTCGAGCGTGACCCGCGATCTGACCGACCGGCTGCATGCCGGCAAGATTATCCAGTTTGTTGCCAAGGACTTAGGGGGACAAGGCGGCGGCCGCCCCGATTTGGCAGAGGCTGGCGGAAAGGACACATCCAACCTAAAAAGTGCTCTGGACAGGGTTTACGCCCTGGTTGAAGGGATGCTATCCTCTCGGTAGCGCTAGAGGCGCTTTTCGGGCGATAGTAGCTCATCCGCCTACAGAGCATTGGCTCTCTCTGATTTTCAGCAAACTGACACTTTCTGCTTTCCCCGAGCGAACCTGGAGCGACGAGGACCTCACCAATGAAGACCATAGTCTTGACCGTTGCCTTATCCACAGCCATGGGTATATTGGCGCTTCCCGCCCATGCACAATTGCCTTATTACATGGACGATCATGGAAACTTGGTCTACACCAACGACGACTCGCCACATCCGCGTAAAGCTCTGGCTGGAAAATCAGCAGGTTCAAATCTAAATGGGAAGGCCTCGGAGCTACACGCTGCCAATTCCGCGCCGACTAACGCGTTTGGTGAGGACGTGCTACATCAGCTCGTCCAGGAAACAGCGCATAAGCACAATGTTGATCCTGCTCTGGTGAGCGCCGTGATTTCCACCGAATCGAATTGGAATACGTCCGCCATTTCCCGCAAGGGCGCCCAGGGGCTGATGCAGCTCGTTCCGGAGACAGCCCAGCACTTCGGCGTATACAATCCCTTCGACCCGACGCAGAATGTAGAGGCTGGAGTAAAATACTTGAGCACGCTGCTGGAACGATATAATGGTGACCTACCCAAGGCGCTGGCGGCGTATAATGCAGGTCCCCGCGTCGTAGATCGCTGGGGCGGCGTTCCCGATTTTCGTGAGACGCGCGAATACGTGCGAAAAGTGACGAGCAGCTACTTTCAACCCGGGCCCGAACACCACTCGCCGTGGCGCGCGGCCCCCAGGCCGATCTACCGCTCAACGACGGATGACGGCCGGGTAGTCTTCAGGAACGAATGAGACCGGGCAGGCCTTCCCCACCCCAACCCGCGCAAAATCAGTGCGCATCGGGGACCCCGGGTAGGTCTTTCTGGGCTACTTCAAGACGAAGTATCGTTTGCCGTGTCACTTCTTCCCGGCTCCCCTTTTCTCTAGCCTTGCTCGTGCTCCTGGGATTTGGCGCCGCCCTGCCGGCATCCCCACAGGAAGACTATGTCTCTCGCCGCGCCGCGGCCCAAGGACAATTTGAACGGGCGGAGGCGCTGCGCGCAACGCTGGAAGCCAAAACCGAGCGCGAGCGCTCGTTGCGAGATTACAGAAATGTTGTTTCGGCCTACCGGCGCGTCTACCTGATCACGCCCAGCGCCGCGCAAGTTCCCTCAGCCATCAAAAACGTCGCCGATCTCTATCGCCGAATGGGCGAGCAATTCGAGCCTCGATATTTCGATTCTGCCGTCAAAACTTACGAATATCTCATTCATGAATATCCGGAGTCGCATTACCACGAAGAAGCGCTAATGGCCATCGCGGAAATCCGAAAGAACAATCTTTCGCAACCGGACCTGGCGAAGAAGAATTACGAGGATTTCCTCGAACGGTACCCGCACTCGTCGTTTGCGCCGCAGGCGCGCAAAGCGGTCGCCCAAATACAAAACGACAAGATACAAAACGCCGCCAAGCACCAAACAGTACAAGAGCAGGCTGGCGCCGCGGGTGGAACGGCGGCGGGCGGAGCCGCCGCGGGGGGAAACACGCCGGGACCGGATTCGGAAGTCAGTTATGTGCGCATCTGGAATGCCGACAACTACACTCGAATCATCATCGAATTGGGCGGCAAGGCAAAATATCAGACCGCGCGCATCTCCGATCCCGATCGCATCTACTTCGATATCGAGAACGCCAAGTTAAGCACTGAACTCCTGCACCAGCCGATCGAGGTTCCTTCCGGCAGCTACCTGAAAGCGGTGCGCGTGGGGCAAAACCGCTCCGACGTGGTGCGTGTGGTGCTCGATGTGGCCAAGGTGAAGGATTATTCCGTCTTTGAGCTCGCAGATCCCGATCGGTTGGTGGTAGATGTGTACGGGCCCGCCGATGGCGGGCCCGCGACGGCAAACTCGGCGCCCAAAGCAAGCGCGAAACCCTCGGCTTCAGCATCTGCGTCTTCAGCACCGGCGGCTTCATCGACAAGGACCACGCGCCTCGAAAGCCCGCCGAGCCCCGCACTCGGATTGTTGCCTCTGTCGGTGAGGGCTTCGACGTCCCTCCTGCCGATGCCGACTTCGCCTAAAGTTGCGGCGGCGGCGGTTCCTACGACTGAATCGCTCAAGAGTATGGCCGACAACATCGGCCCAGAGCCCGCTGCAAAACCCACGCGTAACGGCGAGCATTCCTTGACGCGCGTGTTGGGACTCAAAATCGGCCGCATCGTCATCGATCCGGGCCATGGCGGCCACGATACCGGCACGATCGGCTCGACCGGCCTAATGGAAAAGGACCTGTGCCTCGATGTAGCTCTGCGATTGGGCAAGTTGATTGCGCGGAGTCTTCCCTCGGCGGAGATCGTTTATACCCGACAGGACGACAGATACATCGGGCTCGAACAGCGCACCGCCATCGCCAACCAGGCCCGGGCGGACCTCTTCGTATCCATTCACGCAAATTCCAGCGACGATACGAAAGTCAGTGGCATCGAAACCTACTATCTGAATTTCAACGCTTCCGCGCAGGCCATGGAAGTGGCGGCGCGGGAAAATGCGTCCGCGCAAAGCTCCGTGCACGACCTGCAGGATTTGGTCACAAAAATCGCACGCAACGAAAAAATTGGTGAATCACGCGATCTGGCCGCTGACATCCAGGAATCGCTGGCCAGCTCCATGAAAATTGGCGCCCGCCCAGAACGAAACCGAGGCGTCCGCAAAGCGCCTTTTGTGGTGCTGGTGGGCGCGGATATGCCTTCCGTGCTGGCGGAGATCTCCTTCATCAGCAATCCCGCCGACGAGCAATGGCTGAAGAAGCCGGAAAACCGCCAGCGCTGCGCCGAAGGACTGTTCCACGGAATCGAGAAATACCTCCGCAGTGTCAATAGCCTCACGACAACGATCTCTCCTTCGGTGAACGCGCCTGGTTCGCAGTAGCGCGATTCGTCTTGCAGCGGTACCATAATACAAATCCAAGGCGATTGATAAAGGCATGGGATGAAGGGGACAAGATTCGTTTTTATTTTCGCGCTAGTACTTGGAGGCCTTGCGAGTGTGCCGTTGGCTGCCCAGAGCCTGCTGCCCTCTTCCCTGGGGACATGGGCTTCCTCCGGCACTCCGGCACAGGTTCCCCCACAGCAGATCGAGCAACTGGCAAACGATCGCGCCAGTATCTTGCGCGAGTACGGGATCACGTCCGGCGAGCGGCGCCAGTATGCAAATGGGAACGACCAGGCCACCGTTAGGTTGTACCGCATGGTTGACCCCAGCGCCGCGTTCGGCGCGTTTACGTTCCTTCGCGATCCCGATATGGCGTTACCCGCCCCGATCTTGGCCGCCTCTTACGCTGCCGGTAAGCGCGGTCGAGCGCTGCTGGTGGTCGGTAATCTCTTGATGGATGTCGCATCCGCCAAGAGCCAGATGACCACGGCCGATCTGAACGCTTTGGCGCAAAGCGTCGCCGCTCGTGCGGACAGGCGTCCGTATCCGCCGATCGCCACTTTTCTGCCCCGCGCGGGCCTAATTCCCGGCTCGGAACGATACGTACTCGGGCCACTGGCTCTGGCGCAAGTATTTCCTCCCGGAGCAAAGAACCAGACGGACTGGGCGGGGTTTGGCAGTAGCGCCGAGGCGATCGCGGGTCGTTACCGCCTTGAGGAGAAGCCTTCGGACAAGGTTGCGGGAAGGAGCCGCCCGGCCGAGGGTCTGCTTTTGCTGATCCTCTACCCCACACAGCAGTTAGCTGCGGACCGGTATAACGCGCTAAGTAAGTCTTTTGCGTTGAACGTCGCGCCGAGCCAGGCGGGCGATAAACCTGCTGTGTTCGGCACACGTTCGAGCGCCCTGATCGGGTTGCTTGCGGGTGTTGAGTCACGCGAAACGGCCGCCGATCTGCTCAATCAAATCCATTACGCTTCGGACGTTACCTGGAACGAGCCGACGCACGATCTTACCGATCCGAGCATTTCCACGATTGTCGTGGGAGCAATCGTCGATACCGGCGCGATCATGCTGCTTGCGGTAGCTGCGTCCTTGGGATTTGGAGGATTTCGGCTGCTGACAAAGTTCCTGGCTCCCGGGAAGATATTCGACCGCAACGCCGAGGTCGAGATTCTTCAATTGGGCATCAACAGTAAACCCATAGACGTCAAGGACTTCTATATACTCAATTCCCCGAGGTAAACGCCGGCTACCCGTAGATATCTGATAAAGCTTAGGATACATATTTACCGCCTAAGGTGGCCTAAGGTGTTTCTTTCCTTGACGTCAGCGGGCCCCATCTTCTAGACTTCGGGGCGAGGAACGAGTTTCAGGGCCTTCCGCGCATAGGCCTGGAAACTATTCTCCCCTCTGGAAAGCCCACCGTTTAGGTGGGCTTTCTGTTTTGAATTCCCACGGTTTTCACGGCGTCCTAGCTTGGCACAGCAGCGCAACTTCGTGACTTAATTCTCGGCAATTGTCGGCATCCGCTCATTCGTATTACGCGCAATCCTTTTACTCATCGGACAAAAACGCCCTCGGTACTATAGCGGCGAGGCCATCGAGCGCGCGAAAGTATTAGTTCCGATTTCCCTTCCCCCGCCGGAGGTTGCGTGAAAAAACGTTGGCTCGTCGGCACAGCCGAGGTGACTAAGGAACTCCTGCTCATTCTCTCCATCGTTGCTTCGGCCGGCCTAATCACACTGCTGATCACGGGCCAGCGCATGGCCCTTACCGTCTACAACCTGCCTACCCTCTTCGCCGCATACTATTTCGGACGCCGCCGTGCCGTGGAGGCTGCCATCGCCTCCATTATGTTCGTGACGTGGCTGCACATCATGCATCCCTCGGTGCTGGGAAAAGAGCCTGAGGCTCTGCTGGGCTGGTCGGATCTTTCCATTTGGGCCGGCTTTCTATTGATCTCCGCATACACCACGGGAACTCTCTACGAACACGGACAGCGAAGGCTGCGCGAACTTCGGGAAACGTATTATGGCGTGCTGCAAATTCTGAACCACTTCATCTCCAACGACAAATTTACGCAAAATCATTCCTACCGTGTTTCGATCTACTCCACGCAAATTGCCCAAGAGATGGGTATGTCCGAGGATCGCATGGAAGACGTGCGCGCCGCGGCGTTGCTGCACGATATTGGCAAACTCGAGACAAGCCGCGAAATCCTCTATAAGGCCGCGCGATTGACCGAAGATGAGTTCATGCAGATTCGCGGCCACGTGGATAAGGGAATTGACATGCTGAGCTCGGTGGGTGGGTCGCTCCAACGAATCCTGCCCATCGTGCTGGCCCACCACGATCGATTCGACGGATCCGGCTATCACCCCGCCAAGGGCGAAGAAATCCCTATTGAAGCGCGGATCATCAGCGTGGCCGATGTTTACGATGCACTGGTGAGCGACCGGCCGTATCGGAAAGGCGTCTCGCCTTTCGAGGCCCGCGACACGATTACCAAGGCGGCGGGCAAGGATTTTGATCCACGCGTGGTAAAAGCCTTTGAGGCGGCCTTCCGCAAACAAAGACTGGAAGTTCCCGAAGTTCTCGTGTAAGCAGCACCGCAGTCCTCCACGCGCTCGCAGGCACTTTTTTTTCATCATAGTTCTTCGCACGCCATATCGACACTATCGAAATCCACAGGCGCCCTGCTTCTTCCTCGAAAAGTAAACGTTCGCGTCGTGAGTCTTGGAACTTGAAAAGTTTCTTGGAGGTGAACCATACCGGAAAGCGGAATGAGCAAACAGCGATCTTCGGAAAGAGCCGGGCAGCGCGGGAGCCAAATACGGAGTTCAGCCGGGATGCAGAGAGGGCGGGTACTTCCCGTCAACTTGCCGCTCAGCCCGAGAGATTTCTTCACGGCGAGCCCCTTGGGACTGATGAGGAGATTTGCGGATGAGATAGGCCGCGCCTTCTCGAGCTTTGGAGTCCCTTCCACCGGCACGTCGTCGAGCGAAGAGCTTAACTGGATGCCGGCCGTTGAGGTCCGCGAGACCGATAACACTTTGGTCGTAAGCGCAGAGCTGCCGGGCATATCAGAGAAAGATGTGAAGGCCGAGGCGCCGAATGAGGCTACGGACACTTCTGGCGGCTTATCCCATTGCCCAAAGGCACGGAGGTGGAAGACGCCAAAGCCAGCTTTGAAAATGGTGTTCTGGAGGTAACCATTCCGGTTCCGGACCTTCAGCAGAGGCATCGGCAGATTCCGATCACGACGGGCCAGGGAACCAGCGGACAACGGGCCCGTTCAGCGTCGCAGTCAGGTTAGTCCCAAATTCACTGCTCAGTCGATTCCTTGATCAACGAAGGGCGGGCTTTCCCCCACCATGCTCCGTTCGAGCTGAGAGACACAGGCTCAGTGCTGGGCGAAGCGATAGGCATTCCCACGAGTTTCTATCGCTTTTGGGGCCGCAGATTATTCCAGTCAGAATCGCTCAACAACTGCCCGACATAGCCGAATTCACTGGCGCCCTGCAGCCACTCTCCGCCATCCATCACGATGACTTCGCCATTGACGTGCGTGCAGCCATCGCTCACGAGAAAAGCGGCTAGATTCGCGAACTCCTCAAGCGTCCCAAAGTGTCGGAGCGGAATGCGCGCCAGCGCACGTTGCTCGAGATCTTTTCGCGGCAGCAGCCGTGAGAATGCGCCCTCGGTGCGAATCGGACCAGGAGCAATCGCATTCAAGCGAATGCCACGCGACCCCCACTCAACGGCGAGGCTGGAAGTCAGGGCCAGCACGCCCGCTTTGGCGACGGCGGACGGTACGACGTAAGCCGAGCCACATCCGACTGCCGCATAGGTTGTGGAAACGTTCAGCACCGTTGCCGGCTGTCCCAACGCCAGCCACCGCCGTCCGCAAGCCAAGATCGAATTCAGTGTGCCATGGAGAATGATGCCCAGCACCGCCTCCCACGCGCGTGGAGAGAGCTCCTCGGTACGAGCAATGAAATTGCCGGCAGCGTTGTTCACTAGCACATTCAGCGGCCCGGCATTCCAGATGCTCGCGATCATCTGCTCGATAGCATCGCGGTCGCGCACGTCGCAGACAAAACTGCGAATCTCGCGCGGCCCACCGCCAGCCAATTCTCGGCAGGTTTGTTGCAAGACATCGGCCCGGCGGCCGCAGATGTACACCGCTGCGCCAAGCTGCAAAAAGCGCTCCGCCATGGCGCGGCCGAGGCCAGTCCCGCCTCCGGTGATCAGAATGCGTTTGCTTTTGAGCAGATCCGCTTGAAACATTCGTTACCCCCGCTCCCTTCGATATTTTTTCAACGAGTCGAGCCAATGTGCCATAAGCCGAATTATTTATGAAGGCCTCGGACCCTCGGACCCGCTTCTCTTGCACTCTTTGCGGGCGTTGACTAAAATTCCGGCTCAAAGGGGTCACGCCGGAGTTCCTGCGCATGAAGAGCACCATGATGGATTTTCAATTGACGCTTGCGCCTATGCTCGAACGCGCAGCAACCCTGTATCCAGGGGTTGAAATCGTCTCGCGTATGCCGGAACGCAACCTGCATCGGCGTACCTATGCGGATTTGGCGAACCGAGCACAGAAGCTCGCTCGCGCGCTGATCGCAGCAGGTTTGCAGCGGAGTGAACGCGTGGCCACGCTGATGTGGAATCACAGCGTGCACCTGGAGGCGTACTTTGGCGTTCCTCTGGCCGGCGGCGTAATCCACACGCTGAATTTGCGTCTTCCTCCGCAGCAGCTCGCCTTTATTGCCCGCCATGCGGAAGATCGATTCTTGATCGTCGACGAGGTGCTTCTGCCCTTACTCCAGAAATTCATCTCCGAAGCACCGTTTGAGCGCGTCTTCGTCCATCGCACCTGCCAAGGCTCGTCCGATCGGTACGAAGACTACGAAGCCCTCCTTGGGGCGGCGCCTGACGATAGTCCCTTGCCGCAGTTGAGCGAGTATGACGCCGCGGCTATGTGTTACACGTCCGGCACCACAGGCGATCCCAAAGGCGTCGTCTATTCGCATCGCGCGCTGGTGCTGCATTCGCTGGCACTGGCGCTGGCAGACTCCTTCGCGATGTCCCACAACGATTCCGTCATGCCGGTCGTGCCTATGTTTCACGTGAATGCCTGGGGCTTCCCCTATGTCGCAACGATGGTGGGTGCCAAGCAGGTGCTGCCCGGCCCGCATGTAGACGCGGAAAGCCTTCTCGATTTGTGCGAGCGCGAACAAGTGACTCTTTCGACGGGCGTGCCGACCGTGTGGATGGCCGTGTGCGCGGCATTGGACAAAGACCCACGGCGCTGGCGCCTCGCACCCGGCTTGCGGCTTGTTGTCGGCGGTTCCGCACCGGCCGAGTCCGTGATTCGGCGCTTCGATACGCACAACATTCGCTTAATTCACGCGTGGGGCATGACCGAATCAACGCCGATCGCCAGCACCTGCCACCTATGCGCGTCGTTGGGAGAAATGTCAGAGGACGAAAAGTACGCGATTCGCGCGACGCAGGGAACTCCTGTGCCATTCGTCCAAGCCAGAGTCATCAACCAGGACGGGGCCGTTCCCTGGGATGGCAAGACCATCGGCGAGGTGCAACTGCGTGGGCCGTGGGTAGCGTCGAGCTACTACAACATGCCGGAGCTGAGCGATAAGTGGACCGAAGACGGCTGGTTGCGCACCGGCGACGTTGTCACCGTGAATAAGCACGGATATTTGCACGTCGTCGACCGCACGAAAGACCTGATCAAGAGCGGCGGCGAATGGATCAGCTCCGTGGATCTGGAGAATGCCATTGTCGGTTATGCAGGCGTCAGGGAAGCCGCAGTGATTGCGGTTCCGCACCCCAAGTGGGATGAGCGCCCGGTTGCGGTCATCGTGGCCAACGAGCCGAGACCCAAACCCGAGGAACTGAACGAATTTCTCGCCAAACGGTTTGCCAAGTGGCAGCTTCCCGATGCCTACATCTTCGTCGAGGAACTCCCGCACACCTCCACAGGCAAACTGCTGAAAAGCGCCCTACGCGATCGTTACCGGGATTATCTGAACGGACACTTCACGATAGCTGATTGACCCGCGCCCAAACTAATAGCTGCTGTCGCAATCGTTAATCTAGCATCTAGCTGAACCCGTGCAAATCACGCCTCCGAAGATCCGCCCGTCAACTGGGCGAGCAATTTCCCCATTTTGCTCCAGTTTAGTTCGCCCAAACCCTGGCGCAGGCGTTCCTGCGCGCGTTGCCAATAACGTCTAGATTGCCCCAACTTCACGCTCCCAGACGGGTCAGCCGCAGGAGCCGCTCTCGCCGGTCGCTACAATGACATTAACAAGGTGTATTGCGTAAGCTCCAGTTCGGTCGCTCGAAGCTCCCGTTTATACATCCTCGTTACAGCCCGAGCTGGGCGGCTCTATTTTCAGATTAGATGTATATACATATATAGTGAAAGTCAACCAGGCGATCTCGTGACTTAAGCGCCACAGCTTATTGGCCCTTTCTCGCCCAGAGGGTGGGCCACACTATTTCTGGTCCTGGACGAAGGTGCGCGGCACTCGGGATATGATGGAGTACGCAGAGTCAGTGAGGGCGCCCGGCCGCTGCGGCTTGCCTGGCGGACGAATCAGCCAGAGAAAGCTGTGAAGGATCGTTCATCGAAGGGCGCCGAAGCTCATGCCCTTTTCCCGCCAAGAATACGACGCGGTCGTGATTGGCAGCGGACCGAACGGGCTGTCTGCCGGGATCACCATCGCGGAAGCCGGCCGCGCCGTTCTATTGATCGAGGGGCAGGAAACCATCGGAGGCGGCGTGCGCTCGGCGGAATTGACGCTGCCCGGTTTCCTGCACGACGTCTGCTCTTCTGTTTACCCCATGGCCGTGTGGTCGCCCTTCTTTCGACGCCTGCCGCTTGCGCAATACGGCTTGGAATGGGTTCATCCTGTGGCGCCTCTAGCTCATCCTCTCGATGATGGCTCCACCGTAATTCTCGAACGCTCCCTCGAGCAAACCGCGCAGAATCTCGGCGCCGACGCCGGACGTTACGTTCGGCTTATGGGGCCGCTCCTTTCCGCATGGCCGAGACTCGAGTCCAGCGTACAAAGTCCTTTCAGCATTCCAGCGCATCCTCTCGCAGCGATGCGTTTCGGATTTTCCGTGCTCCGTTCCGCTTCGAGCGTGGCCAAGCATGCCTTTCGCGGCGAGCGGGCCCGCGCGCTCGTCGCAGGTCTGGCCGCACATGCCGTGTTGCCCCTGGAACGCGTCCCCAGCGCCGCTTTCGGCCTCGTTCTGGGAATCATCGCACATACACAAGGCTGGCCCTTTGCGCGCGGCGGCTCACAAAATATCGCCCATGCACTCGCGAAGCATCTGGCGTCGTTGGGTGGCGAAATTGTTACAGGCATGCCGGTTGCGTCGCTCGAGCAGCTTCCTCGTGCTCGCGCCTTCCTCTGCGACATCACGCCACGACAGCTTCTAACCATCGCGGGCTCGCGAGTCCCTGCCGGCTTCCGCGGCAAACTAGAGAGCTACCAATATGGCCCCGGCGTTTGCAAACTCGATTGGGCGCTCGACGGGCCCATTCCGTGGAAGGCCCGAGAATGCGGTCGTGCCGGGACGGTTCACTTGGGAGGCACCTTCGCAGAAATTGCCTACTCCGAACGCGACGCTTGGTGCGGAAGACATTCCGAGCGGCCGTTTGTGCTGCTCGCACAACCGACGCTCTTCGACAGCACTCGCGCTCCCGCGGGGAAACACACGGCCTGGGCATATTGCCATGTGCCAAACGGATCCACTCTGGATATGACGGATGCGATCGAGAAGCAGATCGAACGATTTGCGCCCGGTTTCCGCAGGCGTATCCTGAAACGAAGCGTGCGGGTGGCCGCCAGCCTCGAAGGCTACAATCCGAATTTGATCGGAGGCGATATCGGCGGCGGAGTGGCGGATTTGCGACAGTTCCTGCTGCGGCCGACGCGTCAGTTCTACCGCACTCCGGCGAAAGGAATTTATTTGTGCTCGTCGTCGACGCCGCCGGGACCGGGGGTGCACGGTCTGTGCGGCCATCTGGCGGCACGCGCGGCGTTGAAGGATCTCTTCTGAGGGGCTTTCGTGCAGCCTAAAACACTCTTGGCATGGATCGCCGGCCTGGCCGCGATTTTATATGCAGGCGATTTCGTGTGGTTCGAATACCGGATGCGAAATGTCAAACTCAACGATCCGCTCGAGACGGTCACGTTCTTTTACGCCACCGCGATGAAAAATGGCAAAGTCGAAGTTTTTTACGATCAGCCCCAAACGCAAACCTGCGTTCACTCGATTTTCCCGCTCAGCGGGTACACGCCGTGCTGGCGATTCAATCGCTCCGGCATCCAACGCGTCTCGCTCTTCATTACGCCGGCCCGAGGCCTTCGCGCAGCGCGCAATTACTTCGCGGGCTGCACGGAACCGGCAGAAAGCGGTATCCTGCGCGCCGATGCAGCGACAGCGATGGAGCGCGTGCCGTTCTTCCCTACCGAGCGCACCGCAAAGAAATGATTATCCGTGGATACCCCCTTTAACGCCGTTTCTCTCGCGCTAGTAACAAACTGAAAGACCTGCCAGCGCGGTTCGGTCGTCTCGCGCCATAGGATCTCGAAGCCGGCGCGCTGGGAATCCTCTTCGGCGTTCCAGATAATCTTCGCATCGGGCGTAACGCCACCGCCGAGTTTTACGCCTGTGGGAACGGCGGGCGCGAGGGCAAGCTGGCGAAGCGGTTCAGCATTTGCGCGCGCAACATTTCCGGCAAATTCCAGGTTCAAGTATTTGACTTGATCGCCGTATTCCACGCCATCTTCCGTTCGCGGCGTCTGATGCTGGTGGCGATAATCCTCGAGTGGCTCCGTGAATCGCACTGCGGGAAGACCGGCCAAGTAAAAAGGCTCATGGTCGCCGCCACGTTCCACGCGATCCAGAGCAAAAACCAGGCGAATCGCCTCGCGGCCGTCAATCTCCTCGATGGCGCGGGCCAGTTCTCGCGAGGGCGAATCGGCGTCGTCTTGCTCGCCGCCACCGGAAAAGAGCCTGATGCGGTGGGGCGCGCCGGGTGCGGGATCGGCGCCCACGATGTCATTGTCCAGCATGCCTCCCACGGTGTAGCCCTGTTGCTGCGCCCAGGACAGCATGCGCTCCGCGCCGTAGAGATATTGTTCTTCACCCGAAACCGCAGCGAAAAGCAGCGTAGCGCGATACCCACCCGTACCCGGGCTCATGCGGCTCAGCAGTCGCGCGCATTCCAGACTTACAGCGACCCCTGAAGCGTCATCATCCGCTCCGGGTGAGTCCAGATTTGGGTCCATGACGTCGGAAGCGCGGGAGTCGAAATGTCCCGAGACGATGAACACGGTTTTCGCAAGCTGAGGATCGGCTCCCGGCAGGATGCCGTAGACATTTTCCATCCGTGCGGGCTTGTTCTTGGTTCGCGTGCCGCTCGCCTCGAACTTGTCAATGGTGACTTGCAATCTGCCCGCAGAGTTCTTGGCAATTTCATTCAGGCGCGCCACGATGCGATCGCGGCCACATCCCACGCCGCGTTTGGGATCGGTCCACGACGAAAGCGAATTGCGCGTTCCGCAGGCCACTAGCTGCTCGATCACACTACGCATCCCCGCTTCGTCCACTTCCCGGCTCGAGATAGCTCCCGCCGGACGCACCACAAGCTTTGGAGCGGGCTTGCCTTGCGCAGGCTCTGGCGGGTCTTTCTGCGCACGCAAAATACCCGATGAGGCCATGACCAAAACCACGGACGTGAGGGCGAGTGCTGCGAACCTTCGTGCCGATCTTCTTCGGGTTGTCATTATGCCCTCTCGGGCACAGCCTAAACCGAGCTCACCGTTTCCTGCCCGGCGTAACGCCGCCTCGGGGCCGAAGATGAATCCAGCGGACGAACCTCCGGCCGGGACATCTGCTCCTCGATCTTGCGCAGGACTTCGGCGAAAGTGCGCTGCTGCTTTTTTTGCCATTGGGCTCGCCGCGCCTGTACTTTATCCCAAAGCGCCGACGCCTGCACAAACGCCTCCCAATACTCGATCCGGCCGAGAAATGGGCGGCTTAGGAGCTTCGCACCGACGCCCAACGCGTGGGCCGCCTCCTGCCTACGCGTATCCAGGTGCAGCCAATGGGTCAGCAGCCGGTTGCGTTCATAAACGGCAGTGGACCGCCGGCGCGACACCTGCGAACCAATGGTCGAGGAAAACTGATGCCAAATGGCGCTGCCCGGCTCGTAGCGCAGCTCCAATCCTTGTTTCCAGGCGCGCACAGAAAGCTCTACGTCTTCCCAGCCGTACGGCGCAAACATTTCCTCAAAACCGCCGAGAGCCAGAAATTTCTCGCGGTCGAATAGCGATGAACCGCCGGTCGTGTACAGCGTGATCAGCGGCTGCGTTGGAGCAGGCGGCCAAGGAACAAAAAAACGTGAATGCACGCCGAGAAAGCCGCGCCGAAATCTGCCGCGTTGTCCAGCGCCGCGCAGCACGCCGGTGGCGAAGTCGTAGGCATTACCGGTCGCGGCGAAGACAATGGGATCGCGAAAGTGCGCGGCCAGCAGCGGCAGCGTCGTCGTCCTCAGCGCGACGTCGTTGTTGACCAGGTATACGAGCGAGAAACGCGCGGCCTGCACACCGCGATTCGCCGTCGGCGCAAAACCTTGCTGGCGCGCGCTGCTCTCGAAGCGCAACGCCGGCCAACGCGTCCGTAGCCATGATTCGCTGTCGTCGGTGCTGGCATCGTCAGCAACAAGAACTTCGGTTGGCTGGCCGCACGTACCCTCGAAAGCGCGGGCCGCATCAATTATGCTGGGCAAAAATCTCTCGAGTAACGCGCGGCCGTTCCAGTTGGTGACAACGATGCTGAGCCCAGCAGCGCTCAATTGAAAAATCCCGCCGCTTCCGCTGAGACCCGTTCTGCGCAGACCTGCAGCGACGATCCACCGCCCCACCGTGTGCTGATCCACTCCCAGGGATGCAAAAACGGCTTCACCGAGTAGTAGCGCAGGCGCCCTCCGCGCGGGCCATGAAGCCGGGTCAGGCGTTTCAGCAGGCTGTGCTTGAGCGCATGATAATTCTCCGGGCCGCTGCGATCTTCCATGACGCGAACGCTAAATCCACAACCGTCTAGAAGTCGCGTCAGCGTCTCGCGCGTGTAATGGCAGAGGTGATGAGGCAAGGACAGCCCGAACCAATCGTCTCCGAAATGGTGGGCTTGATAGCCCCCGAAATTCGGCAACCCAATCAAGATGATCCCGCCAGGGCGCAGCAGCCGCCCAACCTCTTGCAGGACTGCGCGGGGATTGGGCAGATGCTCGAGCGAATCCCAAAAGGTGACGACGTCGAACTTTCCCGAAGGCAATCCGGCGGCGATGAGCTCAGTATTCAGAACTCGATCCGCTCCCAGAGAGTGCGCCGCTTCCCGATAAGGGAAAGGCATGGGCTCGATTCCGTATCGATCCCATCGCTTCGGATCAAGGGCGCGCAAGAAAAACCCGAGCCCGCATCCGACGTCCAGGACACTTCTCTGCGGCCTCGATTCCGCCCCAATATTCCTCCGCGTAATACGCCTCGAGCTCTCGCGGCGCGAGCTGCGGCTCGGTCCTGACCAAACCACAGGCGGCACAGCGCCAGAGAAGAAATGGCAGGGCCGCGCCCGGACCGTCAATTCTCTTCTCCAGGACCGGTTGTGCGTCCCTCGAGCCGCAGAGCGCACAGGCCAGCCGTTGCGTGACTGACGATGCACGCATCTCTTCGTGGGAATTTTCGTATCTGTGCGTCTTCATTCCTAGGGGATTCGCGTGCTTGCTAATGGGCGCGCGCGGAAAATTATAGCGAATCGAAAACCCTTGCCCGGCCATTTCCCTGGTGACACGGGATCGTGGCGGATGCAATTGACGTTTCGCCGACTTTCGCTAGTTCTTCGCCTTGCATTCGCCGCCGGCACTCCTTAACCTTACAGACTCGCTGTTCGCGCGAAGTTCGCATTGCGGAGGTAGTTCATGGCAAGCTCAGTCTGGAAGGGCCATCTCACCTTCGGCCTGGTTTCTATCCCCATCCGGCTGTTTGCCGCTGCGCGGTCGGAGCGCGTCAGCCTCAACCAACTCCACAAGGTGTGCCACTCGCGCATTCGCCAGCCTCAGTTCAGCCCCACCTGCAATCGCCAAATCGAGCGCTCCGAGATTATCAAAGGGTTTGAGTACGAGAAAGATCAGTACGTCCTCTTCACCGAAGAGGAGTTGGACAAGCTCGATCCGCCCTCCGCGCGCACCATGGAGATATTAGAATTCGTCAAAGTCGACGAGGTGGATCCGTTGTACTTCGACGCTTCTTATTACGCCACTCCCGAAGACGCCGGAAAAAAGGCCTACCATCTTCTGCTCGCGGCCATGGAGGAATCCGGGCACGCCGCCATCGCCAAGTTGTACATGCATCAGCGCGAATATATCGTGGTCATCCGGCCCCGAGCTCACGGGCTCACACTGCACACTATGTTTTACGCCGATGAGATTCGCAACGTCTCGGAATACGGCCAGAAGGATGGCGTCGAGCCAAAGGAGCAGGAAAAGAAGCTCGCTTTGCAACTGATCGAGAGTCTTTCGGCGCCCTTTCTGCCACAGAAGTACCGTGACGAATACCGCCAAAGCTTGCGGTCCATGATCGACGCTAAACTAAAAGGACAGGAAGTCGCCGTGGCCCCGCATCCGCAGCTTGCGCCGGTTGTGGACTTGATGGAAGCGCTGAAGAAGAGCCTGGCAAGCAAGCAGGCCCCGGGCAAGCCAGCTCCGGTGGAGATGAAGCCGATGAAGGCTGTGCCGGAAGCGGTGCCGGCGCGCAGGCGGGCAGACAAACGCTCCGCGGGTTAAGCCGAAGCCCCTGACGCCCGCCTCTCGAGCACAAGCGCTCTTGCGCGGTAAAGAAAGTCGCGTGCGTTGCGGTTGCAACGGCGGGCCAAGCGCCCACACGAATTTAGACTCGCCGCCTTGCCGATCGACATCAAATGAACGGCGAACGTCTTACCTAAGGAGCGTCATATGGCAGGTTCCAAATGGACTGGACTCTTCGCGTTTTTCCTCGGTGCCGGCCTGGGAGTGGTGGCCGGCATGCTTCTTGCGCCCAAATCGGGCGAAGATTTGAGGGAAGACATAAGCGGTCGGCTAAACGAAGGCGCACATCGAGTTAGAACGGCAGGCAGAACCGTCAGCCGCCGCGCGCAAGAAATGGCCAACCAAGTGCAACAGACTGTTTCCGATGCAGCCGACGCGGCTCTCCGGGCTTCACGGAAAGTGACGCGCTCCTGATTCTGCCTCGGATTTTCTCTTTTTATCTGCGGGCGAGTGATTTGTCCGGGGCGCCGCCGACCGTTTACCCCGCTCTGCGGCGTTTGCCACGAAGGAAACGATAGCGCTCGACTTTCGCGGCAATTCCCACGCGGCCTTTCTCTGCGCTTTCCTTTCGCTCAACTCTCGCAGAGCACGGGCTCGCCGCGCGTGATTCCCGATGGCAAAGTCAGCATGAATTCCAGTCGTGACCCGGGATGCATGTCTGCTGGTTGCTGCAGGAAAAAATAGACGCCACACGAACTGACGTTCGTGCATTCCGTCAGGATTTCGTCGGCCGCTAAAACTTCTGAGGGCCGTACCGACAGGGACAACCTGAGTGCGTATCTCTTCCGGTTACGGCGCTCCCCAATAGCCGATGTACACCTTTGCGAGAAGCACGCCAGCTAACAGTCGACTCCCAAACGCAAACATACTCCTCTGGCTGGGCTAGAGATTGCTAATCGCAAAGTAGATGCCCGATGCCGCTCAATAGGGATACCGTAAGGGCCTTAGTCAGCTGCGGTAAAAAGCTCAAACTTACAGTAGTCGAAACTTAGTTGCCGATAGGGGTGCTGGTGGCACTTGCGCCCGTACCGGAGGTGTCCACGCGGATCACGCCCGACTGATCGGTGTAATACATGCTCTGTCCGGTCGTGCCTACCGCGATGGGAGTAGCCGTTACACTGTAAGATTGGTTGCTCGAGCCAGGCGTATACTTAAACGTGTAGCCGCTCTTGGTACCACTCGCCAGCACCGAGTCGATCAAGTCTGACGACGTGGAGCTGGCCGTGCCGCTAGAGCCGATGGGACCCAGGTTCGTGAGAGCCGCTGGAAATGTGCCATAGCTCGTGGAATAAGCGATGCATGCTGTGTTCAGCGTACGCAGCGAGCCCACCGCCGAAGCCTGATTGGCGGCGATCTTCGCTCGCAATAAGTTGGGGATGGCGATGGCCGCGATAATCAGAATGATTGCCACCACGATCAACAGCTCAATTAACGAAAAGCCCTTCTGTTTGTTCCGCATTTGGTTGTTCTCCCTGGCGAGAAGTTTGCTCATTCTCGGGGACCCGTCAATTTGAGTTCCAAGATTATAGGAAGCATCTGCTAGACCAATCGTCGCCACCGATCAAGATCCAGAAAAGTCATTGATAATACGCTATCTACGGCAATCTCGTTCCGGAATGGGCCAGCACTACTGTCCACTCCGCGCACACTAATTCTAAAGATGCACATTCGCTTGCACATAATGAGAACCGGTCCGCCATATTGCACACCTCACAACTCGATGTGTAATCTCAGCGCCGGAACAAAAACAGGGCCCCGGGCCCGGTTATACCCTGGGTTCGCGACATGCTGAAGATCGAGCGCGCCATATATGCCCCGCCAGAGATGGGCATTATAATACCCTTCGAAAATGTTTTCCCGCCCATAGGAAAGGGTTCCATCTCCTAGCAAAAAGCCCAACCCTCCGAGTTTCAGATACTCTTGATGGTCCCCGGATATGCCGTTGGTCACGAAAGCCACCCCGGCCTTATCGTGCTGGTGATGCCAGCGATCACGCGCATAATCCGCGCCGAAAGCGAAAGTCTGATTGACTTCGCTGTAGGCGAAAGACTCGTGCCGTCCCTCATTCCGCCCGAACCTGCCGAAGGCCCGAAGATTCGCCGATAGTTGCTGCTCCAGGTTGATGCCGAAGCCATACTTCACTGCCATACTTCACTCTTCCCTGTCGCCGCGTGTCCTCGATGATGGGCCGAGGTGCTTTTCCTGCCAGGAACAAGCCCACGGCCTCCCGATAATCACCCATATTTGCATGATTCACGTAGGAAAGCGGGAGCACCTCGGCCGGTCTCTTTGCGATTAGACCCGGGTGTAATTCCAGTTCCAGATTCTCGCCCCGAGCCCTTCAAAGGTCACCGTCCGGTCGCGATTCACGCCGGAGAGGCGAATCAGTGCGCGGCAATCTGGCCGCGCCGTGCCGGCCTGCGCATCAGAAAGACCAGCGGCAACATCAACAAGAACAATATGCCCAAGAGCCAAAACACCTGGTTGAAAGAGAGCATGGCCGCCTGCTGCCGCACCATTCCAAACAGCGCATCGTAGGCGCGGCGCGTCGAGGTCGCCGCGTCTGCGCCGCGGAAGATGAACCAGCTTCGGAACGCCTGCACCAAAGCTTGCACTGGCAGCCTGCCGCCGCTTACATCGCCCGCCAAATTATTCAGATTGGTTTGCTCGTGCCGGGCCACGAGAGTCGTCACCGCCGCAATTCCCACGCTTCCACCCAGATTGCGCATCAGGTTGAAGATGCTAGTGGCATTGCCCATGGCTTCGCGCCGAATGGGATCCATGGTGATCGTCGTCAAGGGGACGAAAAGACATGCCAGCGCCACTCCTTGAAGAAACTGCGGCCAGAAAATATCCCAGTAGCCGACGCTCAGGTTCAGCCGTGCTAACAGAAAAAGGCTGGCAGAGCCTCCGGCAATCCCGCCCAGCAGCAGCTTGCGGGGATCCACGCGCGACATGAATGCGCCCACGATCGGCATCGTCAAAAAAGAGCCCAGCCCGCGAGGAAACAGGGCGATGCCCGCCTGCAGCGCCGGATAACCAAGCAGCGTTTGCAGCATGATGGGCAAAATGACTAGGCTGCCGTAGAGCACGATTCCCAGCACGGCCATCAAGAATACGCCCGTGCTGTAGGTCCGCACGAGAAAAACGCGCAGATCGATGACCGGATGCGGCACCTTCAACTCATATATCACCAGCGCGAGAAGCGCAGCGAAAGAGATCACAGCGAGGGTCGTGATCCAGTGGGCCGCGAACCAGTCCGCCTCCTGGCCTTTGTCCAGCACCACCTGAAGAGCCGCCACGCCGATCGCCAGCATCCCGATACCCCAGTAATCGATACGCGACGATGTCCGCCGGATGTAGGGCGGATCAAAAATGAAGAGCTGGGTCATCATCACAGAAGCCACGCCCACCGGCACATTGATGTAGAAAACCCAGCGCCAGCTATAACTGTCGGTTAGCCATCCGCCCAATACCGGGCCGAGCATGGGCGCAACGACAATGCCTAGTCCCCAGAAACCCATAGCTTTACCGCGATCTTCGGGCGGAAAAGATTCCAGCAGAACCGCCTGGGAAATTGGTTGCAGCGCTCCGCCACAAGCTCCTTGAACCACACGGAAGAAAATGAGGAATGCCAATGTGGGTGCGAGACCGCACAAGAACGACGCAGCGGTGAATCCGGAAGTCGCAAAGATCAGCAATCGCTTGCGTCCCAGGTAGTTTGCCAGCCATCCCGTGATGGGCAGGATCACGGCGTTCGCCACGAGATACGACGTGAGCGCCCAGGTGGCTTCGTCAACGCTCGCGGAGAGACTGCCGGCGATATGCGGTAGCGACACGTTCACAACGGTGGTGTCGAGCACCTCCATAAACGTGCTCAACATCACAGATACGGCGATGATCCACGGGTTGATTTCCCCTACGGCGGGTTGGATTGCCATTTTCCGGGCCAGTGATCGAAGAACGAGAAGGAAGGACCTCCCTGCTGTCAGGCTCCTCTTACTGAAGAAATCGGATGTCGAAATCGCGTTGCCGGGGCATGGTGTGCCTTTTGATCAGCAATCGTCCGCGGCGTCACTCCAGTCGTGCGCCGGCGTTATCGCGTTGCCGGACAGCGAAAATCACTTAGAGGTGCCCTCGCGCACTTGGCGTTCCAATTCATCGCGCACTTCTCTCGACGCTCCCTCGCCGGAGATTAGCGTCTTCCCATTGGGGAGCAGGACCGAAACGAGGCGTCCGAGCGGCATGCCATTTTTCACCTGGAGAATGGTGACGGTCACTTCATCGCCAGACTTAATGGCCGCCTTACTCCAGCCAACGTTCGTCATGCTGACGGGATTTTGAGTCTCTCCGACCCAATGTACCACTTTCCCATCATCGCCCTTTACGTCGAGCTGCAGGAGACAGTGCGGATTGGACCAAAGCCATTCCGTGACGGTCCCTTTAAGGGTAACTTTTTTCTCGGTCTCGAATGCGGCCGTTCCGTGGTGTGCGAAGAGGGGAACGGAAAGAGTGACACCCCCAACAGCGAGGACCAATATCGCCATCACTTTACTTCTCATTGCGGTTGCCTCCGCTTCGCGGAATATCGTTCTCCCAAACTTGCAGGTTGATCACATTTTAGGCCGATTGGAATTGTCGCACAATTGTTTCTTCGGGAAGCTTCGGGAAGCTGGAACCTCCATCTACGCAAGCTATCGTCCAGACTTTTGGCCAGTTGGGACGCTAGCGGGGCTAGCAAATACTTTATTGTAGTTCTCCATCTCCGTGAGCGAACAGTATTGCTCCATGACATCCCTGTGGGGGTCCTCTAGTTTCATCCGGAACTTGTCCATGGCGACCCAAGGTTTCGTATACATTTTGGGATCGTCAATCGTCACCGTCCACTCGAGATGATCGTGGTCGGCGCGATGAATCCGCTCCTCGACATGCACTTGGTCGCTGATGGGGCGCCCCGCAGTATCCAGCCACACCCTGTCTTCTCCCATCATTCCGGTGGTCTGAACTATCAGCGTAGTGTCGTTCACCCATTTTCCTACTGAATATCCGTAATAGCGGGGCTCCTTAACTTCCTTACCGATCAGTACGCCGCCATCCACCAACTTGGGAAGTTCGCGGCCGTCCGTCCAGATGACGCGCCAGACGGTTCCGTACTCGTACAGCATCACGATCTTGTACTCGTTCTGCAGCATCTGCGTTTCCCTCAGGTTGTAAAAAGTCATCCGCGGAAAACCCAGCGGCTCGCACTTGTCGCGCGGGTCATTATTGAACCCGGGAAGATTCTCGTCGGCGCCCGCCAGTGCGTGATGGGACTTGTACGCTTGTAGTCCGTAAGGCGTGTAGGGCAACTGATGTTCCGGCTTTCCATCATTCGGCATGGCCTTTACGCCATCGATTTGGATTCCCTCACTCGGACCATTGGCTGGCTCCCAAGTTCCAGAAAGGTCATGACGAGGAACGGCCGCCGGAGCCGCCTTCTGGCCTTTAAAGGCTCCGGATTTCCGATCTTTGACCACAGGCGCCTGCTGCGGCTGCTTGGTTCGACCGAGCGCCACCGAAGAAAAGACCAGGGCCGGCACCACGACGATTATTAAGTGCCTCATCGTTCTGAGGGCCGACTTTCGGCCCGAAGAATCTCTCCGGCAGTCTGTCATTTGCCACAGCCCTGCCGTGCTTGCTCGAACTGCTTGAAAAGCCGCGCCGCACCTTGGCCATCGAGGGTCCGCATGACGTGGCCCTCCCCCTTTTCCTCGCTGAATTCGACGGTAAATCCTTGGGTCCGGAACTTCGCGGCCTGCTGCTCTTCGCTTCGGAGCCAGCCCGTATCCATTTCTCCCGCGTACATGTAAATACACATCTTGGTGAGGGCTCGCATCCGCTCTGGCGTCGCTTCGTCGAGAAATCCCGGAAGGCCAGTCACAGACCAGAAATACTGCGGATAGAGAGACGCGATATGAAAAGCGCTCAGTCCGCCATTGGAGACGCCAGCGATGTGAAACTTGTTTTGCAGAATCTTAAAATCACCGAGGAGCTTGATTATGAACGCGGGGAATACGCGATCGCCGCTCTCGAAGAAGAGGTCCCCGTTCGGTGCAGCCGGGGCGATGACGATGTAGCCCAGATGTTCCGCCTGCTCGCGCCAATTTCGGGCCACCGTAGCTTCGACCATCCTCATCGTCTGTGGCCCGCCGCCAAAAGCGAGAATTGCGGGATACGCCTTCGCCGGATCGTAGCCATTCGGTAGAATAACTTTGTATTCGAGTTCGGTCCCCGAAATATCCATGGTCTTGTCGAGAACTTCCGCGGCCAGGGATTGGCCCACCAACATCACCGCGGCAATAGCCACGGCATCAGGAAACCACAATCTACGCCAAAGAGAGTAAGACATAGTCGCGCACTCCTTACTGTGGATGGCTGAATGATTTGGCCCGCAGATTATACGTTAATCAGGACGTGGCAAGGATGGCAAAACGGCTGTAGAATCGTTGCACTCCGCGAGCAAGCCACCAATCCGATCTAGGAGGACCACAGATGCGAAGGCACATCGCACCAGGCGCCCTCGTTACATTCTTCCTAGCTGCGGCCGCAATCGCAGCTCCGACCGAAAAGTGGGTCGAGGTGCGCAGCCCGAATTTCATTGTGGTCTGCAATGCTGGCGAAGGACAAGCGCGCAAGATCGCCCTCCAGTTCGAGCAGATTCGCTCGCTGTTTCGTAGTTCCCTTTTCTACGCGAAAACCAACTCCTCACCAGTCATCACCATCATGGCTGTCAAGGACGAGGATTCGCTGCGCGAGCTGCTGCCGGAGTATTGGGCGGAAAAGGGGCGCACGCACCCGGCCGGCGTTTTCCTCGGCGCTGGCTACGATCAATTCCAGGTGGCTCTCAATGTAAGCGCGCACGGCGATAACCCCTACGAGGGCCTGTATCACGAGTACTACCATTCGGTGACCGTTCCCTATTTCCCGGGCCTGCCGGTGTGGGTCGCCGAAGGCATGGCCGATTTTTACGGTAATTCCGTCATCGGTGACAAGACCGCGAATCTGGGGATGCCCAACGCCGGTCTCATCGAGGAACTTCGTCGCGGGCCGTTTATCCCTCTTCCCGTTTTGTTCAAAGTGGACCACAATTCGCCCTACTATAACGAGCAGAACAAGGTCTCCATTTTTTATGCTGAATCCTGGGCTGTAATACACTATCTCATGCTCGGCGATCGCAGCGCTCACAACCCTTCGTTTGGGGTCTACTTGAGCGCGTTGAACCAGGGCGCCAGTCAGGACGACGCTGCCACAAAGGCCTTTGGCAATCTCCGCAAGTTACAAGAGAATTTGGACGCTTACATCGGCCGCTTTACGTTTCCCGCGGTCGAAGTCCCCGCACCTGCAAAAGTTCCCGAAAGCAGTCTCAGCACGCGCGCGCTTTCACGTGCGGAAGCCGACGCCTACTCCGGTGGCTTCCTCGCGCTTCATCGCCAGTATGAGCAATCCGAGTCGCTTCTAAAGGAGGCTGCGCAGATCGATCCCAAGCTCGCGCTCGCCCAGAAAAACCTGGCATTCCTGCACATCTCCCGCGACGAACGTGCTGAGCCGCTCGCCTCCCTCTCCGCGGCCATTGCCCTCGATTCGCAGGATGCCACCACGCGCTATCTTCGAGCACAGTTGACTTTCGATGATGTATCTCACAGCCACACGCAGATCGAGGAAGATTTGCGGCAAGCTGTAGGACTAAAGGCAGACTTCGCCGCAGCAAACGGCCTGCTCGGGGTATATCTCTCGACCAACAATGAAAAACTGCCGGAGGCGCTTACTTTCGCGGAGAAGGCCGTCTCACTGGAGCCGGGAAACACCTATTTCCAAATCGGCCTGCTTCAAGTGCTGGCTCTCCTACGCCGCTATGACGATGCCGAAACTCTGGCCCGCCGCATTCGCGCAAACACCACAGATGATGGCCTTCGTTCGGAGGTCGATCGGATTCTGACCTACGTTACCCAGGCTCGCGACTACGACGCACGCGAGCGCCAGAGCAAGGAGGCGGCGGCCGCGCGCGCCAATGCACTGGCCGCAACCGCACAAGCCGACCAGGCCACCGTGCGGCCCGACGAGGCCCCCGCCGAAAGAGTCTCAGAGCCAGCTGGTCCGGCGGACCATGGCGAAGCGCCGCTCCTTAAGCGACGCGGGCAGCCGAACGAGTTGATCGGTGTTGTAGTCCAGGTGAGTTGCAATGGAAACGAGATGGAGGTCACCGCTAAAGTCGCCGAAAGGCCGGCGCCGCTCGTCTTTCACGCCAAGGATCGTACTCGCATCGGCTATACGAGCAACGTTCCCGCCATGCACAAGGATATAGAGCCCTGCAGCGAATTACAGGGACACACCGCGAGACTCCGCTTTACTCGCTCCGAAACTAAATGGCTCGATGGCGAGCTTGTGCACGTCGAAGTCGAAAAGTGACCCCCGCCCTCGCGCCATGGCGCTGGACTCTCTCAGATGCTTATTGTTTGCCTAGGGGCGGAGGCGGAGCGCAATTGGCCACGCATTTCACCGCCTGCATTTCGATTTCGGCCTTCTTATGAGGAACGTTCGAGGTGGATTCTGGGACCGCGATCAGCGACTGTGGCCCATCCTCGGCATTGAAGGTACATTGGAACTGCAACGATTGCACCCCCCGCTGCTGGCAAGTGTTTTTCTCCAGTGCGGACTCCAACGCACCGGGCTGCGCATGCAATTGATCGGCGATTTGCGAAGGCAGCATGGCAATAGCCATGGGAACGGGCGACTTGATTCTGATGCTCACGTGCGTGCCATCGTGGTCGGGTACAAAACCCCCGTAAACCTTCAGGAATGATGTAAGGTCATATTTCTCTCTGACCTGCTCGATCCATTGATATTCCGGCTGGATGCAGTTTTCCACGCAATCCCAGCGGTAGTACTGGATGTGAACGTCGTTCGGAGCGACGAAATGACGAGGGGCTGAATCCCGGCTCTTCATTATCGTCGCGATCCCAAGACCTACGGCGCGTTCGACCTTATTACTCGGGTCAACGATCCCAGTAGTGGGGTTCAGGACAGCGCCCAAGCCCGTAAAAACGGCACGATCGGGGCTGCCCCGTTCGTCCTGAATGACCAGCGTCATGGCTTGCGGGGGAAGTTCACACACGTAGGTGGTTTCCACCACGTGCTCTCGCAAGCAGGTTTGTGTCAGCCTCCCGATCTCCTCGGGATGCTGCAATGCTTCGCTCCACTGTGCCGCGTCGGCCATGAATATCGTGACGGGCTGCTGCGCCTTGATATCCACGTGCATGTTGCCGCCATTGGAACCGGGATGGTAAGTACGGCCAGAATGGTAGTTCGCCGGGTCCAGTCGCACACTCTCGTCATTGGCCGGCAGCCAATTGAACACCCTTTGCTGGCCAAAGGAGGGTGAGGAGACCGCGCAAATCGTTGAAAACGCCAAAATGGCCCATATTTTAGGTGTTTTCATAGTACTTCAATTTTGAGTGCCCCAAACCCTCGGCTGCAAGGCTCCCGCTCAGATGCGTTGCCATCAGCTAACGTGGCTAACTAGGCACGGGAGCGCTAGCGCTCACGACCTGTAACTGTGAGGAAATCGGGGAGATTCGGCACAAATCTCTAGGTGGCTTTTGGGGTTCAGGGAAACTGCAGCCATAGCGGAGGCTTGAACCTAGCAGGTTTCGAAAGCGTGGGATCGACCTATTGCCTGGCCGGCTATGCGGCCGTGTGCGTGTGGGTAGCTACCGGGAGTTCGGGAATGAACTCCATCACAAAAACGTGGAGCGCGAATGGAGTTCGGGAGGCGGCCGTGCAAGTTTGACATAGGTTCCGCTGCGGCGTAGCATCCCGCCAGCTAATTCGATGAATTTAGTTAGTGTTGCCGTTGACGGCGCGGAAGGACTGTGATTGGGTTCATGCGGTGAAGGCGCGGGACGGCGGGCGATCTTGAAGGCCGCTATCGCCTTGGGAATTCACCTGAGTCTCGCCCAGAAATCGTCGGGCCAGGAGAACGGTGCCTCCCAACGACCGAAAGAAGGCGATCTATTGGTCAAGGTCGGTGATGCAACGGTCACACCACTAGCGCCCGCCGATATTCCAGTGGGAGGCAAGCAGACAATGGCCTGGCCCATGGACCCGACGGACAAAACCGTGCGCAACGGTTCCCGCCTCAATCGCGTGCTGCTCTTGCGGCTTGATCCGGAGAAACTCAGCCCGGAGACAAAGTCGCGCGCCGCGGATGGCGTCGTGGCCTACACCGCCATCTGCACCCACACCGGCTGCGAGGTCACCGAGTGGTTGGCGGATGAGCAACTCCTGGCTTGTCCCTGTCACGACTCGAGATTCGAACCCAAAGATGCCGCCCGGGTGGTCGACGGCCCCGCGCCCCGCAATTTGCCGGCGCTGCCGCTGAAAATTATGGATGGCACGCTGGTCGTTGCGAAGCCGTTTACGGCGCCAGTCGCCTTCGAGGTGCAATAAAGTCTCTTCGCCAACCGAAGAAATATGAAAAGCAGCTACAGGATTCTCGGTACTGTTGCGCTGGCTGGGGCGCTCCCCTTGTTTTTCACTGGGCTTTTTACGGGGCCGTTTACAGCGGCGTTTAGGGGAGCAGCGCAGGCGGCGCAAACGCCGGCTGCACAAACGCCGGCGGCCCAGCCGCCCGTCCCGGTTCCAGCCGTACTGCAGAATTACAGGCCGGTGACAGCTGCGCGCCTGATAAACCCGGAAGACGGTGACTGGTTGATGGTCCGGCGCACCTACAACGGCTGGGGGTACAGTCCGCTCTTTCAAATCACGACAGGGAATGTCCGGCAGCTGCAGCCTGTTTGGGTGTTGGCTACAGGCGTTAACAACGGTCATGAGGCGGTGCCGATCGTGAACGACGGCGTCATGTTTGTGGCCACGCCCGGCAACCAGGTGATCGCAGTTGACGTCAGGACCGGCACGATTCTCTGGCGCTACCGAAAGCAATTGCCTGATGACGTTGTCTTACTCCATCCTACGAGCCGCGGCGTGGCCCTTTATGGTGACAAGGTCTTTTTCGCCTCGGGCAATGCGGTTCTAGTTGCAATCGACGTGAAGACCGGCAAAGAAATCTGGTCCACCAAAGTTGCCGAGAACCAGAATGGATACTACATGTCGCTCGCGCCGCTGGTTGCCAACGGGAAAGTGATGGTGGGCGCGTCGGGCGGCGAACTAGGAATCCGCGGCTTCGTCGCGGCTTTCGACCCGAACACCGGAAAGGAATTGTGGAGGGTTTATACGGTGCCCGCTCCGGGAGAGCCCGGCAGCGAGACTTGGCCTCAAGGCGACCAATGGAAGACCGGTGGCGGGCCGGTTTGGGTGACCGGGAACTATGACCCGGAAACGAACCTGGCGTTCTGGGGAACTGGCAACGGTGGCCCGTGGATGGGCGATCAGCGCCCGGGCGACAATCTCTTCGTCGCCTCGACCCTCGCGATCGATGTCGCTACCGGTAAGATCAAAGGCTACCACCAGTACAATCCGAACGAATCGTGGGACTGGGACGAAGTCTCGCCTCCGCTCCTCGTCGACTACAAGCGCGGTGGAAGAACGATCACCGGCTTGATTGACGTGGCCCGCGACGGCTATCTCTGGTTCCTCGAGCGCACCGCTGGCGCGATCAACTTCGTCGAGGGCGAGCCGTACGTAAAGCAAAACGTCTTCAAGAGCGTGGATCCGCAGACGGGGCGGCCGGACGTTGATCCCGACCATAAGCCCGGGACCGGCAAAAAAGTAGAATTTTGCCCCTCGCATTGGGGAGGCAAAAATTGGCCGCCGGTCGCTTTCAGCCCGAGGACGCGCATGCTTTACATCCCGGCGAACGAAAATCTTTGCGCGACATTCACCGCTACAGAGGTCGAATATTCGCCCGGCGCCCCATTCATGGGCACGACGAGTACGCTTGAGATGGCTCCGGGCGCCGATCACATCGGCGAAGTACAGGCTTGGGATGTGGACACCGGCAAGCGCGTCTGGACTCACACCTATGCGAAGTCACCGAACTGGGGGCCGCTGCTGACCACCGCGGGCGGACTAGTGTTCAGCGGCGGGACCAACGACCGAATGTTTCATGCCTTCGACGCGGCGACGGGCCAGATTTTGTGGGAATTTCCCACCAACTCCGGCGTCATCGGACAGCCTTCCTCATTCCTGGTCGATGGCAAACAATATATCGCGGTGCAGTCGGGCTGGGGTATCGACTCGCGCGCGATGGAGGCGCGGCTGAACACGCTGTTTCCAGGTGAATATCCGGAGGTTCCAGAAGGCGGAGCAATCTGGGTATTTGCCGTGAAGTGATCAGCGGCGTTTACCTCCACTCGCCGAGTGAATAGCCAACGGAGGTCATTAGCATGAAGCGCTTCGTTCCTGCAGTCATTTTCGGATCGGCTCTGCTGGCGGTCGCCACAGCCGGGTTGCTACGCACTCGAGTTGCCGCGCAAGCCAAGCCGGAGTCCGCGCAGCCCGCGGCCATCACCATCGAGCAAGTCAATCGCTGGGAGACCGAACTCTCGAACTGGGGCCGCTGGGGCAAAGACGATGAACGCGGCGCGCTGAACCTCATCACGCCGCAAAAGGAAGTGCAGGCGGCCGGTCTGGTGAAGGATGGCGTAACCGTATCGCTCGCGCACTTCGCGGATTTGCAGAAAGCCGCCGACAATTTCAACTTCGGTCCGACCAAGCACAAAATGTTTCACAATCCGGAAACCGGCAAGATCGGCGGCGCCTTGGACATTATCAGCTTTGGCATTCATGACGGCACCAACTCGCATCTTGATGCCTTGTGTCACTACCGCCTGGACCGTGACGGCAGGCTCCTGGTATTCAACGGCCATCCCCAGGACTTGGACGAGAGCGGTTGCAAGGCCAATGCCATTGATCGAATGGGCCCCGGCATCTTCACGCGCGGAATCCTCGTGGATCTCCCTCTGCTCAAGGGTGTGCTCTATCTCGAACCGGGCACTCCGATCTATGTGTCTGATCTGGAAGCGTGGGAAAAATTCGCCGGCGTCAAAATCGGAAGCGGTGATGTACTGCTGG
>QHYS01000074.1 GCA_003223325.1 Acidobacteriota bacterium
GAGATATCCTGGGGAAGATTGAACTTGAGAAGGCGGCCAAGGGCGAAAAGCTCTACAACGAACTATGCCTGCATTGCCACCAGCCGCCCATGTTTTCCGACGAGGGTCGCAAGCCAGAGCATTGGACAAGCAACACGAACAGCGGAGGAAGGCAATTCTTCAAGGTAACTATGATTCCGCTGGCTGAGATCGGGACCGATCCGAAAGAAGCGCAGAACTTTTATAACCGGACCGCCGATAGCGGACCGCTGGGAAAAGGAATCATATCTGCCCGCGACGGACTTAAGTATATTACGCAAAAGCTGATCGATCAGGCATACACCGAGCTCAGGCTGTCACCGGAACAGCGGGAAGAGTGGAATGGCTACCGGAAGAACGAACTTCTAACACCGCTGGCGTACAAGGCACGGCCCCACAACGGTATCTGGGCTACGCCTCCTTACCTTCACAACGGTTCCGTTCCCAACCTGTTTGCGTTGCTTTCGCCGGTTTCTGAGCGGCCAAAAGTTTTTTATCTGGGGAACAAGCAATACGACCCCGTCAAGCTGGGTCTTAACACCGACCCCCTCAAAGGCGCCTCTGAGTTTCGCACCGATCTCCCGGGCAATTCGAACGCGGGACACGAGTTCAACGACGGTCCTAAGGGCAAGGGCGTGATCGGTCGCAAGCTATCCGAAGAAGAACGGATGCAGATTATCGAATACCTGAAGACACTATAGCGGTCCGTCGAGGTACCAGAGTCCTGGCTCGCGACCCGCCGTGGTGGGACACTTCTGCCGCAAGGAACCTCTCAGCGGCCTCGGCAACATATTTAGAACTTGCGCTTGCAGCAGCTCGCGGTACCGATCCGTCCCGGAGCACCACGTCGTGAAGATCCCGCACGTCCGACTTCGGGCCCTATTGCTGTTCGGCTTGCTTGCGCGCCTCCATGATCTTGAGCTGCCCCATCTTGTACGCAAGGGCCTGTCCGGGCCAACAGATGTAGCGGTCCTGTGGCTCGCCGAAATGTCATCTGCCGAGAGTGGCATCGATTCTTTCTCGCCCAAGCGGGAACTTTGAGCCTGCATTTGACCAAGCGTTTGGATAACGCGCACGTGCCCTTAACCCAGCCATGCGCTTCCCTGCGGCCACACCTCGACAGGGCACACACATATATTAAGGATGGACGGAAAGGGTCTTCGGGCTAGGCCGCCCGATCATAACGGTGGTGCAACCCACCCAGTCGATCATGGGAAAGCACGCGACCAGAGGCTACGCAGCGAGTTCTGTACCCCGGCGTTCCCTTGCCCAGTCCAAGATGCGTGCGGTCCTCGTGATGGTAGGAGACGTACTCGCTCTCCATCACTCCATTGCGAGGGCGCCTTTTCCGATGGTGGCGAGCTCAGATAAGAGCGCTCTTTTCACCTCCTGTGATTGTCGCTCGCCCTTTGCAACCCTACTGACGTAGGAGGGATCAACTCCAAGTTTCTGGGCGATGCGAGCGTACATGCCAGAGTGAAGTCGATGGGTCCGGAGCAGCGATTCCTCCGTTATTTTTGTGCGCTGGCGCTTATTCCTATTTTTAGTCAAAGGGACCTCCTGCTTCAGTTACATAAGTCCTTGTGGAAATGAGAAGTGCCATGTGTCCGCATTGGCGGTCGTTCATCCCCTGAGCCACAGGCCCCCATCCAAGACGTGGAGCGGGTAACGAAAGCCGAAGGCGTGCGCATGCGTGCCTCCAGAAACTCGCGAAGCAAGAATCAGCTTTCTATCTTTCTTTGTTGCCAGATCAGGGGCGATTAAACCGACGCCTCAGGGGGTGTGCACTCCGCGTGGAGAGAACAGCTCTTCGGAGAGGCGATTAGGGCGGATTGTCCTCCCGAAAGGGACGAGAGTCAACAGGAAAATGACAGGAAAAATGACAGGAAAATGCTCGGCAACTTGCCGGGCGTTTTCATATTTCGTTCGTCTCTTGCCTGGTCTTCCCGGTACTACGCCGTGGTTTGCGTGCGGGGAGAGCGAGAGCCTGGGCTCGGATGCGCGGGGGTTCGGGTACGGGGAGAAAAACAAAAGCCCGGGTACCACAATTGAGGAGCGGCTATGTGCCGGAGCACGGGTGCGCTGCAGGTATTGCACCTCGGAACCTGCTATTCCCTGCGTGGTTACCCGGGACGGCCGAGAACTTTACATCCGCGGGGACCGCTCGTCAATGGACTTGGTCACCGCGTCACGGGCGCTTGATTTCTTCTAACAAATCTGCCACCGGTTTGAACTGCCCGTTGCCATCGAAAGGATTGATGATTATCGGTTTCAAGTGGTAGACAATCTTGGTGTCTTCGATTCGGTACATTTGGGTATAGAACGCTATTTCCGGAACCGTGGCGCGTTTCTGAAATTCCCGCAGAGCGGCAGGACGATTGCCGTCGAACCAGATCAGCTTGAAACTTGCGATCTTGAATTGGAGCACGACGGACACCGATGCCGGGTCGTCGGGCGCAAAACCCCAGGTGACCACGGTATCTCTGTTCTGGTTCACAATATCCGCGATGAACTGCGTCGGATCAGCAGCCAAACGATGTAGAGTCTGCTGTTTTTCGATGTCGTAATGCACAAAGCCAAACTCGCTGGCGAATTTATCGCCGTACCAGGTTTTACCTGTTCCGGGGATGCCGGTTATCAGCAGCAGATCACGTCGGGATGCGGTCATACATCAGATGTCGTTGAGATTAGGCGGATTCATCGAAGCCGAGTTCACTGCGGGATTTTACCCTTATCGCGGTGATTTCGCGGCAGAGTTCTTCGGGCAGGGGACAATGGAGGAGGGCAAGGCTAGCGGCGAGCCTGCCTTGCGTCTCGCGAGTAAAACAGCGGAAGAATTCCGGATCGGTGAGAATCAGATATTTTTGCTTGGCTTCAACGTGATCCAAAAAATAGAGCTCGGTGTAGGCGCCCTGAACCTTGCCGGAGCCGCGCTTTTTACCACTCGTTTTCCAGGAGGCTGTCTTGACACTAACAGACAATCGCCCTGTCCTGGGAAACGGCGTCGAATTCGTGCGTTTTGGGAGTGCCTTGCATGCCGGTAAGAGTGAGGAATGCGAGCGAGAATGGCTGGCCGAACTTATCTTTGAGCCACCCTCGGACGTGGTCTTCGACGATGGATTTTAGGTAGCGGGTGTCTGCCATGACTTAGAATTTCAATGGTTCCGTTTGAATTGACGGACCGCACGAGAGGTTTGGAAGAGATTTATGGCAAGGCCCTCGGCTGTTTCTGCTGTCTGGAGGATCACATTTCCGTCTACGGTATCCCATGCAAAGAAGCCCATCCGCTGTTCCGCAGATTTCCCGAGCCGTTCGGTGCAATACAAGAGCGTCTCCATGGCGACAGGATTCGCTTCTGATTTACTCCCGAATTCCAGATATGCCGCGATCTTATAGACGCTTCCCGCCACTGTACCGAGATCGATATTCCAGGTCCTTCCCAAGAATATTTCCGGTCCCACATGGTAGTTTGTTTCGTCCTCGAGGGTCCGGCCCATTACCGCGTATTCCGAAGAAGAGAATTCCCGGAATCCAGCAGAGGGCTTCAATAGCATATCGAGCGTGTACTCCCCGGCGGACTCTGACTCTTGGACCTTGGTACGTCAAACCCGCCTTGGGGAGAAATCTTTTGAGTCGAGCGCCGACACGACGCTCAGCTTCTCACTTGCCCACTTCCGACGACTTCGTACTTGGTCGAGGTAAGTTCGGCGAGGCCGAAGGGGCCGCGGCAGTGAAGTTTTTGTGTGCTGATGCCCATCTCAGCGCCGAAGCCGAATTCAGCGCCGTCGGTGAAACGCGTCGAGGCGTTCCAGTACACCGCCGCCGAATCCACGAACCGGAGGAACTCGCGGGCGTCAGCCTCATCGCGGGTGACGATGCTCTCCGAGTTCCGGGTCGAATGGCGATTAATATGCGCGATCGCCTCCTGAAGATCCGGCACCACGCGAAGGGCAATACAGAGTCCGAGATATTCTTCGTCCCAATCCGAGGGCTGCGCGGGTGTCACCCTCATTCCCGCCGCCAATCGGCAAGTTCTTGAGTCGCCGCGAACCTCTACTCCGGCCCCGCACAGTTTTCTCACGATGCGCGGAATGTATTCGGCCGCAATGCGCTCGTGCACCAGCAGTTTCTCCGCGGCATTGCATACGGAAGGGCGCTGGGTCTTGGCGTTGAGGACGATGCAGTCGGCCATCTCGAAGTCAGCAAACTCGTCTACAAAGATGTGACAATTCCCAGCCCCGGTCTCAATGACCGGGATGGTGGCGTTTTGGGTCACCTGGTCGATCAGAGCCTGCCCGCCACGCGGAATGAGTACGTCGACCAGGCCTCGCGCCTTGATCAGTTGTTTTACGGAATCGCGCGTGCTCGAATCGAGCAACGCGATGGCGCCCACGGGCACTCCTCGGACACTCGTCAGAATCTCGGCCAATTGCCGGTTGCTGTGGACCGCTTCCTTCCCTCCCCGCAGTACGATGGCATTGCCCGCCTTGAGCGTCAGCGCGACGCTGTCGACGGTGACGTTGGGGCGCGACTCGTAGATAACCCCGACCACCCCAAGTGGCACTCGTATTTTGCGAATTCGCAAGCCGTTGGGACGAGTCCACTCGGCGAGCGTCTCGTACGCCGGGTCGGGCAGGCCGGCAACGTCCCGGACCCCCTGTGCCATCTGAGCAACGCGCTCAGGATTGAGCAACAAGCGATCGCGCATTGCGCTCGAGAGTTCAGAAGATTTCAGGTCAGCCTCATTCGCTCGCAGGATGCTGGCCGTGTTGGATTCGAGGGCGTCGGCCATGAGCAGTAGTATGCCGTTCTTCTCGGCGGTCGAAAGGCGTGCCAGGCGAGGTGCGGCGGAGCTTGCCGCGAGCAGTTTGCCCCGGGTCGAACCGGTCGTGATGATGGAAGTGGCCATGTTAACCAATCCTTCGCCGGGCAGGGAAAATAGGTCCCGATCTTGCGCTGGAGTGCCCACGAGATGGCATGCGGGTGGCGGCCATTGACGATGGCAACGTGCACGCCGGCTTCGCCGGCAAGTTTGGCGGCACGCAGTTTAGAGCGCATGCCGCCGGTGCCGAGTTTTCCATGGCCATTGCACAGCTCTTCCATCTGCGGCGTAAGTCTCGGGACCGTGCGCAAAAGGCGGCGCCGTTTGCCGTCGTCGTATAAAAGCCATCCACATCGGTCAGCAAGACCAGCCAGTCGGCCTTGACCGCCCTCGCCAGCAGCGCGCTGAGCTCGTCGTTGTCCCCAAATGCACCTACCAGCTCGCGAACCGAAACACTGTCGTTTTCGTTCACCACCGGGACCACGCCCAGTTGCAGCAGCTCCTGCAGCGTGTTCTGCAGGTTCTTGTACCGGACGGGCGAGGTGAAATCGTCGCTCGACAAGAGCAACTGTGCGACCACCTTCTTGCCGAAGAAAAGCTGCTCGTAGGTGTGCATCAGCAAGCTCTGCCCGACCGCGGCGCAGGCTTGCATCCGGGGTACGCTGGAGGGTTTCCTGCTCAGGCCCAGATTGGACATACCGGAACCGATCGCGCCTGAGGAGACAATCAAATATTCGTGCTGGCACAGGTCGAGTTGGTCGACCAGCGCTCGCATCTGGTTGGGGTCAATGCGGCCCTCAGGGGCGACCAGGCTGGTTCCGACTTTGATGACGAGTCGCATTGGTATTGGTGCCCTTCCATCGGCAACCACTCGATTCACTCGAACGACCTCGCCCCCGGCGCCCGATCGACGGGATCAAGACGCTCCGCCGAAAGCTAGAAGTCGACGCCTTGGCTGACGCCAACCACAGCAGTCCGTCTCACGCAGCCATATCCGAAACCCGATCAGAAAAGAATGCACGATGAAGGCGCTCGACCACGCGGGCAACGTCTTCTTCTGCGATCACAAACGTCAAGTTAATTTCCGAGGCTCCCTGGGAGATCATGTGGATCTTTACGTCTTCAAGCTCGCGGAAAACGCGTGCCGCTACCCCGGGCGTCCGGCGCAGGTTCTCACCCACTAGACAGACAATGGCCTTGCGCTCCTCATACTTTACGTCGGCGAGCTTGGCGAGCTCGGCGGTGAGCGACGGAATACCTTCGTTCGTGTCTACCGTAACCGACAAGCTCACCTCCGAGGTCGAGATCACGTCGACGGAAACACTGTGGCGGGCGAAGGCATCCACAATCCATTTCAGAAACCCGTCGAGTTGCAACCAGCGTGGTGCCGCCACATCGACGATGGTGATGCCTTTCTTCACCGCGATCGCCTTAAACATGTGGCGCGACTTCGGTGCTCGGGCCGTGATCTTGGTCCCCTCGCAGGTGGGGTTGCGGGAGTTCAATACATACACAGGAATGTTTTTCTGAATCGCGGGCAGGACGGTTGCGGGATGGAGCACTTTGGCTCCGAAGTAGGCAAGCTCGGCCGCTTCGTCGAAGCTGAGGACTTCGATGCGGCGGGCGTTCGAACAAATCCCTGGGTCGGTCGTAAGCATCCCGTCCACATCGGTCCAGATCTCGATGCGCTCGGCGCTGAGGCCGGCACCTACAAGGGCTGCGGAATAGTCCGAACCGCCTCGCCCGAGTGTGGTTGTGACGCCCGCTTTGCTGGCCCCGATGAAGCCGCCCATGACAGGGACACATCCTTTATCGACGAGAGGCGCGACGAGTTTCTGCAAGCGCTCATTGGTGTCGTCAATCAGAGGCGCCGCCCGCATGTAGTTCGCGTCCGTCACGGTGCATGCGCGCGCGTCCACGAGGCAACTGTCCAGGCCTCGTGTTGAGAATGCGGCCGCGACGATCTTGCTGGAGAGTATTTCTCCGTACGCCGCGACCTGGTCGGTGGTACGAGGTGTAAGCTCGCCGACAGCCGAGATGCCGCGCAGCAGGTCGTTGAGTGCACCGAGGTCCCGACCGAGGTCTTCGCGCAATTGCGTGAATCTTGCCGGAGCGAGCAGTTCGCCAGCAACTTCGTAGTGGCGCTGGCTAAAGGCTTCCACAAGTTGAAGGGCGGTCTTCGAATCTCCCGTGGCGGCGGAGCGGGCAATAGCCAACAATTGGTCGGTTACCTTGGCTAGAGCGCTCACTACTACGACCGGATGTTCCTTTAGACGTCCGCGGACGATTTCTGTGGCGCGGCCGATTGCCTTCGCGTCTTCGACCGAGGTGCCGCCGAACTTCATGACGATCATCGCCTGCATTCCTCAACGAAGCGGCTGCCCCGGACTGGAATTCACCGATCTCCCTTCCATTCAGGCCCGGGGCAACTGCGAGGCGGCCAAGAAATTCAGCCCTACCCAAGAACCAGATCGTGTTCGCCATCCCAACGTTTAAGGGCTGGGTCGCTCGCAGGGTTGAGGGCTATCCCCCTCCTTGCGTCTACTCAAGTCGCTCTTCTTGAGCTGCTTGAGAGAAAAGGCGCTCAACAGCCGTTCCTCCCGCGTCTGTCCCAGCATTTCCCGCACGCGGCTCACCAGCTCATGCCGCAGGTACGGCTGTTTCAACCTCACCAAATGCTCCATTGGAGCACCGGAGTGATCGGTATACAGTACGGCTGGTGGGTTGCGCCGAAGCCCGAGTTTGGGCAGCACCTTCTTCTCGATCGAGGCATTGAGCCACTCCTCGGCGAAGATCAGATCGATTCCGCCCTCGTGTCCCTTCACCGTGGCCACGGCCTCTTCCGCCGAGCCTGCTTCCAGCACCTGATATTGCTCCGCCCGCAAGAACTCCACCGCCCGCTCGCGCGCGATCCCGGCTTGGCCCATGACCAGAATCGTGGTTTCCGCCGGTCCCTTGACCAATTGCAGTTGTGGGCGAGGCGGGGGTTCGTCGACGGGTCGGCGACTCCGCAAAAGCATCTCCAGTATCATGCCCCGAGGCTTCACCGGCATACAGCGCACGAACCCGTCGTCGTGTGCCATCTCCAACTGCACATCCTCGAGCGCCCACCCTCTCCCATCCGGCCCGGGCTCAACTTGCTTCCAGTGTTCGACCAGGTCAGGCCACCAATTGGTCTCGCAGTCCGCGCCCGTGTGGGTCACCCGCAGCCCGGCATACTCTCCGGGAAAGGCGTCAAACAACATGCCCGCAGTCGCCGGCCGCGGCTTCACCCCGGGTAGGAACACCCGCTGCGTGGTCAACGTCAGTTTCCCCCCTTCCGGCATCAAGCGCCGCCCATGGTTCACCAAGTGGAACGTCATTTCGGTCAACCTCTGGCGATCGGCCCGCACATAGCCCGTGTCGGGCGCGAGGTCACTCACCCACTCCACCCGCTCGTCCAGCAGCGGCCGATAGAACTCCTCGATCTCCTCTGCAAACTGGTTCAAGTCCACCGTGCGAGGAAGCCACCGGGGAGCCCAGAACAATTCCTGCGCTCTCTCGCCCAAGTTGCGCGCCTTCACCGCCGCCTCCGCCAACGTTGAGGCGATCTTGTGGTCTTCCTCCTCCAGCTTGCCATGCAGCACCAATAAATCCGCGCAGCCTAACATCGTCGTCAGTTGCTGCGCAAAATCGTCGGCGAACTCTGCCGCGGTGTTCAGCTTGCCCGCCGTCACCTCCGCGTCCCACAACACCCTCTGGTCCTCCACCACCGCTTCGACCGCGCGCAACCGGCCCGTCTCATCCCGCACCTCTCGTCCGCTCAGGCGCAACAGGTACCCTAAATTGGGGCCCGTAAACCAGTGTATGTGCAAATTCCTGAACTCCCGGCTCCGCATCGCCCTTCTCTTCAATAGCTGGAAATCGTCCGAATCCAGAATGCCCTCAGAAGTCAGATTCTTGCCCAGCAGTTCTGCGCTCGACTTGCATTTCAGCAAGCGCAGCATGGCGCGATTGACCATCTCCAGCACGCCTTTCCGGTCCACCCGGAGCATCGCCACGGGCAAGCAGTCCAGCGATTCCCGCTGTTCAGCGTCCAACTGCCGCACCTTTTCCTCCGCCGCCTCCCGGGCCGTTATGTCCTGGGCCACTCCGGCCAACCGGTAGATGCACCCTTCCCCGTCCCGGATCGGAAACGTGCGCGTCGACAGCCAGCGTACCTCTCCGTCGGGCCGCAGGATGCGAAACTCATCCTCCCGCAGCCACTCCCCGCGCTTTCTTCGCGGTGGGTCAATACCCGATCCCGGTCATCCGGATGAATGACTTCCCGGTACGACAACGGATCTTCATACAGGCTGGCGCAAGCCCGGCCGCAGACCCGCTCATAGGCTAGGCTCACATACAGAACCTGCTTCGTATGGGCATCGAGCATCCAGAAAATCTCCTGGATGTGCTCCGCCATCTGCTGGAAACGCTCCTGGTACTCAGCCTCGGTCTCTGCTTCACTCTCAATCGTCGAACTTCCTTCCTCCCTCATTGGTTTCCCCCTCAGTACTTCCCTTTCCCTCTCCTTTGAAAAGTCCGGCCGGCTCGATATGCGCGAAACTTCTTCGGTCCCTGCGGTCCTCGCGTCCATACCATCGCCTTCACACATTTAGCCCGCGATCCTGCCGGCCCGTCGTCGGTGGTTCGACCGGCGGTTCCTTATCCTCGACTTCCCAAATTCTTTGGTAAGCTTCGCACCTCGCCAGCAGTTCCTCGTGCGGCCCGGAGTCCACCACCTGGCCTTGTTCCACTACGAGAATCCGCTCCGCCCACAGGATCGTCGCCGGCCGGTGCGAGATCACAAGCAGCGTGTTGGCGCCGCGAAACAAGTCCAGGCCCCGCATCACGCTATCGGCCGTCGGCGTATCGAGCGCCGTCGTGATCTCATCCACCATCAGCACCTTCGGCTTCTGCAAGAGCGTTCGGGCCAGCGCCAGCCGCTTCTTTTCGCCGCCGGACAACCTTCCGCCCTGCGGACCGAGCGGCTCATGTAACCCGCGTGGCAGTCTGCGCAGGACCGCATCGAGCTGGGTCAACCCGGTCACACGACTCAGATCGCCGTCCGTGGCGCCGGGATTCCCATAGAGAAGGTTGTCGCGAATCGTGGCGTCGAACAGCACCGGGTCCTGCGGTACCAGCGTCACCAGCGTACGGAGGTTGCGCACGCTGACGTCACGAATGTTCACTCCTCCCACTAAAATCTCGCCTGCGGTGGGTTCGAACCAGCGCGTTGCCAGCAATCCGACCGTGCTCTTCCCAGAACCGTTCAGGCCCACCAGCGCTACGGTCTCTCCCGCGTCAACACGAAACGTCATGCCACGCAGCACCGGCCGGTCGTCACTGTACGCAAACCAAACCGAGCGGAACTCCAGTGCCGGCACCGTGTCTCGTCCTAATGCCTTCGTGGCAACCGCTTCGTTCGACGCCTCCTTCTGTTCGACAATCTCCAGTATCCGCCGCACGCTGGCGCCCACCCGCTGCAAACGCGATTGCAGATCAATCGCGATACTGACCGGCTCGAACAAGCGAACTACGTAACCATAGAACGCCACCAACCCGCCCACGGTCAGCGCTCCCCGCGTGACGGAGTACCCGCCGAATCCCAGGATCAGGCTCATACCAAGAACGATCACCGAAACCGACGCGCCGCCAAATGTGATTTCCGTCACACGCTGACGCACGTGACACCTCGCTCCCTCGGCTGCCAGGCGAGCAAAGCGCCGCGCCTGCGTTCCTATCCGATTTAGCAGTTGCAGCTGCAGCATGCCTGCCAGGTGTTCCTGCAGGAAGGCGTTGATCTTCCCCGACTGTGCCTGCGCTTGATCGGCTGCCTCCTTCAACTTTCCCGTATAGCGCCGTTGCAACAAATAAAAAATCGGCACCAGAGGCAAGACCAGCGCAGTGAGCCGCCAGTTCAGCACCGACATCGTCACCAGCACCATGACCCCGACCACGATCATGTGCAGGCTGGCGGGCAGGATGTCGCCGCTTAACTCCGCGACTCGCTCCACATCCTGCTCCAGGCGATACAACGTCTCCCCCACTTGGGCGTTGCCGTGATATCGGCCCGAGAGCCTATGAATGTGGCGCAGTAACGAGACTCGAATGCGGAAGACCAGCTTTTGCGCCACCACCGAACTGACAAAAGTGGCGAGGAAACTCATGCCCAGGCTCCCCAAATACACCGCGCAGAACGCGACCGTCCCGATCAACACGAGTCCCAAGCTCTTTTGCGGGAGTGCGACGTCGATCAGCCACTTCACAATCAGCGGATCGGCCAGCGTCAAAGAGCTGCCGATGACGATCGCACCCACGTTCAGAAGAAGCAGCGGCAGCAGGGGCCGTACTCGCCGGCCAAGCCAGCTGAGTTCCGAAGAAACGACTCTCGGAAAAAGGCGATGCGCCGTCTGCTGCCACATGTTTGCCTACTTATCACGACTTGCGTCGGGACGGGGAACTTTCATCTTGGCCACCTAAGACAAACCCGAAGACAACGACAAGCAACTCACTCTCCAGGCTTCATGAGGTGTGACGTAACTTACTGAATCGGCAGTGCAATGGCGCCACAAGATACCATCAAGATCCTGGGCGGCGGCCCCTGACCATCGAGCCCCAGGCCCTCGGGGTGGACGACAATGTCGTCCACCCTTTTCAGGTGAATGACCTCTCTGGCAACGACCAGCCTCCACTGGACGTGAGTGCTGATCAAGCGCAACCCACCTACAACCACATGAATTCAATATCCTTAACCGCATCGATTCGGCCCGGCATGCGCTCTGCCGCGCTGGTTCGAGGCAGGCCGGCTGAGCCCGTCATCCTTGAAGCAGAAGAAATTTCTCTCCCCCGCTCGCCAACCGCGCTATCTTGCTCTTAGCGATTCATGGGCTCCGCCAACGCTCGATAGAGAGGTATCCCATCATGAACGAAGCCAGCATCCTGACCGACATTACCATTCCATCCGGAGTACGACAGACGGCTTCCGAAGACGGAGCCGTGTTGCTCGATACCGAACAAGGCATTTGCTTCAGCCTGAACCCGGTTGGTTTGACCATCTGGGAACTACTCAAGCAACACCCGAGCGTCGAGCACGTCGTCTACGGTCTCGAACAGCAGTTCCACGTACCACGCGCACAATTGCGGGCCGACGTGCTCGAGTTTGTGGCCCAACTCGAAGCCCGCCGCCTGATTTGTCGCGGTACTCAGCTGCCCGAGAAGCGCAGCTGGATCGACCGGATGTTCCACAAGAACGGCGACACCGCTCACTAGCGTTAGGACGCATCCGCCTTCGGCTTCCCGTCCGGGGATCCGTCCGTTTCGCGGGTCTCATCGCGAGGCAAGCACCAGGCGCAGATCACCCTGCCGATGATGTCGACATCGCTCGCCTTCTCGGAGGGCGCTTCGTGCTCACCGCCGCCCTGATACGTAACCAGTTTCAGCTTGCCGCGCTTCCGATAGGCCCAACAACAAATGTACCCTTCATCCGTCAAGAACATATGGATCGGCCGCTCCTGATGGATCTCGGGGAGTGTCTCTTCTTGGATCGTTTTCTCGTCACAGTCGATCGTAACCAGGTAGTCCGCCGCCAGGAATTCCCCCATCCTGTGATCTTCGGTTCCAACGATGCCATAGCGAATGTGTTTTTCGTCCACGTGCTCCCTCCATCCTGCGGGAATCACCCGCGCCTCTTCCGCTGGAGTAAGCACTCGCGTTGCCGTAGAGCGGAATTCTCGGGCGACCGCCAATACGAGCTGCCGTTCTTTTTCATTCTTGATCAGGTGGTTGGGGCCAAGACTGGACGAGGGGAGCAGGAGGAGGTAGTGCCTTCCCACTTCCGCCAGATCCTCGCCATACACCTCAGCCAATGAGCGCATCCGCTGTCTGCTCGGCATACTGTGTCCGAGCTCAATGTTCCTCAAGTAAGACCGGCTGACATGCAAGCCATCGTCTCCGTTGAGCTTCGCGATCTGGCGAGTTGCACGGTCGACCTGCCTGGACGTCAGTCCGTGCAGCTCTCGCCGCTCGCGCATCCACTTGCCTGGCGCCGACCATCGGCGTAGCCTTCCCATAAACCACTCCCGCCGTACTGCAGACTCGACGGTGGCTTGTCGGCGCGTGAAGTCGAACGCTTCACTCTGTACAAGTAGAGTCCCCCAACTCCACTTCTGATATGGTGTGACACCCGATACGATGCGAATGGAACAACCTCGATGGCGCTATCTTCGAAGACCAGATCTCCGTTCCTCTACGACTCGTGCGCCATCAGTCCGCATTCTTCACTTAGACTCGACCGGGATCGATTGCTCGCAATTTCCTCACAGAGCCAGAGGTTATGCAACTCTTACTTGTGCAGCCTGAAAGTGCGTTGAATTGTAATCGATCAGCGCGGCCGCTCTTTGTCAATTCTTTGTCTTGTTTCGAAAACCGGAATTACCTCGCTATACACTGTTTGTTTGCGCTCGCTCCTCAATTCAAGGGGCCGGGCGATGTTTTGTAAGTGGCCGGTCACACGCCACCTCTAAGATCTTTTCTTACAACCACTCTCTTCGTTCTGATCTCTGTTCTGATCTCTGGCTGACCCCAAAAGTGGCTTGTTACTGACCACCCACTCCAGGTCGTTTCGCAATTCTGCAGGTCTCATCTCGCGTCGGCACGCTAGCCTTCGCAACCTTCTGTAACGCCGGGACCCTGCGCTGCGAGCGGCCTTTGGGCTGGTGAGGTCCTCCTGGCCTCGTTACGATGGGGATACGGTCGACCGTCCCGTTTCACCTCCACGAGAACCGAAAGGGTGGACGACATTGTCGTCCACCCCCTTCTTTCGGCCGCTTCCCTATGTAAGAAGGGCCAGTTCTTTTTCGTCTTCACCTTTCTTCTTGAAATGCCTCGCACCTAAACACTTGCAGACTTTCAACCGGCTGCGGAAGGTTCCGCGAAGATCTTTTACCCGAAGAAATTACATACTTCGAGAGCCTCACAAAAATATTTTTAGCACAGATTGTTCCAATAGAGTTAAGGTGCGCTCAACGCCACTTCCATTGTGGGAATCGACAATTAAGCAGGACCCAGGGTAGAACGCCACCTTCACCCAGCCCAGCTTTTGGAAAGGTAGGCACATGCGTACCGTAGTAGACCCTCCTCCGGCCACTCCGATCGAGCCCGTCACTGAGGTTCTGCACGGCGTCGAGATCACCGATCCCTACCGCTGGCTCGAAGATCAGAATTCGCCGCGCACAAGAAAATGGATCGAGGAACAGAGCGCGTACACGCGTGCCTACTTCGATGCCATCCCCGGGCGGGATCGCATTCGAAAGCGCGTAGAGGAATTGCTGGCGGGCAAGGATGTTGTCTCCGAGCCTTGGCAAATCGGCGATCGCTACTTCTTCCTGAAGCGCATGCAAAATAGCGAACAGCACTCGATTGTCATGAAAGAAGGACTCCTCGGTGAGGAGCGCATCCTCGTAGACCCCGCTATGCGCGCCACGGGCAACTCGACGGCCGTCAGCATTGCCGCTATCTCTCATGATGGGCACTTTCTGGCCTATTCCGTCCGAAAAGGCGGCACCGATCACGTCGCACTGGAGATTCTGGACGTCGAGAACAATGTCGTCCTGCCGGACCGGCTCCCCGATGGCTTTTGCCATGGGTTTGTCTTTGCTCCCGACGGCACAGGTTTCTACTACTCGCATCGCGAAGCGCATGATGCTCGGCCAAACTACAAGGCTGCTTTCTGGCATCGTTTTGGCACCGAACGGTCTCAAGACGAAGAGCTGTTTGTTGCGGGCGAGAAGCCGGGCTTGTTCCTTGGGATTCTCGACTCACTTGAGACCAACCTGTTGGCTTATGCCGTATATTCCGCCGGGGCGGGCCCTAGAACGTCGGTCTATCTCCACAGGATGCAACCCGGAGCCGCTCCCTCGCTCTTCCTTCTAAATGTCGAAGGACAGCTCGCGCCCTTCTTTGTCCGGGGCCAGCTGTTCGCTTACACCGACGTTGCCGCACCGAATTTCCGGATTGTCCGCATCGGGCTAACGGATCCCGACCCGGCTCAGTGGCGCGACGTAGTCCCGGAAACCCAACAACGCATTCAACAGTTCGCCGTAATCGGTGAGCAGATCTTCGTCGCCCGAACTGACCGCTTCTCCACCCGCGTGGAAAAGTTCGACCTGAATGGCGGCCAGCAAAAGGACTTTCTTTCTTCTGCGCATGGAACCTTCGACCTTCTAAATCGAACCTACTCAGGGACGGATCTGTTTTATCGATACACGTCCATAACCGACCCGCCAGCGCTGTACTGTCATGACACGCACGAGGAGAAGGAATCCATTTGGGAGAAGACGGACGTTCCGTTCGATCCTTCACTATTTGCCGTCGAAGAAGTCGTTTACCCGTCCAAGGACGGCACCTCGATTCCTCTGCTCCTCGCCGCGCGTAAGGACCTCATTCACTCCGGCCCGCTTCCTACCTTTCTGACCGGCTACGGTGGATTCGGAAGCTGTGTCACGCCACGCTTCACCGCATTTGCCACCTTCTTGATGGAGCAAGGCTTCCTCTTCGCCGTTCCTGCGCTGCGGGGTGGCTCCGAACTTGGTGAGGAGTGGCACGCTGCCGGAAAGCGCAATAAACGCCAGAACTCGTTCGATGACTTCGTCGCCGCCACCGAATGGCTCCTCTCCCAAGGCCGGTCTGGGCCCGACCGGATCGCCATCGGCGGCGGCTCCAATGCCGGCCTGCTGGTCGGCGCGGCGGTCACGCAACGACCCGACCTGTTTCGCGCAGCCATCTGCCTCGGCCCGCTGCTCGACATGATGAGGTATCACCTCTTCGATTTAGCGGCGGGCTGGTCAGAAGAATATGGGTCACCCGATGATGAGAGCGACTTCCACTCCTTACTCGCCTATTCGCCCTACCATCGCCTCCAGGATGGGGTGGCATATCCCGCGATGCTGTTCATTTCGGGTGACGCGGACACGCGTTGTAACCCAATGCATGCTCGTAAGATGGCGGCTCGTTTGCAGGCAGCAAATCGTTCAGAGTGGCCCATCCTGCTCGACTACAAACCAGCCTGGGGCCACACGCCGGTTCAGCCACTTTCCACCAAAATCGAGGCTTTGACCGACAGACTCGTGTTTGTGTGTCACGAACTCGGAGTGCAAGTCGAGCCAAGGAGGTCATCCTGATGCTGTTCTTCCGGGCTATTTTCGCGTTGCTCGCTTACGATGTTCTGAGCACCGTTTGCCGCTTCAATGCCATCCACCGGATGGTCAAACGCTGGAAGGTCTCTCCCAGAGCTGTGGATTCAGACACCATCGATCGGGTCTGCACAGCGGTTAACTACGCTTGCATCTGGTATCCGAAACAGGCCCTCTGTCTGCAGCGCTCCTTCGTCATTACCAACCTGCTTAGAAAGCACGGCGTCCAGGCGCATATGGTTCTGGGCGCGCAGAAGCTGCCCTTTAAGGCGCACGCATGGGTCGAAGTCGATGGGCGGGCTATCAACGAAAGATCGAATGTTCAGGCAATCTACGCCGTCTGGGATAGGTGTTAGCAAGGAAACCAGCATGAGTGTACAGGCAGGCATTTGGAACTTCGACGGAAAACCGGTGGACCGCAAGCTGCTCATCGACTTCAGCGAGTCCCTGAGGCAGCAAGGCCCGGATGGCGAGTCCTCTTACGTAGGCGGCTCGATAGGAATGCTCTATCGGCCATTTCACACGACAGCGGAATCGCGGCGGGAAGAGCAGCCATATGTCTCGCGCAGGGGCTATGTGCTCACATGGGATGGCCGCCTCGACAACCGCGGCCAACTTATCGCAGATCTCCGCAGCGAGCTTGAACCTGAACCAACCGACGTGGCCATTGTCGCTGCCGCCTTCGATCGCTGGGAGACTGACTGCTTCCACCGCATCGTCGGCGACTGGGCTGTTGCAATCTGGAAGCCTGAGAAGCGTGAACTCATCTTCGCCATCGACTACATGGCCGTCCGGCATATCTTCTACTACCTAAAGAGAGACCGGATCTGGTGGTCGACGGACCTCGCGCCCCTAGTACTGCTCTCGGGCGACAAGTTCCGCATCGATGATGACTACATCGCCGGCTACTTCACACATGATCCGGACGCCCACCTGACGCCTTATCGTGAGATTCGTGAAGTTCCACCGGGGCAAGTCGTTCGAATCATCAATGGAAGGGCATGGGTAGAGCGCTACTGGCGGTTCAGCCCCAAGTCGCGCATTCGCTACAAGACGGACGCGGAATATGAAGAGCACTTCCGCCACGTCTTCCGGCAATCCGTTCAACGCCGGTTGCGCTCCGACTCACCTATTCTTGCTGAGTTGAGTGGCGGACTGGATTCGTCTTCGATTGTTTGCATGGCGGACGACATCTTGGCGGAGGAGGGAGCGCAAACGCCTCGACTCGACACTGTCTCCTCTTACGACAAAGCCGAGCCGAACGGGGATGATTGGCTTTATTTCCCTAAGGTCGAGGGTAAGCGTGGACGAGTTGGGGCTCACATCGATGTGGGCAGGTTGGGGAGTTCTCCAGCTCCACTGGAATATTCAGAGTTCGAGCCTCTGCCCGGCTATCTCGGTTCCGGACAGCCACTCGAAGCCGACCGCGCTGCTGTCGTGCGCAACGGCGGATACCGCGCAGTGCTTTCGGGCATCGGGGGCGACGAATTCACCGGAGGCGTTCCCAATCCCAGCGCACTGCTCGGAGACCTCATTCTCCAGTTCAAATTCCTCGCGCTGGCTCGACAGCTAGTGGCCTGGAGTTTGGTAAAGCGGCGGCCGTGGGTTCATCTCCTAGGACAAGCCTTAGGGGATCTACTGCCGACTGGCGTGAGTCAATATGTGCTCAAGCATGCCAAAATCGAACCCTGGATTGAAAAAGACTTCGCCAAGCGCACGAAGTTTGCCAAACGCCTCTTGGATGTTGACGAGCACTTCGGCCTCTGGCTGCCCACGCGACGCTCTTATATCGGCGGTGTCCTACTGATGGCCAATAGATTGGCCAAGTGGAAGTCGCCGGTATTGGCATCCGAGGAAGGCCGGTATCCCTACCTCGACCAGAACTTCATTGAGTTCATCTTGTCCATACCAACGAGCCAATTGCTTCGCCCAGGCGAAAGGCGCTCTCTAATGAGACGTTCACTGGCTGGGCTCGTGCCAAAGGAAATACTTTTGCGGGGCACAAAGCAGTTTGGAGCTCGTACGCCGATCGTCGCCATGGAAAAGAATTTGGAGCAATTGCAAACGATCTTCGAGATGCCCCTGATTTCCAGCCTTGGATACGTCAACCGGACCCAGTTCTTTGCAGCGCTTCGTGCTGCCAGGAACGGTAAAGAGACCCACATCGTGCATCTGTTAAGGACCATTTCTCTCGAGTTTTGGCTCCGCGATTTGGCCTCGCGTCGCTTGATTCACGATGTAGTAGGTGCACCCCCGCTTGTCACCGCAGCGTCTCTACAGAGGCAAGCGCGCAGTGTGACTTGAAGAGCTTTCCATCACTGCTGCTAACCAAGTGATGGATTATTCTGAGAAAGGAGGACAAAACGATGAACTACACAAAGCCAGCAGTAGAGGTTCTGGGCGATGCAAGCGCGTTGATCGAGCATACAACGAGCAAACAAGGCACCTCCCTTGACGGAGACGGTAGTGGAAAGTTCAACATCGTCCCTGCGTACGACCTGGATGAGTAGACGCAACAAGAGAGGCCACTCGTGTGCACGAGTGAGCATCTCCACTTGTCCCCTCCGGCCGCTGGAGCAGCCGGGGGGGCTATCTCTCCGGCAGTCTAACATTGTCTCCATCACTCGCGCCAGCATGTGATGGATCATTCTGAGGAGTCGGAGTAGGGATCATGATTGCTCACAACCCCCTCCACGGATCCGGACGAGCGGATTTCCCGCATCCGGCTCTTGCCTTAGGTGACAACGCCCATGCGCCGCAGAGGATAGGGATGACAGACCGAAGGCACAGGCAGCCAGCGAGTGATGATACGCCGCATGCGATCCCAGTG
>QHYS01000354.1 GCA_003223325.1 Acidobacteriota bacterium
CTGTCGCCAGATCTCGCTGCTCGAGATGCAACTCTTCCAGCCGCTGCTTGATCACTAAACAAACGTCCACGAATAGCCCCCGTTGATTAACTGCACGCAATTAATATAAATTAATAATCTCAGATAATACCTGACAGAGTCAAGTTAATTAACCTATCGTGGTTAACGTACTGAGGGAGCCTTCAGGTCATCCTGACCGAAAGCGGTTATCTGAATTCCCCCTTGGGCATAAGAACCAAGGAGAGTGACCCATGTTTGCACGTCGAGTGTACCTGCACTTGAAGCCCAATAGCGTGGCCGAGCTTACCCAAAAGCTGGAAAAGGAAATCATTCCCCTGCTTCGAAAACAGAAGGGGTTCCAGGACGAGATCTCGTTCGTCGGCCACGGCGGGGCGGAAGCGTTCGGAATCAGTCTGTGGGATAAGGCCGAGAACGCGGAGGCTTACAACCGCGGAGCTTACCCAGAAGTGACCAAGATCCTTGCATCGGTGGTTGAGGGGCCTTCTCAGGTGGAAACCTTTGAAGTTTCCAACTCCACCTTCCACAAGATCGCCGCTGCAGTAACGGCCTGAAGCGACTCGTCCTCGCGTTAATTTACGGGGCGGAGCAAACCGCCCCTGCGAGAACGCAGGAGATTTCCAATGACGACCCCAATTAGGGAACCCGCGGAATTCGCGCCCTCAGGGGGCGTGTCCTTCCCAGTGAGCGCGAGAACCTTCTGCACCCTATTCCAGACGATGGCGTCGGCGATTTTCATTTATCGGGGAAAGTTGTTGAGCTATGTCAATCGTGCCGCCGAGGTTATCACGGGCTATACGCGAGAAGAACTCGTTTCCATGGATTTCTGTCATCTGGTCCATCCCGATTCCAGAGATCTGATCACAAAAGGCGCACGAGATCAAGATTCTTACCAAAGATCGTGAGGAGCGTTGGCTCGATATAACGGCAAGGGCCGTCGACTTAGATGGCATCCCCGGTCGTCTTTTTTCAGCCTTCGATTTCACCGAACACAAGCGAGTGGAGGAGCGTGCACAACTGTTGGCTGTAACCGACCCGCTCACTGGGTTGGGCAATTACCGCTCCCTTCTACAGGTCCTCGACACCGAGGTCAGAAGTTCGATCGCACCGGCCGGCCATTCGTCGGTGCTGTTGCTGGATCTAGATGAGTTAAACAATCGAAGACCTCTTTCGGGCAGCACACCGGGAGTTGTACGGGATGAAGAGTGACCTTGAGAAGGCTCTTCAGTAGGGAGAGGCCAGGCAAGCGAGGGTTTGGCAAAAGGAGGCTGTATGTACTTTCTATTTTGGGTCATCGTTGGATTGGTTACGGGCTGGCTCACCGGAAAACTGGTGAGGGAAGGCGGATACGGGCCGATCGTGAACATCGTAATGGGTATCGCCGGAGCAGTTGCAGGTGGCTTCATCGCGCGCCTCGCAAGTTCACCGAATTATCGTGGGTTGGTCTATACGAGCTTTGCGGCGATTTTGGGTGCCGCGATCGTGACGGGGATCACTGCTTATGCTACCGGCAGAAAGCGATATGCCTGACATCACAAGCGGTCTTCTGCCAGCGCCAGTCGCTATCGCGGATGCCGCTGCCTTATGCCGACCAGAGGCAAGTCTGTTGTGAGCGTAGCAGTGTGAACTGCCCACATGCAAAAGCAAGGGAGAAGCGCCATGTCACAGACAGTCGAAACCCATAGCAGCCGCATGGAATTAGATAAAGCCTTTAGGTATGCAGTGACTTTAGGCTGGCAAGACTTCATGAAACCTACCGAGCCGCGCTCCATACGAGTTGAGTACTTATGTGAACCAGGAACGGCGCTAGATCACCTAAGCGTGTGGTCGGTTCGATCCGGAGGCTGTCAGGATCTAGTATGCGATTTCTGGACATGGGGGTCTCTGGCCCATCCAATCGGGGCACGCTTCGGGGACAGGTACTCATCTGACGTCTTGGCTCAGGCCTTGCTATTTGTCATGAAGAACCAAGGGCAGTTCACGCGTCCCGCCGATGCTGGCCGTCATGGCTTGGTTCTGATCTACCCGCCCGACGGAGATGATCGTATCGAAGCCGCCACCTGGATGAAGGGGGTCCAGGCTCTGGGAATTGAAGCAAGCCCGGAACAAGCTGATCAACGACCCAAGGCCCAAGCGCAGCACCAAGAGCAGAAAACTTGGGCGTCGACGGATGAAGAAGCACATCTCCAAGAGCGCAACGCGACCGTGTCCGACGAACTCGTCGAGACGCCGGCAAAAACGAACGCTGCAAATTATTTCGAATTGCGGTATGCCTGGCCCGAGTGAAGGCAATCGGCACCCTTTGGTCCAGGAAGAAGGGCGATCCAAGTAGATGCGCTAGCGTTTTTGAATCTCATGATCGCGCGCTGGGAAGATTCGCAATACTCGCTGGAACTTTTCCGGCCCTCACCTTCGAATGCCTTCGGGCTCGTCGAAGACTGTTGTCTGAATCTGTCAGGGTCGATGCCGAGGAGAGCTAAGTGCTAAACGCCAATGAAGTAGGGAGAATGTTCGTCAGGGAGGGCACAGCGCTGCCGGAAACCCTGCAGCTCGAAAGCGAGCCCTATATGCCCGGCTGGAGATCGGTCAAGAGCCTTGACGGGTACGGATTGGGTCGAAAAATCCACGACGCAGGATGGACCTTCTTCTGCCTGGCTTATGAAACGAAAGCTACAGTCTTCGGTATTGACGGCGAAAAGATGGTGCGCCGGGCCATCGAGCGAATCCTGGCAAACCGGGAGTTGGAGAAATTCAATTCCTTGGAAGTAGTGCGGGTGGCCTCGTTGGCTTCGAAGCGTTACTTGGGAATCCGCCATGTAACTGTCTCCGCCCAATCACGGCATATCCAGGAGAGCCCCGTTATCTTCCAGGTAAAAGACAAAGACTTTGAAGTTCCGGCTCCGAGCGGAATTGAGTTGCGCCCGGACCAAAGCCTTGGGCTATCAGGAAGCGCGGAACTGCCTTGGGACGAGATCAAAACACCAAATCTTAAATCCGTACGTATTTGAGGAGATTGTCAAATGAGAACAATGATGCGCAGTCTGGTTGTTTGCTTCCTCATGATCATCGTGATCCTGCTTTCAACTCCTCAGCTTCACGCGCAGGATCTTTCCAGGTACCGGAACTTCTCGTTCGCAATGACAGTGGCCGATCTTTCCAAGCAGATTGATCAAAAACCAGCCAATGCGGCCGTGCTCCACGAACGTCCGGCGCTGATCCAAGAATTGACCTGGTGGCCGCCACAACCTTATGGCCCTTCACGCCCAGCGGAGCCGGTCGAGCAGATTCTCTTCTCCTTTTACAATGGTGCACTCTACAGAATGCTGATGACCTACGACAGTTCCGCCACTAAAGGGC
>QHYS01000358.1 GCA_003223325.1 Acidobacteriota bacterium
TGGCCCACCGGTTCGAGTAAATCGTCCTTCCGTAAGGCCGCTTGTTTCGCCAAGGGCATATAGAACAACCAGGCTTGGTGTTGGGAGGAGGTCATCATTTACTCGATACTATCGAGTAAGATTTAGATTGTCAAGCGAAAGTTGCGATATTTCAAGATTTCTTGCTCTTTCCTTTTTTGCGTTCAGGAATCGGCAGAAATAATGCCGGTGCGCCGCTTGCGATTTGCCACGCTCGTGCTTCGGCTTCTCGCAGCAATCAAGGAGTTGATTCCAAGGTTATGCACCAGCCTTTAGCTAGCTAAAGCTAGTAGTCGATTGGTCCCCACCAAGTTTTCCACAGCATTAGAAAGCGCGGCGGCCGATCAGCGACAAGAATTCCTCACGCGTTTGCTGGTTATCCCGAAAGGCCCCCAGCATGGCGCTGGTAATCGTTTCGGTTCGATGTTTCTCCACCCCGCGCATGACCATGCACAGGTGGCGCGCCTCGATCACCACGCCGACGCCCTGAGGCTGAATAACTTTCTGAATGGCTTGCGCGATCTGGTTCGTCAGCCGCTCCTGAATCTGTAGTCGGCGCGAAAACATATTGACCAGCCGCGGAATTTTAGACAGACCAACCACGCGCTTGTCCGGGAGATACGCGACGTGGCATTTTCCGAAAAAAGGAAGGATATGGTGTTCGCACAAGCTGAAAAGGTCAATGTCTTTGACCACCACCATCTGGTCGTAACCCACCGCAAACATCGCCCCGTTGAGGATTTTATCCGGATCCTGATGGTAACCGCTAGTCAGATAACGCAACGCTCGTTCGAAGCGCTCAGGCGTGCGCCGCAATCCTTCGCGCGCCGGGTCTTCACCGATTAGCGAGAGCATTCCGCGCACCAGATCGGCGATGCTTTCTCCTTTGGCCTGCTGCGGTTCATCGTTCAGTTTGATCTCTTCCATCTTCTTCGGCGAATCAGTCATCTTCATCCCCGTCCCTCTGGCCTGCGTACTCGAAACTATTGCGGCCAGTCTCTTCCAATCGGATACGCACCAGCTTTGCACCCGGGAAACGCCTCAAGCGCGCAAAAATCTCCACGCAGACATTCTCCGTCGTCGGCACTCGATCGCGGAAAGCCTCTACGTCCTTATTCAAGTACATATGATCGAATGGCTCGATGATTTCTCGCGCGACGTAACCATCGAGATCGTCAAGATGCGCAATCATGCCGGTCGAGGGATCAACTTTCCCCGTTACGGTGACCTCCACGATGTAGTTATGTCCGTGTCCATAAGGATTATTGCACTTGCCATAGATTCGCTCGTTTTCGGCTTCATCGAAATGCGGGCTATGCAGCCGGTGCGAAGCGGCAAGTGCATACCGCCGCGTCAGCTCCAACCTCATGGCGTCCCGTCTCCGTAGCAATCGACATAAAGATCCGGAGACTCCCACAGCCGCACCCGAGTCAATCGCCCTTTCTTTATCTTCGGCGCCAGCAGCTTCCAAATTAATGACGCAATGTTCTCGCAGGTGGGAATCTGATCCGCAAGTTCCGGCACTTCATAATTCAAGAACCGATGGTCCATGCGATCCATGATCTCGCGTTCCAGAATTTCCTTCAGTTCCTTCAAGTCCAGCACCATGCCGGTTAGCGGATCAGCTTCTCCACCCACCGTAACTTCGAGAACGTAATTATGGCCGTGCCCATTCGGGTTATTACACTTGCCGAAGATTCGCCGGTTCTCCTCGGCCGAGAATGCCGGATTGTGGTAGCGATGCGCCGCGGAAAACTCGATCTTGCGTGTCACATGAACCATCGGCTTATGACCGGCGAGCAGGCATGGCTACCGGATACTCCCGCCCTTTCCACGCTATTTTGCCTCGCGCGTATCCCCAATCCGAGGCCAGCAAAGCGGCGCAGTAGAGCCCTACGCCTGCTAAGTAGTATAAGACGCTGGAGAGCGGGAATCGATTCTTCCGCAGCAGGGCGGCATAACTCGCGTGCCGGCCCGCCAGCAGCAAGACTCCCAGTGCCCCGAAAATGGCGTGAAAAGGCGTAAGCAGCAGGCAGAGAAGCGGAATCCAGGGCATCATCGAAAGCATTTCCTGGGTCACTCGCTGGCCGGACCAGGTGACCAAAGGAAGCAAGTTCTTCGACCACCCTTCCCACATCGCTTTGAAACTTGAATACATGCGCACGCGGCAGATATGGTCGCCGGGCCCAAAATGCAATCGAAAGCCGGCCGACTTCGCCAGCCGTGCAAGAGCCACGTCCTCGAGCACCTCATCGCGGACGGCCGCATGGCCCCCGATCTGTTCATAAACATCTCGCCGAATGAGCAGATATTGCCCATTGGCTGCCGCCGCCCGCGAGCCGGGATCATTTATGGCCGCGTAAGAATAGAGTTGCGAGAGCCGGCAAAAGACGAACGGAATGAGCGCACGCTCCCACCACGTGTGCGTCTCTTGCCCTGGAGAATAGGAAACCAGACCTGCCCCGCGCGATCTGGCCTCGCTTAGGGCATGAGCCGTTGACCCTGGTAGATGGACCGCATCGGCATCCGTGAAAAGTAGCCAATCGCATCCGGCTTTCTGCGCGCCTAACCATGCTGCGTGGTTCTTCCCCACCCAGCCCGCGGGCAAGGGTCCAGCCTCAAACGCCCGCAGTTTCGGCTGCACGGCCGCAAGCCGCCGCAATATCTCGCTGGTGCTGTCGTTGGATTGGTCGTTAACGACCACAACTTCCTGGATTTCGGGTTGTTCCGCCGCGGAAACAACAGCCTGTGCAACTGTGCGCTCCTCGTTTCTCGCAGGTATGATTGCGGAGACGCACGCGTAAGCGTTCATGGGCTGGGAGGAATGAGAGTCGCGCGGGCTCAACCGGCGAGTTATTATAACTACCGGAACCGGAGACCATGAAACAAAAACTCCTCGGCGGCTTAGTTATGGTGGGCGCATTGGCCGTGTTGTACGTCTTTGCCATGCCGAGTTACCGCCAGGGTGAACCGAGCATCGCGGGCCGCCGTGCGCCCGACTTCACTGTCGAAGCCGACGGCCGTCAATTTCATCTTTCGGATTTTCGCGGCAAGGTCGTGGTGCTCGATTTCTGGGCTTCCTGGTGCCCGCCCTGCGTGGAGGAGGCGCCTTCGCTAAACGCTCTTCAGCAGCGTATAGCAAGCCAAGGCGGAACGATTTTGGGAATCAGTTGGGATGACGACCCTTCCGCATATAAAAAATTCCTCAGCGAACATCAAGTCAACTTTCCCACTTACTTGGATAATGCCAGGAAAATCGGGACGAACTACGGTACAGCGATGATTCCAGAAGCCTACCTCATCAGCCGCGACGGCCGCATCGCCCGCAAAATCGTCGGGCAACAGGATTGGACCAGCCCCGAACTTACCTCGGCCCTCGATGCCCTGCTCCACTCGAACTGAGGCGTTCCGCGTCTTCGTCATTCTGAGCGAAGTGGCCGCGCGTTTTTCCTCGGCCCGCCGGCAGGGCCGCGCGGCCACGAAGTCGAAGAATCCCCCCTCATTATCCTAGCCCCCGGCACGCGCCGCTCTTGCGCATGCTGGTGTGGGAAGCCCAAGGAATCTGCTTTTTCTTTGGGTTTGTAGCGCCGCCCTTTTGTCCCGAGCCACTGGCGCGAGGAATCAGCGCGGCATCCTAAATCGCTTCTTTGCGCAATCGCAAGGCGTTCGAGATCACAGAGACCGAGCTGAAGCTCATCGCCGCCGCCGCGATCATCGGGCTCAACAAAAGCCCGAAGAATGGATAAAGAGCTCCTGCCGCAATCGGCACTCCAACAGCGTTATAAATGAAAGCCCAGAAAAGATTCTGTTTGATGTTGCGCATGGTCGCGCCGCTCAGCAGTCGAGCCCGGACAATTCCCCGCAGATCGCCCTTTACCAGCGTTACGTCGGCGCTCTCCATGGCCACATCCGTGCCCGTCCCCATGGCAATCCCCACCTGTGCTTGAGCCAGCGCCGGCGCGTCGTTGATGCCGTCCCCCGCCATGGCTACGAAGCGCCCTTCGCCTTGGAGCCGTTTCACGATGCCGGCCTTCTTTTCGGGCAGAACTTCGGCGATCACCTCATCGATCTCCAGTCTGCGTCCTACGGCTTCTGCGGTCGTTCGGCTATCCCCCGTGAGCATCACGATGCGAATACCATCCTTGTGAAGTTGTTGGATCGCCTCCGGAGTGCTCTGCTTGATGGGGTCAGCAACGCCGATCAATCCTGCCAGTTCGTTGTTCACGACCACAAACATCACGGTCTGGTCATCGCCTCGCAAGGCCTCCGCTCTTTCCGCCAAAACACCGGCGGCAATGCCGAGATCGTCGAGAAGCTTGCGATTGCCGAGTACGACCTGCGATCCGTTTACACGCCCGCGGACCCCTTGCCCTGTGAACGATTCGAAGCCCTCTGCGGATCCGAGCGCGATCCCTCGTTCCTGCGCACCCCTCACAATCGCGGACGCTAAAGGGTGCTCACTGCCCCGCTCGAGCGTTGCCGCCAGACGCAAGACCGTTTGCGATTCAAATCCCGCGTTCGCCTCGATAGAAACGAGTGTCGGCTTGCCCTCGGTAAGTGTGCCTGTCTTGTCCACGACCACCGTGTCCACCTTGCGCATCTCTTCGATCGCTTCGGCATTCTTGAAAAGAACCCCCACCGTCGCCCCGCGTCCCATGGCGACCATGATTGACATCGGCGTTGCCAACCCCAGTGCACAGGGACACGCAATAATCAGAACCGCCACGGCATTCACGAGAGCATGCGCGAGGCGAGGTGCGGGTCCCCACAGACCCCAAATCACAAAACTGAGAACAGCGGCGCCCATCACGATGGGAACGAAGTACCCTGAAACTTGATCCGCCAGCTTCTGTATCGGCGCCCGGCTCCGCTGCGCCTCGGCAACCATGCGCACGATTCGGGCCAGCAGCGTTTCGCTGCCCACCCGTTCGGCGCCCATGATCAGCGAACCGGTGCCGTTCACTGTCGCACCGGTAACGCGATCGCCGCGTCGTTTCTCTACGGGTATCGGTTCGCCTGTGATCATAGACTCCCCTACGCTGCTACTTCCCTCCAAAACAATTCCGTCCACTGGAATCTTTTCGCCCGGCCTGACGCGCAGCCGGTCGCCCGGTTTGACACGGTCGAGCGGAACGTCCCGCTCCGACCCGTCTTCCGCCACCAAGCGTGCCGTCCTCGGCACCAAGCCGAGCAGTGCGCGGATTGCCGCGCCAGTTCGGCTGCGCGCCCTTAATTCCAAAACTTGTCCCAAGAGGAGGAGAGTCGTAATGACCGCAGCAGCCTCGAAATAAACTCCCACCTGCCCCGAAGCATCTCGAAGAGACGGCGGGAAGAGTTCGGGAGCCAGTGCCGCAACGAGACTGTACCCATACGCCACCGCTACTCCCAGGCCAATTAGCGTAAACATGTTTAGGCTGCGGGTGATAATCGACTGCCAGCCGCGCACAAAAAATGGCCAGCCGCCCCAGAGGACGACCGGCGTCGCCAAAACCAGCTCAACCCAAGTGAGAACTCGCGCTGAAATCAGCTTCTCGAGCGGAATCGCCAGCAGATAAGCACCCATGGCGGCGAGCAGAATCGGCACCGTCAGCACGACGCTAATCCAGAAGCGCAGCGTCATTCTCGCCAGCTCGGGATTCTGCTCCCTTTCCGAGGAGGTGACCCTAGGTTCCAGCGCCATCCCGCAAATCGGGCACGACGCCGGCTCGGGCCGCACAATTTCCGGATGCATCGGGCAGACGTATTCGGTTTTCGCCGATGCAGCGGCGGGAACCATTGGTTCCAAGGCCATACCGCATTTAGGACAGGCGCCCGGCTTGCTCTGGCGTACTTCTGGATCCATGGGGCAGACGTAGTCTGCCACTGCCAGGGCAGGCTTCGGGCTCAAAGAAGCGGCCGCGCTCGGATGAATGGGAACAGTCTTTCGAACCGGCGCTGCGGCCGGCGAAATTCCCGTCAGCATCGCACCGGACGGCGCCAGCCGCGGCTCAAGATATTGCTCCGGAGCCGCTTCGAATTCCCGCGCGCATCCTGCGCAGCAGAAAAAATAGGTCCGCCCGCCGTGCTCGGTCCTGGCACGCGCCGAAGCAGGGTCCACCTGCATGCCGCAAACCGGATCTCGTTCCATCGTTTTTTGCTCAGCCATTCTTCCGCAGCCTTTTGCGCCTCCTCGGCACGGAGCGCGCATATACGCTTGTGTAGATGACGGTGCCCTCCGCAACGCTCCAGGAATGAAGGCTGAGACGTTGTAGGGAAGCTAGGCCGGGGAGTTGCTATAATCCACGCATGACCTTAGTCGAAGTAACCTACGAATTGCAAGGTCCGCTACGTCCCGAGCAGCTCCGGGCTCTCGGTCAATTCGCCAACACTTACGGTTTGCGGCGCTTCCGCGTCGACGAACACCTTAATCGCCTGTCGTTCGAATATGACGCTTCGCATCTGAAAGAAACTGAAGTCGCCCACGTGTTACGCATGGCGCGAATCCCCGTTCAGCGACGGGTCTAGACGTATTTACAGGTTTACAGACGAACGCCGCGCCCATATCCCTGAACCCACGATCCTCGACGAAGATACGCACAGGGGCGTTTTAGGCGCACCGGAGATTCGCAGGCTTGGGTTGCTGGGCCATGTTTTCCAGGTGGTCGTATCCGTTGAACGAGCGCGCGGTGGCGGTCTTAGGGAGACGGTTGCCGTCCGCCACCGCCCCAGCCGAAAACTCAATCAGCCTATTTCCCTTTCTCGCCTTTGGCCGCTTTCTTAGTGCCCTTTTTCTTGGCCATTGTGCCTCCTTTCCTTCTGGATGGAACCTCAGCGCGTCGATCGCGTTTCCAAGTTGGCCTTACCTAAAGCCTCGCTCCTTAATTCGTAAGGCCGCTCCGATTCGCGAACCTTACCACAGCTTGCGCGGCGATTGTCCCATAACTGCTCGTTCGAGGGATCGATTCTTTCAGTCCGCAATGCGACGCCTCTGACGGACAGTTCGTCACTCAGAGACTGATTCGTCGCGGTGAGAAAGCGGGGTGAGTCATCTGAGTGACAGCGATGTAATTGCAGGGACGGTATGGTCCAACGGTACGTTCAAATCACTCTCATGCTGCAGCCTAAGCGTCAAAAATCGGTTGGATGAAGCGAAATTTCGCTGTTTTCCGGTCAAGAGCACACTTTGCGGCGTCAAGAATGTACTCCTCGAAGATCTGGCGGCGAACGAACCGTTTATCTATCGTGCTCAACGAAGCGGTTTCCACCGTCGTGCTGCTTTGCTTCGCGCCGACAGCGATCGAACGAGACCGATGCGGGGCGTCAAGTGCAGCG
>QHYS01000076.1 GCA_003223325.1 Acidobacteriota bacterium
CAGAAACTAGCTAAGCTAGCTCTCACCGTTCCCGATCTCGGAACGAAACCTTAAAAGGGCTGGACTCAAGTCCGGCCCTTTTTCATTTCGCACGCTCCGGCTTTTGGCTTCTAATCCCCAGCCCTTGGCAAGCGTTTAACCTGTAGCTTCAGCCCTCAAAAGTCCGTATCTTCTAGTACAGCACCCACTCTTACGCGACCGACCTTTTCCCCCTGGGGAATTTCCTTTTGGGTAAGCGGCGCCTCAGTCCGGCCTCTCCGGTTTTTCGCGCGGCCCACACGTCGCCCTTAGGTGTGGATCCCTGCATCGCCTGCTGGCGTACTCACGGCACGAGCAGCAACTTCCCTGTCGTCCTCCGCGTCTCCAGGTCCTGCTGCGCTCGCGCCGCGTCGCTCAGCTTGTAGACCTGTTCGATGCGCAGCTTCAGCTTTTTGCCGGCAATCTGCTGGAAGACTTCACGCGACCTCTGCTCGAGCTCTTTTCGCGTGGCGATATGATGACCAAGCGAAGGCCGCGTCAGAAATATCGACCCCTTTTGCGAAAGTAGAATCGGATCGAACGCCGGGACGGGCCCGCTAGCCGCCCCGAATAACACAAGGTAACCGCGCGGCCGCAGCAGATTCAGGTCCTTGTCGAAGGTGCTTTTTCCCACCCCGTCGTAGATCACGTGCACGCCCTTGCCATCGGTCAGGCGCTTGGTCTCCGCCTCAAAGTCCTGCCGCGTGTAGACGATCACATCGCAGGCCCCGGCCTCGCGCGCCAATTTCGCTTTCTCGTCCGTTCCCACCGTAGCAATCACGCGCGCGCCGATCCGCTTGGCCATCTGCACCAGTAGCAGACCCACGCCGCCCGCTGCGGCGTGAACCAGCGCGATTTCTCTTCGTTTCAGCGGATACGTGTCGTACACCAGATAGTGCGCAGTCATGCCCTGCAGCAGCGCCGCTGCGGCCTGCCGGTCGCTGATGCCCTTCTGAATGCGTACGCCGCGATCCGCCGGTATGGCTGCATATTCCGCATAGGCCCCGAGGACTCCGCAGTAGCCCACCCGATCTCCCGCCTTCCAGCCTTTCACGCCGCTGCCAATCGCATGGATCACGCCGGCGGCTTCCATGCCGTCCACGAATGGTAGCGTCGAGGGATAACGTCCTTCACGGTAGTAAACGTCGATGAAGTTGATGCCAATGGCCGATATCTTCACCACGATTTCGTTAGCCTTGGGCTGGGGAACGGGAAGCTCGACCTGCGTCAAAACTTCCGCACCGCCATGACGCGGCACCTGGATCGCTTTCATAATAGTCAGCCGTCTCCGTCTAACCTGATTGCGGAACCGATTGTCGCCAGCCAATGCATCAGCCCTGCTGTGCGACCTGCGCTCAGAACAAGTATTTTCGGCGCGCTAATATACACTGAGACCAACCGCTCCGGCATCATCTTCCTTCTCAGGTGGCGTCTCAATTGAATTCTCATGCTTGGCTTTAGATGATCTTACCTGGTCCATACCAGCGCAAAACTTACTGGCCAGTTCAAGTAGTTTCGCCACTTCGGTTTGCTGATCAACCATTTCTCATCGATTACGCACTCACGGAACTCCGTGATGACGAGGCCTGCCTTGCTGGCAGCATCGAAGTGTTCGCTGAAGAGGTGAACATAAGACTGGATCCCAATCGCCTCGTGCTGCGTGGTCTACGGTGGTAATGAGTCGACATCCCTCGCATCAGGAAAAAGGGGTGATATCCGATCAACACAAAACGGCCACCTGCTACGAGCAGCCGCACAGCTTCCCGATAGACAGGCTCAAGCTCAGCCAAATGCTCATCTGCCAGCACCAGCATGCAGAGGTCGTAGGCAGAGGAGAGCAGCGGCGTGCCTGCCACATCGGCAAGATGCAATTGCTCGTACGCATGCTTGGAAGCCGCGATGTCCAGCATTCGCTGCGTGAGATCAACACCGTGGATGGCTCCCAGACCATGATTCCTAAGCCACACCCCGGTGCGGCCTGTTCCACAAGCCAAGTCTGCCGCGCGTCGGACCTGCCGCCAATTTACTGATCTGAGCGAGTCCAATAACGGCTGATCCAATCCGGCCGCTACGGTGACGTCGTAGTCGTTGGCCCATTCCGCATATCCCGTCTCAACCGGAACCACGGGATACCCGCGGCGATCAAACAAGGAAAAGTCCATGATCCACCTTCCTATGTCCCATGCGCTTTTGCCAATTCTGGAACTCTGCGATCCCTTCGCGCATTCTTCTTACGATTTTTCGCCGCGCGCTGGATAATGCTGACCGTCCGATCAGGATGGTCAGCCCGTGCGAGCGACGCGAGTCGAGAGATCTCTCTGACCTTTGAGGCTGACCGCAACAGGAATAATACCTGCATGGGCAGACTCGACGGAAAATTTGCGCTGATTACCGGAGGAAACAGCGGCATCGGCCGTGCCACCGCGCACCTTTTTATCGACGAGGGCGCGAAGGTCGCTGCGGCGCGCCGCCGATTCGCTCGGCTCCGCCGCTTTCGCGATTCGCGCGGACGTCACCGACGCCGCCGAACGCGAGCGCATGTTTTCCGAAGTGAAGCTGCGCTTCGGCGCGCTCGATATCCTTTTCGCCAATGCCGGCCTCTCCGCGCCTACCCCGCTCGGCCATACAGAAGTCTCCACTTTCGAGAAGCAAGTCCAGCTCAACTTTATTTCCGTCTTCTTCACGGTGCAAGGCGCGGTGCCGCTCTTGCGCGATGGCGCGGCCATCGTCCTTATCAGTTCTTTGACCAGCAAAATTGGCATCCCTGCCACTTCCGCCTACGCCGGCAGCAAAGCTGCCGTGCGCGCCATGGCCCGGTGTATGGCCGCCGAGCTCAGCCCGCGCGGCATTCGCGTCAACGTGGTAACGCCCGGCTACACGCGCACGCCGCTCTGGGAGCGCACTCGCACGCCGCAGCAAATCGCCTCGGTAAACGAACTCCTGCCGAAGATCGTGCCGCTCGAACGCTGGGGCGAAGCCGAAGAAGTAGCTCGCGCCGTGCTCTTCCTCGCTTCGAGCGATTCTTCGTACATTCAGGGCGAAGAAATCGTCATCGACGGCGGCACCAGCAATCTCCCCGGCGGCACCCGCGCCTTCCGCGGCTGATCGCCGCGAAATGCTACAGAAATTCTGTCGCGATACAATGACGAGCGCCGGTCGGAGGCAGGAATGCACGCCGCTGCGGTCCTCATTTTCATCTTGGCAGCGTTGCTGTTCAGCTATCTCTATATCATTCGCCCCTGGCACTTACATTGGGGCGCCACGCATCTCGATCGCATCGCCGTCCTCCCTGGCGACGCGCTCTCGCCCTACGCCTCGGCCGTAGTCACCCACGCCGTCAATATTGATGCGCCTGCCGAAGCCGTTTGGCGCTGGCTCGTGCAGATCGGGCAGGATCGCGGCGGATTCTACAGTTACAGCTTTCTCGAGAATCTTGTCGGCTGCGACATGCGCAACACCTTTCGCATCGTCCCCGAATGGCAGCAGCGCGCTATCGGCGACACCGTCTGGTTCGGCTCGCCCAAGCGCTTGGGCGGACGCGCCCGCATGATCGCGGCGCTCGTCGAGCCCATGCGCACGATGGTTCTCGCCACGCCCGCCGATTGGGAATTGATACGCGCTGGCAAAGAAGGACTCGATACGACATGGGCTTTCGCCTTGCAACGCAAGGGCGCGAACACCACGCGCCTGATCGCACGGCTGCGCTCCGCCGCCAACGTGACGCTGTGGCAGCGCGTGATCAATTTCTTTTTTGAGCTAACGCATTTCGTGATGGAACGCAAGATGCTCCTGAACATTAAAAAACTGGCCGAAGCCGATCCTCAAGTTAGGCTTAGCGCGGCTTAGCGTCGCGGCTCCTCCTCCCCCTGACTTTGTCAACGCCGCGAAGCTCCTGATGTCCATGACGTTCGCGGTGATGGCCCCTGGGGCCATTTTCTGCAAGTGTTGATTCGGGGCGGCTTTAAGTCTTGCAATTGCAAAACGGAAATGCTGATTCTGCGCGAGTTGCCAGCGCGCTTTGCGCAAGTGCTGATGCTGAGGAGCTTAGCTCCTTCGAATCGCTATTGGACGGTTGTGAAGGCCGACAAGGACAAAGCCTCCGGGCCGGCGAACTCCGCCGCGCGCTGAGCTACAAGGGGGCGGGTAGCTAGGTGAGATCGCCTCAAGCTGGGCAGCTCCTCGAAAACTCGCAGAGAGGATTGGGCGCCTGAGCATTGTTCGAAAAAGCAGGTTCCTTTCGGCCCGGCAGACTGGGTGGTCATTTTTAGCCGGAGCCATACTTCCAAGAGAGATCCCTCGCGCGATACTTCGCAATCGTTACATCTATTTTTCCGGGCAGGTCAACCGATGCGGCAGCTAAGGTCCCGGCGTCCGTAGTTAGCGCCGCAGAGGGTTCCGCATCGAAGAGAACCCGCACCCTTGAAACCGAAGGGTGCGGCACCCAACCTCCAAACCCGTCCGTGCCGGAATGCTATGCTTCGCTTCGAATGAAACGCAAGTTACCCTCGATGCGCCGACCGTCCGAGTCGACCCCTCCCCGGAGATCCCGGAGAACCCGGAGAAGGGTCCGCTTGTCACACGCGGCTTCACATTGATATCATTCATGCCACTGAGGTCCCCACCAGCCTTTGTGACCCCACGGAGGATACTCGTATGTGGGAAGATAACTCTTATTTCTGGGTGGTGCTCTGCAGAAACCATTGGTTTCACGCTCGGAAGCTTCACCTCTCGCCCTCCTGTCAACCGCCCCTTCAAGGTCCGATGTGACGAGTGCGGGAAGGAGTATGTCTATAAGCCCTCAGAAGTGCTAAGAACCGAACAAGAACCACCTGAGTCATTCATCCCACATCCGTTATTTCGTGGTGAAGGCGTTCCGTACCCCGGAGAATCTGACGCTGAAAAAAGCCCGCTGGACATCGGAAGCCCCATGCAGATCGAACGGCGCCGCGCTACCCGCCATCTCTTCGGAGGAGCCGCCGAAGTGATCAATGTAGAATCACAGAAGCAACTCATGTCACTTACTCGCGACCTGAGTCTCTACGGTTGCTTCGTTACAAGCAAGGCTCCTTTCCCCAAAGGGACAGGAGTCAGACTGAAAATTACAAATTCTAAAGCGAACTTCTCTGCTGTAGGTCATGTGGCCTATAACCTGCCCGACGAAGGGATGGGCATCGCGTTTGTCCAGGTTGAGCCCAAGGATCGAGCGGTTCTCGAAAAGTGGCTGGCTCCGGCAAGCGCGGGGCGATCGTAGACCACACCCAATCGATCCGCGTGCGATTTGAGGAGCGCTGGGATTGAGGCCCAATGTGATGCAGGCGCGAATTGCGCGTGCACACCCGCCGGCTTTCCATTTCCATAGCTGTTCGCACATAGGGCGTTCCTTTCGTCTTCTCAGCAACGCCAACTTTGTTGCCGCCAATTTCTTGCACACCGCAGCTAGCTTTGCGCCTTCCGGCTCCCGGGAGGCCTTGTTCAAGCAGGGTCCCCTAAGGGTCAGCGAATGAAACTGGAATCGCGACTCCTTTAAATCTCTCGCGACCAGTGGCTAGGTTTTCGTTTTCCGCGTCGGATTCGATAACGTCGTCAATTTTGGAAACGCAGCAGGAGTTCAGACCAAGGTCCGTCAAGGGTTTTTATGAAATGCCGGCATAAGTTCAGGTGAATCCGAATGCCCCGTAACTGCCAGCAATAATCACTGTAGATGTGAAACTGAGGGTTCAACACAAAGACGGGCGCATCGAGACTCCAGATATTGCACAGTCGGTTTCGATCCTGGAGGGCGCCGAACTGGACCGAATCAGCTCAGGTGGGACGGAGCACTTTTTCACAAAGGACGACTACTACTGGGGTAAGGCCTCCGTCAGTCTTGGCCTGAGTTCATCTGAGCTCCCGATGTAAACCACTATGCCGTTCTGGTCGTCGAGCTCGTACACGCCCGGCTGGCTTCGGTCGATGTTGACCAGGCTTTCGACAAACGACCACCACTGGGCCTGAATCAGCATTAGTAAGCACCTCCCATCAATCCGCGAACTTAGTTAGCACAAAGCATGGTAATTCAAAAGTTTGTCGACGGAAGACGGTGATGAGCATCTCTGGTGCAGGAAGATATCTCGCAATACTGCAGATCCATCGCTCACGATGTTCGCTCGGGATGACGATGCTCGTCGCATCGTCAATTTGCGACAGGGCGGGCGCCGCGCTCGGCGACGAGCGTTTTTAGCATAGAGAGCAGGCTCGAGCCTGCGTCCGTCTTGGTCATGCAGCCTCGCGCTCCAGCTTTGAGGGCATTGCGCAGAATTTGTACCGGTTCGGCGAGGAGATAAGCATCGTTAGGCGCCCAGTTGTTGAGCCAAGTCGATTGCGCTTGCCGAGACGACGTCGTAGTCGCCGGGCTGGGCCTTATCGGGCTTGCCAACGCTGCCGTTGCCGAATTCATCGGGACGGTAAATAAATCCGGTTCGCAGACCACAGCTGGTCGCGGCCTGTAAGTCACCCTTGTGGGCCGCGACCATCATGACTTGCTCCGGCTTGAGATCCAAATAATACGCGGCGGAGACGTACACCTCGCGATCGGGCTTGTAATGCTTGACAAGTTCGGAGCCGAGGATAGCGTCCCACGGTAAACCGCCGAACTTAGCGAGGTTGGCCATGAGGGCGATATTGCCGTTCGAAAGCGGCGCGATGATGTACTTTTTCTTTAGGCGGGTGAGCCCTGCGACGGAATCCGGCCAGGGCTCAAGCCGCCGCCAAACGTAGGTCCACGAGACCTTTTCTTCTTCGGTCAGTCCTTGGATTTTGTATTCCTTGAGCAATTCCTCCAGGATGATGCGGTGCAAATCATCGAGGCGAGTCCAAGGAATCTCGCCCTTGCGAACCTTGTCCATGGTGGGCCGGTAGCCGAGCCGCCAACGATCGGCAAACTGCGCCCAGTCGATCTGTATGCCCTTGGCTTTGCCCCACTTCATGCCTTCGGCAATAACCGAACTGCGCCAATCCACGACGGTGCCAAATGTATCGAATACGAGCGCTTTCACATTCTCCAATTCGGGCGCCAATTCGCCCTGCGTGTCGCGGTTCGCCCCTTGCGCGAGAACCGGGTGCAATCCGGGAATGGAGATGACCGCTGTGCCGGCACCCACGAGGAATCTTCGGCGATCGACTTTGAAGTCCATCTGACGAACCCCCTTATGGCACCCCAATAGGCGCAAAACTGGCGCGCCTTGGTCACCCCGCAAGCTTCGGCTCGACTTTGCTAGGCACAAAAAGCGCGACTCTGTTGTACGGCAGAAGCACGACTTTGTTTCCCGCGAAAAGCACATCCTGTTGGCAGCCTTTTCAGGGAGGACGGTTACTCTTGCCGGAAATACGCCGCTGGACTTCGATAAAAAGCAGATCCCTGGGCCTTCCTACCCCAGCGTACGCAAACGCGACGCACGCCGAGGACCCCTGGTCGGGCCTCGGGATTACGACAAACGCTTCTTCAAAACGCACGGCCTTTTCGCACCGGTGGCGCGCTCCTTGCTTGAACTGGCTTGCCATTCCGTCCTTGAACTCTCCAGATGGCAGACTTATACACCGTTCGCAGTCATCGCGCCAGACGAAATGCGGATGGCAGCGGATGGCTAAGAGGGATTCTTCGGGTGTAAGGCTCGCGAACCCGGGCACGCGCCGTGTGATCGGATCGTCAGGCGGGGCCGGGGGACGCAGAACTTGTTCCGATTCAACCACGGTTAGGATCAGCACATCGGTGCGGGGATGCGCCTTCAGGATCGAGCGCGTAGCCTGTAATCCGTCGATGCCCGGCAGCCTCAGGACCGTGATCACAATATCTGGCGCCGACCAGTACGCTTCGCAAATGGCATCTTCGCCAGTGGCGGCCTCGCCGCAGATTTCAAAACCCTCCGCTCCTTGCAGCAACCTGGCCAGATCCTGGCGTACGATTTCGTGGTCGTCCACGAGAAGCAGGCGCGCTTTGGTCTTGGCCGTGCCGTCGGCGCCTTTGTGGGTCTGGAGATGGGCACCGTGGCGCGCACGGTTGTTCCTGTCGAGCCAGAGGCAATTTCCCTTTGATGCCAATCCCCTCTACAAATTTGGGCGAGGCGCCCCGTCCCTGATCGATGTCCTCGAGCGTCAGCTTGTCGTCTTTGATGTGCATGCGCACAGAGGTCCGGGTATGGGCATGCCGATGAATATTTGCCAGACCTTCCTGCACCACGCGGAAGAGAGAAATCTCCGTCGCGTCCGGCAAGCGGCCCAAGTCGGCCGGTGCTTCCTCTTGCGGGCGCATGAGCTTGACGAATGTTGTGCCGAATTGAAATTGCCAAGCCGTCGCGACCCTTACTACTTGCCTTCGGGCTTTGGTACCAATTCGATGAACTCGACCCGCCAGGGTTTCCGCCTTAGATCCAGCCGCGCCAATGTAACGGACAGACTAAACCGCCGCGGCCCTGCGCTTCCCGGGTTAACGTAGAGGATGCCCTCCCGTTCCTCTTGCGCGGGCTTGTGCGAGTGTCCACTCACAACTATGGCCAGTCCAGCCGCTGCGGGGCTAAGGTCAAGCGTGTCAATATCGTGCAGCACGTAGATCAATGCCGGCCCCGCCCGCACCACGGCGGTCTCCGGCAGGTCGGCGCTCCACGCGCCAGCGTCAATATTTCCTTTCACCGCCACCACGGGCGCTAATCGGCGTAATTCCTCCAGAATCCTCGGATCGCCCACGTCGCCTGCATGAATGATCAGGTCCGAGCCGCCGAGCGCCCGCACCGACTCGGGCCGAAGCAGCCCGTGAGTGTCGGATATGAGGCCGATAAGCTGGATCGTTCGCATCGTCGCTGGTTCTAAGGCATCCTCTAGTCTTGGGCGTGTGGGCCCTCGGGCTCCCCGGGCCGTGAGCATTCTGTGCCTTTTAATGCTCCGATGCTGGTGGGAGCTCCTTATTGCGGGACGCACCTATGTGACCTTCTGTTACACAGACGTGCTGCAACTCTTTCAGCAAACTACGCCTTTCGCCGCGCGGCGAAAGCACAGCCAAGATCTTGGAACCGGTAGCTGGCTTGGCACAGAAAGCTCAGACGTGCAGCCGATGACCGAAAAATGCTTTTCTGAGCCTATTGCCCACGAAAAGGGGCTGCGTTCGACGAGCCGTAATGCTCTACTCCGCGGCGCGGCCGCCAAGATCGGCTTCGCTGACCGGTGGCGGCCCTGTCGCGGTCCCGCCGACGCCGAGGCGATTCCGCGCCGAAAACATCGGCCCGCTCGCGGGACGCGCCGGAGCAAAGCTCAGCAATCCCAGCGGCTCCTTCACATCGTCGTAGATGGCCTCGAAACCGCCACGGACAAAATACGTCTCGTGCCAGAAACCCGTTCCGCCGGAGTCGCGCAGAAACTTTTTCCACCATTCACGGTGCGGCTCCGAACGCGCCCACGTTTCGAGCGACGCGAAATCCTTCCAGTATTGCCGCATGCCGAGATGCACGGGAAAGAGCGAATAGATCAGTGAATCGTGCAGCAACAGTCCCTGCGGTCTTTGCGCCACCGAATCTGAAATCCTGCGGCCAAACCCGAGCAGCGTCTTCAGCCCCGTGAAGCGATTGACGCGCATGCCCAGATAGATCACCACGAGGTCCGGATAGCCGCTCAAGTCCACCGTGCGCCGCTCCACTCGTTTCGCCATGGCCAAGCTCCCCAGCGCAACATCGCTTTGTCGCGAATTTCACGCCTGGCGGTTTTACACCGGAATGCCGGCGCGCACAATTGTGCCGTGTGCCGCCACGCGATATTCAGGTCAGGCCCCCAACGCGTGCTGTACAGCGAAATCCGTCAGAACCTAGCGGATTTCCTGGCGGAAGCTTGGGAAAACCGTCGATAAGTATCGCTCCTATACCTCACCGCTCCCGCTCAGCCGTCCTATCGATGGACCCCCAACTGCGGCCCCGTATAACCAATGTCTGGGGTGCGTCCATCTACGCGAACCGAGGCTAAGCGAGCGGGGGGGACAAACACGTCATTCGCCGGGGGCTCTCGCATCACGAAGCGCATGCTCATCTTCGCCAATCGAGTGTATATTCCCAAGAACGTTCTGCGTATTACCGCTAGGTAAACGCCAAGAAAGGGGAAAAGCCAGTGGCTACTGCGGCTAAGTTCCGAATTGATGTTGCCATTCACGATCTCTTGATGAACTCCAATCCTCAAGGAGCCGCTCCTGCATTGGCTAAGGGCATGGAGCTTCCCGAACCCGTCTTCCCGCAATATCCCGAAAGGCTTGGCGATCCCGGCCCGGAAACACCGCCGGAGCGTCGTCACTGGAACCGCGAAGAAATCTACCGCAAGATGCGCGGCTGGCTATTCCCTTACATTCGCTCGCGTGTGTTGCCGGGTGATTTCCATCCCATCACGGCTTATCTATTCCTCGAATACAAATGCAACGTCGATTCCTGGTCTTGCTGGGCCTCTAACAACAAAGTGATAGGACTGACGGAAGACGTCGCCCGCCGCTCCATCGACTGGCTCCACGATCACGGATGCCGCGTGCTGGCGCTCATGGGCGGGGAACCGCTACTGCGCCCGCAGTTCGCGCACAAGGTCGTTTCCTACGCAGCGAAAAAAGGCCCCGAAGTGGCTGCTCGGCTCGCCGACGCCGGCACCGCCGTTTTCAATTTCGCTCTAGACTCCTGGAATTTGCAGCCCAGCCTGCCGAAGGCCGTCGAGCCCGCGCGCAAGAATCTCGATTATCTGCTCCGCAAACAGTACGTCTATGGCTACATGGTTTTCTTCAATCTCAATATCTGCCGCAATAATCTCGAAGACGTCCGCAAGATCACCGAGTTCGCCCACGAAAATCACGTCGCCACCGATTATCACATCAACGAAACGCCCATGCTCGAGCAGGACGAACACTTCAGGCATCTGGCCGAAAATCCAACCTACATCCGCCCCGAGGATTGGCGCGAAGTTGACGCCCTCATCGACTGGCTCATCGAGCGCAATAAGGCCGGCTACCAAATGGTCAATTCCGTGCGCCGCCTTCAGGAGATGAAGGCTTTCATGCGCATGTCTTCGGGCGTGGACCTAAGGAAATATGGCTGGAATGGCGATGGGACCGGCACCAACGGCGAAACCTCTAGGATGCTCGCCTCGATGCCCGGCATTGTGCAGGAGACCGACGGCGACATGCGCTTCAGCGACTGGAACTGCCGCGCCGGCCAAAACAACGTCATCATCCGCACCGATGGCACTGTCGCACCCTGCTTCCCCATGTATCCCGCAACGATCGTCAGCAACTCGCGCATATGAAGCAGACTTGCCAGCGTCACTGCTTCTCTACTCTGAACCATAACCTGGCGTATTGCTATGACGATGCGCGCGTCATCAAATTCCTCTGGAACCTGATGGTGACCCATCGCTTCCAAGGCGGCCACGCGCACAGCTTCGAAGATTAGCGATGTGGGCAGGACTGCTAGATCCCGAGGGAACGGCGTGAGCTAGGGTGTTAGCGGCCAAACACGCGCTTCAGGTATCTCTGCCTAGGAGGGCGTCGACGGATGTGACTCCGAACTTCGTCTGCATTTGCGAATCCGTAAACTCCGTCGGAAAGCTCGCCGGCGAGTGCCAAAGGAACGGCGGTAACCAGTGCCGCCACACACATCCTCTGGGGCCTGACAACTGCGCGAGTTTCTAATGCGCTTTGGTCGTTGGCAGGCCTGCATTCATCCAATTCGCGCCGAAATTCTCGGCGATGTGCACGACCTTTACGTTGGTAAAGCCCATGGCATGCAGTGCGTCATAGGCGGGCTTGACGTTAGGGCACTTGTCCCACGGACAGCAACCGCAATACAGCACGATGAGCTGCTCGGGCTGTAGCGATGCAACGCGTTGGCGCAGCAGTTCCAGACCCTCCGGCCTAAAGCCCGGCCCAGCGTAGTAAGAACCGGGAATACGCGCCTGATCGTAAAAATTCTTGAAGCCCACGTGGAGCACCACAGGCTTCGTCCCTGTCTTTGATCCCTGCAGCAGCTTTGCCAGTACCTCCGGTTCGATCTGCACTGCGGTTGCAAGTTCCGCCGCCTTTCCGGCGCTTGGAACCTGCGCCGGCCTCCCCGCGGCGCTTTGAGTCTCCAGGGCGAGCACGATGCACGCCATAAGCGCACCCATCGCCAACGTTGCCGAAACTGCCAAACCCATACGTTTCATCTTTCTTCTCCTTTGCTCGCACGCTCGCGGCCTCCTGCTCCCGGATTCTATGCCTTGGACGTTTAGGCGCAGAGAAAGAGGGCTTCCCGCAAAGGCAGCGCGGCACAAAACGCGCTTCGACTGCGCGTCCCGACACGGAAATCGTAAAGGCATGATTTCCGAGACAACAAGGTCGGGACACTCTCCTTAGAATAACAAACTGACAGCACCATTTCTGCTTTCTCAGTCTCCTTGTTGGCCGATCTGCGGGCGTCCCGGAATTACGCCCGGCTGCGTCGGTGGCTGACTCTCACGCCTCGGCGGCGTGCCCGAACTCGTCGGCGGCTTGGGGAAATTCCCCTGGGCCGGCGCCGTGGGATATTTCTCCCATGTATCGATGAAGGTCTCGAGGTAGGCGTTGAACTCGTCGGGGTGCTCGCGATAAATGAAGTGCCCGCCATTGGTGATAACGATAATCTGCACCTTCGTGTTCTTCGCCGCGATGATGTCAAACAGTCCCATCTCTCCGCGCAGCTTTGCCGTCTCGTCGTTTACGCCCCAATCGAGGACGTCGTTCTTCCCCGCCACGAGCAGCACCGGCATCTGCAGCACGCCTTCATCCCGCACCTTGTCCAGCATCTTCTGCTTGAAGGCAGGAAAATCAAACGAGCGCCCAGCACCCGCGTTCAGCTTCGCCCGCGCCTCTTTCGATTTCGGCAGCGCGGCCATGAATTTATCGGCGTTCCAATATTCTTGGTCAAACGTCGTCGGCAGCCAGGCCAGCATGGCCACGCGGCATTGCAATCCTTCGTATTGCGATTGATCCGGACACTTGCTCAAATCGAGGCGCGTTTTGTTTTCCGAAGCCGGCGAAGGATTCTCCGGCCCCATGGCCACAATCGTCAGCGTCTTGGCCGCTTCCGGATGCTCGATCGCCAGATATAACGCAATCGCGCCGCCCGCCGAATGTCCCACCAGGTGCACCGACCCGAGCTGCAGCGCCTGAATGAAACCATAAATAAAATCGACGTCGCCCTGATACGTATAGTCGTCATCCTTCAGCGGATTGCCGCTCATGCCGCTCGCCAGGCGATCCACTGCAAAGACGTGGAAGCGCTTCGCCAATCCCTCAATGTTTCGCGAAAAGACATTTGCCGTAGATGAGCCCGCAGTGAAGCCACCGTGGATCATCACCATCGACTCGCCCGCGCCCGCCTCGTAGTAGCGCGCCTGCACGCCGTTCACGTCCACGAATTTGGAGTGCAACCCGCCGATCTCTGACTTCGGATCGGGCTTCTCCTCCACCCCAACACGCGCAAAACCGGCACGTGTTGGGAGCCCCGGCTGCGCCGCCGCCCTTATCCCGCCGCCCGCGAGTCCCAATAGCGCCACAAATCCTATCGCCGCCATTCGTAACCCGGATCCCCACAGAACCTGCGCTAACATGCCTTCCTCCTTCTTCGCCTCCCTTGCGGTCACCTTCGTGTGTTTATAGCTTCTCCTCCGCTCCCCTGGCAACGGAAAATCGAGCAAATTGAGTCTCTCCGCGACCCCATCTGGGGTATACTCCGCGGTAAGTGGGAATCGCAGTGATTCCGGCCTTTATCAGCGCAGGCTCGCGCGGTCGAGCACTTCGCAAGCCCACAGCGCGAGGCACCAATCTTCACCGCGAACGTCACCCGGAGGATAAGCTTCGCGGCGTAGAGAAGTTGTGCTCGCGCGCGCTAAAGAAGTCCTAGGGAGGATACTGTGAAATCGACCAAGCTTTGGTTCATCACCTTGCTCCTGCTGCTTTGCTCTTCGGCCTATGCCCAGCAGAACGTCCCTGAAATCCCCTTTGATTCCGTACCCGATTTCCTGAAGCTACCGCCGAACACGTATCTCGGCGAAGTCTCCGGCGTCGCCGTCAATTCCAAAGGACACGTCTTCGTGTTCCAGAGGGGCAACACCAACGGCCCGGCCTACGCGGCCGCGGCAGCTCAGCTCCTCGAATTTGGCCCAGACGGCAAGTTTATCCGCGAGATCGGCCACAACTTGTACGCATGGTCGTTCGCGCATACCGTGCGCGTCGATAAGCAGGACAACATCTGGGTCACTGACAAAGGCTCCGATATGGTCATCAAATTCAATCCCGAGGGCCGGGTGGTGATGGTTTTCGGACGCAAGCAGGAAGCTTCCGACGAAGGCACCGAGCCGCTCAAGCACCCCAAGCCGCCCCTTGCCCCTATCGACGGCATGTTCCGGCAAGTGACCGACGTGACCTGGGACCCGGAGGGGAACACCTACATCAGCGACGGCTACATCAATTCGCGCGTGGCCAAGGTGGATAAGGATGGCAAATGGCTGAAGTCCTTTGGTGAGCCTGGCGATGGCCCGGGCCAGCTCAATACGCCGCACAGCATCGCCGCAGATGCTCAGGGCAACGTTTATGTGGCCGACCGGGGAAACCGCAGGATTCAGGTGTTTGACGGCGACGGAAAACTGCTTCGCCAAATCCACATCGACGTGCCGTTCGATCCCAACGCACAGCCGGCCATCGGCAATAAGCCCGGCCCGAACGTAACCGGCACCATGGCGCCCGGCGCTCCCTGGGCGGTTTGCATCACGCCGGGGCCAACCCAGTACCTATACAGCTCCGATGCTTATCCTGGCCGCGTCTACAAACTCACGCTGGACGGAAAAGTTCTGGGCGTGCTCGGCGGGGCCGGCAAGCAGCTCAAGCAGTTCGGATGGATTCACGAAATCGCCTGCCCGTCCGAAAACGAGCTGTACGTCGGTGAGTTGCTGAATTGGCGCGTGCAAAAATTGCTTTTGCACCCCACGGCAACCCAAATCTCAAAGAAGTAAGGGCGAGTTTCGTCGCCGCTGTCATTCTGAGCGGCTCCCCCCACCCGCTCAGAGAGCCAGCCAGCGAAGAATGCGATGAACAACGGCTGCTGAAATCTTGCCGGAAGGCTTCTGCCAATTACTGCAACAAAGCCGACGCTCAGCTAAAAATGCGAAAACCCATGCTGGAGGGATGTGATACTTGCCCCGAGGGCAAAGGAACCAACAGTAAGCGCCGCTGCGAATAGCACGCAAATAACGAGGAGAGTTTTGTCCCGGATCGAGTTCCGTAACGTCTTCGTCATCATAGCCTCAGCGCTTCGAGTACCCCTATAAATCTTCCGATCAAGCGTACAATGCGCGCGTTTGCTCACTGGGCACACAAATGCGCCGTTCTCCAACGGCATGCCATTTTACATATTTCTTTTCGGCAGGCTAGGAGCAAATCAGTGCAGCGGTGAAAACGACGCAGGCAGCGTTAAGCAATTCTCCATCTTCAGCAGCCATTCCCCCGTCACCGGCGGCCACATCTTGCGTTCCACCGCCTCGGCGCGAATGCGCTGCCGCTCCTCCGCATCCTGAAATGGCCAGATGTGCACCCACTGATGCTGGGGCCCAATCTCGGTGTACCAGCAGCCCACCATGGGCGAAAGCTTCATCCGCGCTTCGATCAGCGGAATCCACGCCTCGATCACTTTCGGTATCGTCCCGGATTGATAGATATACTGCCGGATTTCGTACACGTTGCCGAATTTTCCCGTTTTGAAAGGCGGGGAAAACGGCGCCGGCTTGAGAATTTTCGTCTCCTGCTCGATGACGAATTCGCGATTATCCGGCGGCCAGCCGATCTTCACGGCGCGCGCCTGCACGTCTTCGCGCTGCGCCATGCTTTCGTAGGGCCAGAGCTCGATGATCTGGTTGAGCGTGCCCACGTCGGTGTGAAAAAAGCCGCCCAGCAACGAAAGCTTCTGCCTTTCCGGCAGTGCCTGCGCGAACCCCTCCTCGGCTTTTTTTGCCGCAAAGGGCTTGACCAGTGTCGTGCGCATCTCCACGATCATTTGTCTCTCTCCCTGAATCTTTGTGACATCACGGTGTGGCGCCGCGTTGGAATACGTTTCGGAACGGGTTCTTTTGAGCCCAGAACTTCCATCCAAACGTTGCAGACGCTGTGAGAATCACCGCCGGCTCGGCTGAAAAGCCTAATGGCCGCGGTGCATTCCTGTCAAATCAGCATTCCAACGTGCGCGCGGATGGCGGCAAAGGCGAGGCTATAAAACCAGTTACGGTGCCAAAGAAGGTAAAGGTAAAAGAAGAATAGCGCCTGAACTCGCTGGCCCAGTTTCGGCCGCCGAATCTTCCTGACGCCGTGGAATTTACACCTTTCGTTCGCTTGCTTGCGAAGAGGCCAAAGGAAGGTGCGTGAAGCCGAGGTCTATCCCCCGCTTTAGTTTCGTCACATAAATGATCTGCCCGAGGTGATAGGCAACGTGCTCGATTACCTGCGTCGCGGCTTGGTATCCCGAGACATCATACTCTTGAATGCGATAACGCCGCGCAAGATCACCTGCCTTCAGGCGCGCCAGCACGGCGCAAGCTTGCCTTACGGTCTGCTGCAACTCTTCGCGCAACTCGCCTCGCGCGATCGGTCCGCGCTCGGAAAATTCTTTGTCCCGCTCGCGAATGTCTGCCGCGCCGCCCAGCCCGGAGATAATCCACTGCCGCATATTGCCGCAAAGATGCAATACGAGATTGCCGATGCTGTTGGAAGCCTCGTTCGGCCTCCACCAGATCTCCTCCTCTGAAAGGTGCCCCAGGCACTCGATGATGCGCGGCAAAAAGAGCTCCCGGAGTCGCAAGCGCCATTCGCGCACACAGGCCCTCGCGAGTCTCGCCTCAGCTAGGCCCGGCGTGGCCGCCTGGCTCGGTTTCGTTTTCCTTCTCGCTCTCTTTCCAGCCATCGAATCAAATGCGCCGAGCATATCCGCATGACGCCCTGAACGCAATCGTAGGGCCTCAGTCCTAATGTAAATCCTGCAGAAAGCGCACCAAATCGCGCGCCCGCACATGGGATTTTGTGAGCTCCGGTTTTCCCCGCACGGAACCGACGTGCAAATTTTCAGCCGAAGCTGGGGTGTATACGCTATGCCAAGCTGGTTCCGCGCAGGAAGAAAATCCCAAGACATCGTCGCCGATGAAAGTGTCATACGCGTTTACCTGGTGAGCCGCGATCCGGCGCTGATCCAAGAGGTACACAAGGATTTGTTCGTCGGATTCTGGACGCGTGGCAGTTATGAATTCCAGAGCGATCATCCCGATTTCCAGCAGCGTTCGTGCTGTTCGTGGACTTGCGCAAGGCCATGTGGGGTCCTCAACACCGCCGGTTATGCCGGTGTTGGGGTGAAAAACCGGATCGAAGTAGAAACAACCGTCGAAGTCAATTTCCTCTTGATGCGTACCCCCCCTCCCTGACCCGCAGCCCGTCCCTTGGCTCTCATGTCGTTTTTATGCATCGCATGGCATGCAGGCTTGTGCAGCGTTCCCAGACAGCTCATAATGAATTCTGGTGACCATCACGAGTGCCACCTATTATGGATAAACACAGAACTCAGCTCATTCTGGCTATTGCTCTCGTCATCGCGGCTGTGCTGGCGCTCGGTACCTCGATTCATGCCCTGCGCCGGGCGCGCCAGGTTTCGTCGGCAGGCGGCGCTTCCGCGGACAAGGCCAATATTATCCGCTTTGCCAAGGATCCCGAAATGGCGCCCCCATTTTTGCTCCACGATATCAACGGCGGGATCGTCTCCACGGCAGACTGGAAGGGCAAAGTTGTGATCCTGAATTTCTGGGCCACCTGGTGTCCTCCTTGCCGCGAAGAGATTCCCGAACTCGTGAAGCTCCAAGCTATGTACAGGGACAAACTGCAGGTGATCGGCATCTCGGAAGATGACGATGGGCCCCCGAAGGTGCAGCAGTTCGTGAAGATGTACAGGATGAATTACCCCATCGTAATGGCCACCAAGGAACTCATCGACAATTACGGCGGCGTTCCCGCGCTGCCCACTTCGTTCGTTATCGACCCGCAGGGCCGCGTGATGACCAAGCACACTGGCCTCTACGAATATGAGGTTTACGAACGCGAAGTCCGCGTGCTCGCGGGCCTTCCCGTGGATGCGCGTATCGAAACCTTCGCTGACACCGGGCAGATCTTCCTCAAGAACGCTGCGAATGCCACCGAGCTTCCCGACGTCGATCTCTCCGGACTTACCGCGGCTCAGAAAAAGGAAGCCCTGCATCGGCTCAATGCGGAAGGCTGCACGTGCGGGTGTACGTTGACGATGGCGCAGTGCCGCATCAACGACTCTTCTTGCCCCGTCAGCAAAGGCGCCGCGAATGACGTCGTGAAGCGCGTCCGTGCCGGCCAGCCCGAACCCGAAGCACCGCCAGCCGCGCAGCAACCTGGGGCCCGCCCGCAACTTCAGCAGCCTTAATCCGCAAGCCCCAAGACGTGAAGAAAGCTGTGCCCTTGGCGTCGCCCCACCTAGTCTTTGTCTTTCTTGCCGTACACAGAGCCCTGCTGCAGGAACTTCCGGCAAAGCGCGATGTTTATCTGTGGGCGGGTCATTTTCATCGAGCTTTGACGGCGGCCCGCGATTATCTGCGGAGATCCTCAAGGCTTTAGGTTAGGCAATTTCGGAATCCCGATGAGCATAGACAGCTACTCCTCCCACGATCAATCCTGACCCTTCGCGAGAGCGACGAGGTTCGCTATCCCGTTGGGCCGCTTGGCCGCCACGTAAACCCGACGGTCAAACCGATCAGCAATCCCACAGTGCTGCCGAGCAAGAGCCCCGAAACGCCCGGCGTCAGCGCAAACCCGAAGAAGATTAGCTCTGGCACGTTCAAGTGGGAGAGAGCAACTGTAACCCCAGGCTGCTCCGAGCACGAGACCTCCAATCGTTGCCCTAACAGTTTGGGACATTCAGTATCCCTTTCGGACTCTTTTTTTTAGAACAACTCAGGACCCACCGGCGGATTATAAAGTGCGCAAGGCCACTACTCGCTCCTAATTGCTAGGACAATCCCTAAGAAGAACGCCCAAAGACATTTGAGCGCGCACTTCGTGTCATGTTGAGTGTCTTACGCAGATGGTGGGTAAACCAGGGTAAAAGGTAGGTCTGGAACTCTTTCGTGTGTCCCGAAACCGTTCTGCCACGCGAAGCGTGGCCCATGATGAAGAGGAAAATGAAGAACAGGATTTTCGCGATTCCCGCGGCCGCCGAAGCAATCACGCCAAATCCTAGTAACCCGCCGATCACGGCGATAACCAAGAAGCCCTGGAAAGCTTTGTCCGACAGCAGGCAGTTGGTTGATCGTTGACCTTGATGAGTAAAACGCATTGCTACGTTCACCATAGCCTCGGCTCCCAATACGCCAAACGCGGTAAATCAATTCGGAGCGACCCCCTGGCTTTCTGGTTGACTCGCTTACGGTTGGGAGAAGTTCGCAGACCGCGCGGCCCTGCACTTGCTCGTCCGCTCGAAGTGGCGTCTTCGAGCCACAAAATCCACAATTATTCACAGGCCAATTGCTTGTGTCGCGTCGGCGCGACTAAGATCATCGGCAGACAAATGCTGAGGGAGGTGACTATGCCCTACTACGAGTACCTCTGCCAAGACTGCAACAAGAAGTTCTCTCTGGCGTTGACCGTTGCTGAACACGATAAAGGAAAGATCAAGTGTCCGAAATGTGGCAGCTCCAAACTGGAACAGCAGTGGGCCGCTTTCTACGCGACAACCTCGAAGAAAAGTTAGTGGGATCTTCGCGGGTTAGTTAGTTAGTTAGTTAGTTAGTTAGTTAGTTAGTTAGTTAGTTAGTTAGCTTGCTACAGGTTGGGACTGTGCTGCGGACTTCGCGCGCTTGTTGGCGTAAAGCTCGGCGTCAGCGCGAGCCAATAATTCCTTGGCCGATTCGCCGGAGCGGAGTTCGGCCCAGCCGGCGGAGAGAGCCAGCTGCAGCGTGCGTCCTTCGATTTCGACGCGAATTCCTTCCAGCCGCTTGAGCACATGCTGCACGTTTTCCGGTTTGCACTCCGGAAGCACTACCAGGAACTCGTCCCCTCCATAGCGCGCTGAGGCATCTGAGCCCCGCGTGGCTTTGCTCAACCTCTCTGCAAAGGCCTTCAGCAAAGCGTCCCCGGCGCCGTGCCCATAGGTGTCGTTGACCTGCTCGAATTCGTCCAGGTCGAATAAAATCACCGAAAGCGGCCGCCCGTGCCTCTCGGAGCGCTTGATCTCGTCTTCCAGGCGCTGTTCGATATAGCGGCGATTAAAAAGGCCCGTCAGAGGATCGAGAAGGGCCATCTTGTAGACCTCCTGCGCCAGTGTTTCCACTTTGTCTACCGCAAACACCTGGTCGGTAAGCTGCCGGCGAATGCGGCTGATCTGCAATTGTTGATAGATCACATAAACGTTGAAGATCAGCACCATGCCAACCAGCCCCCGCACCGCCTGGTTCAGAAAGAAGGAATAGTAGCTGTCCGCTCCGGAGAGCAATGCGGGAAAGGCAAACGAGGACACAGCTGTAAGCAGGAGCAAGGTGACCATGATCGCGTACGACCACAGCCACCACTGGCGCCGGTCCATCCGGCGCATGGTGAGCTGCATATCTTTTGCTGGATTAGCGCTGAACTCTACAACCGAACTCTGCTGGTCCATTCCCTCTGGCGAAGCGTTCAGATAAAAGGGCACTCGTCGTGCAAATTCCGCCGACAGGCCTTGAGGCGTATTCTGTTCTGGAAAGCTCACAGGCCCCCGCGCGCTTATCTATTCTGGCACGGGCGGCTTGTCAGGCCATAGTACTCAGGCCGTTGAATGCCCGATTAGTTATTGCCACCGCCGCGCGGTGCCGCCCGTCGATGAAGACCCTGTCAAGAAAAGACTCACCTTTGCAGAACGTGCCCGACAGACTAAAAACGCTATACTTGCGCCATGCTTCCATGCGCGTGCACCTTGGATAGACTCACTTGAATCAATGCAGCACTGAAGGGAAACAGCAAGATCCTTGCACGGGGACGCCTATAACCAAGAAGGTTCCGACTTCACCGAACAGGGGGATTCTCGTGGGCCGCTCGGGCGCGGATTGCTTCTCAAGCGCGGCTACAAACGAGTAACTACGCGGCCCTCACGCGCCTCTTACGCGCGCGCAGGATCGCCGCGGTCTGACTCTTGGCGTTAACGGCGGCACGACGCAGAAGTTCCTCGAACTCACGATCTTTTGCGGAAATCCTGCGGCCGATGGTCTTGTGCTGGGCGGTCATACTTACCTCACTCTTCCAGGCCGTGGTGATAAGGGTAAACCTGGATGCCCCGGCCCGGTACACCCCCCGAATAGGCCAACAAAGTAACGATTTCTCTCTTTATTGTCAATAATTTTCGGTTCTTTTCGGTTGGGGAAACCGTAGGGCGCCCAAGGGAGCCTAACGGCGCCAACCTCGATCTGCTGCACATCAACACTTTTCCTACATTTTCCACAGGATTGCCGTTTTTCCACCGCATCGCGTCCGATGACCCTTCAATTCGCCTTGATTTTGGGTGGTAGCGCACCAATCATTGCTGCCGTAACAGGCGGAGCTTGACATGACCGTCCGACTCTCCCAGCAGTTGGAGCAGGTACAGAACGAACTCGCCCGCAAACTCGGGGAGGCCGAACGCATCGGAGATTGCCTCGTGGAACTGGGCGTGCGACTTCAGCAAGAACCCTGGAAATGGTCGCTCGGCTGGGCGGAAAGCGCCTTCCCTGTTTCCGACTCGATTTCTTCAGTCGATGCCGAGATTGTTGAGTCGCTCGACCGCAATCGTCTCGAGTGGCTGCTCGAAGATATTCGCATATTGAAGCGACGCGAGGCAGAATTGAAGCGCCTTGACGATGCCTCTAGCCGCTCATCGCGCCAGCTTGCGTGACGCGATGCTAGCTGAGCCAAGCCCCGGGGCGATTTGATCCTACGCGCCGCCACACGCTCCACACGCCGCCACCGCTTGACCGACGAAGGTATCTTGGCTAGCATACCCGCATGATCCATCGCGCCTGCACTTGCTGTTACGACGGTTGCTGTCGCGCCTGTTGTCGCAACAGCATGCCAGTATGCAGGTGCGTTTCTAAGTAACCGCAAGCAATCGCTACCGAAAGAAACGCCCGCTCGCTGGCACCAAAACCAGCGAGCGGTTTTTTTAGTAGAAGGGCAAAATATGGCACATGGACCTCAGCACGAACTCGTTTCCGACGAAGCGCGAACTCTCGCGCATAAAGCCAAGCAGGGATCCGCCTGGCCTATCTCGCTGGATGCCTGGGCCGTGGCGATCGCGCTGGCGCTGACGGCGCTGGTTTGGGTCGGCTGGATCAAGCGCATCCCGTGGTAACAGAATCACGCGTGTCATTCTGAGGTCGCCGGGGCGACCGAGGAATCTCTCTTTTTTTAGAAGGACTAACTAAGGAGCAATGACGTGGCCACATCCGTAGCAATACCGGCGCCCTTCTCGGACAATCTCTTCAAGCGCCTGGCCCGACTCATCCCAGGCCTTTTTCTGCTGATCGCTGTAGGCTACGCCGGAAAATTCGTAGAGCAGTCGATTGCGCGTTACGGCAAAGCGTACCACCTCACTCTGCCGAATATCGAATACGTCCTATGGGCCATTCTCATCGGCCTCGTGATCTCGAATACCGTGGGCATTCCCGCAGCTTTCCGTCCGGGCCTCGCCACGTATGAATTCTGGCTCAAGGCGGGCATCGTCTTGCTCGGGTCGCGCTTCATCCTCGGGGACGTGCTCAAGCTCGGCGGCGTGAGCTTGGTTCTGGTGGTCATTGAAATCAGCATCTCGCTGCTCTTCATGACCGCGCTCGGCCGCGCCTTCGGGCTCACTCCGAAGCTTACTTCCCTGCTGGCCATCGGCTCATCGATCTGCGGCGTCTCCGCCATCATCGCCGCCGAAGGCGCCATCGAAGCCGATGAAGAAGACACGTCCTACGCTATCGCCGCTGTGCTCGCGCTGGGCGCCGTCGCGCTCTTCACATTTCCGCTCATCGGGCATTGGTTGGGCATGAGCGACACGAGCTATGGACTGTGGGCCGGCCTCGGCGTCGACAACACCGCCGAAGCTACTGCTGCGGGCGCGCTTTACTCCGATGCCGCGGGCAAAGTTGCCGTTCTGGCTAAGACGGCGCGCAACGCCATGATCGGCTTTGTCGTGCTGGGCTACGCCATTTATTGGGCGCGCAAACAGGGCACGGCGGGCGTCGGCAATAAGGCCGCCTTCCTGTGGAGGAAGTTCCCCAAATTCGTGCTCGGCTTTTTGTTGATCTCCGCCTTGGCCACGGCAAAATTTTTCGACGGCGGCCAGCTCACCAGCCTCGCCAACCTCTCACGCTGGGCCTTCCTGCTGACGTTTGCCGGCGTGGGCCTGCGTACGAATATCGGCGAAATGCGCAAGCAAGGTTTGCGGCCGTTTCTCGTCGGCGCCATCGGCGAAGTCGCGGTCGCCCTGCTCACGCTCGGCCTCGTCCTCGGCGCCGCCCGCTTCCTGCATTAGGGCATCACAAGTCCGAAGCGCGAGAGTGGCAATCTTGACTTGGCGACCGCCTTAGGCAGAATGCGCCCAGGTGTATGAATGCCTCGCCTTCGACGTTGGTGGGGACTTGCTCGTTCAGAGCACTTCGCTGACTCAAGATTACGTTCAGGCGACTCTCGGACATGGGTTTCGGATTTGGTGGGCGTTCTGGTGGAGGAATACGCTGCTGTCCGTGAGTATCTTCAGGACCTTCTTTCAATCCTCACTAATCCGAGAACTGGTTCCTTGCGATTTCAAGTCCTCTTTGCGGTTATGCTACTGCGATTTTCATCGTCCATCGCGTCTTCCGCAAGAAATTTCGAGGATTCCGCGTAACTCTCGTTTCAACTCAGTCTGAAGACTCCGACCGACAAGTGAAGCAAACGTTTCGGCGTACCTTCCGAATCTGGTGGGTCTTTACTTGGCGTAGCATTGTTTACGGCCTCCCCTTAGGCTGAGTAACAAGCATTCCGTTCGGATTCGTAACCGGGCAGTTACAGCCGTCTCTCTGGCAGCAGGTCAAATAATTCTCGAGGTCATCCGCTTTGCCCTTTCGGCGGCGGTTGGTCTTTTCACAATCTACTCAAACATTGTCGATGAAGAAATTACTGGCTTCCGGGTTACTTTGGCCTCACGAGAACCGACCGACGCCACAGGCCGCATTGGGCCTGCCTGAGACATCCGCACCCGGTGCCCTCCCTGGTTGTCGGGGCTCCCCTCTCCGGTGTAGACTCCCGCTTATAGAAATTCGGCAAGAGTGCGAAGAGCGTACCGCATGTGGTCCTCAAGACGCGCCGCTTTTGCGTGTGTTGGGATGAAATCGGGGTCTCCGCCGAGCGCCGGTTTTTGCGCATGGTGGGGTGGATCGAGGGAGACACTTTTCGCACTCGCCTTAGCCTTGGCACTTATGGGCCGATAGGCCCTTGGCATTGAGGAGGATCAGATGAAGCGATGGTTCATGACTTTGCTGCTTACCGTTGTCATCGCAGCTGGCGTCCTCGCCGCGCTTAGTACTCGGCGTGCAGCCGCCGCCGACGATGAAGTCATCACCGCCGATCGCGCGGTTACGGCCGCCTTCGAGAAAGGCGATAAAGCAATGATCAATAAGTTGGTCGATCCGGAATTTACCTGGATTGATACTGACGGAATGATGTGGCCGCTGCGCGAAGCGCTGGAATCTCACGTCAAGCCGCTTGTGCCCAGCACTGGCGATATCAAAGTGACCGAGCACAAATACGGTAACGTCGTCTGGATCCAGGATAATCTCGGCAAAGACTATGTCGCCCACACCTGGGTGAAGCGCGATAAGGGCGGATGGAAGCTGCTGCAAACCTCGGAAATTTCGGTGCACCCGCGCGACTATACGGCCGTGCGGCCAAACTACGCCGTGCCCTGCATCAATCCTTGCGAATACGTGCCCTACAAGCCGCAGACGGAAAACGAAAAGGCTTCATTAGCCGCCTGGATGGAACAGGAATCCGGTAAGCCCGGCATGTGGGCCAAGCATATTGCCGATAATTACGATCAGCGCGCTGTGAGCAGCTACGGTGGGCCGCGGGGACCGAAGTCTCAAATGGTCGCCGCAATCGCCAAAGCACAAGAGGAAGTCGCCGCGAAGCATCAGCCCGAAGTCGCCACGGTCCCGTTCCTGTGGTCACGCTGGTGGGATTACGGCACTGCCGTAGTGATGATCTCGGTGCAGCCTACCTACGGCGAGCGTGCCTACTGGGCCAGCCGTGTTTTTGCGCCGCTTAATGGCACGTGGATGATGATGGAGAGCTATCACAACTACATCGATGCCGCTCCGGTCATGACGGCCGTGCCGCTCGATCAATCCAAGGACCCCAAGGGCCTGAAGATGATCAGCCAGAAGTGATCGCGCCGACAGCGCCTAATCCACTCTCGTCATTCTGAGCCGAGCATCCCCATGCTTCTTCCTCGGGAAATCGTGCCTTTACGATTTCCGTCGGGACGCGAAGTGAAAGAATCCCTCTGCGGGCGCCTACCTTCACCTTTGCATTCCGAAGGGTGCGTTTTCGCCGTACGTGCGTCCGCCACCTCTAGGGCGGCATCAGCTTGCAATCCTACATCGTGAGCACCGCCCGGAAGCGCGCCTTTCCGTCCACCACGCGCTGATACGCCTTCGCGGCTTCGGCCAGAGGGTACGTTTCGACCATTGTTTTCACTTTGCCTTGGGCCACGAAGTCGAGCGCTTCGTAAAGATATTCAGGGCCGTTCTGCGAACTTCCAATTACGCGCATGCGTTTCACGAGCAGATCCGTGAGCGAGACGGAAAGCGGTTCCGCATCGACGCCCATGGTGACGATGCAGCCCTCGGGCCGGAGCCCTTGAATGCTGTCCACCATTGACTTGGTTGAATTGGAGGTGCTGAGGATGATGTTCGCGCCGCCCGCCGCGGCCAGGCCCTTTCCGTCGCGGACGACTTCATCCGCGCCCAGCTCACGGATCGTCTTGTCTTTATCGGGCGAGTGGGAAATGGCGATCGTCTTGAATCCGGCGGCCTTCGCGTATTGCACGGCGAGGTGCCCGAGGCCGCCGATGCCGAGCACGGCCACGCGCTCGTGCGGCTTGGGGTCGGCCGAGCGCAGGCCGCTATACACCGTGTACCCGGCGCAGAAGATCGGAGCCGCCTGTTCGTAGGAAACTTTATCGGGGATCAGGTAAGTAGCATCCGCAAACATCGGCATGTATTCGGCGTGGCCGCCCTGTAGATGGATTCCCGTGCTCTTCTGATACGGGCAGAACATTCTCTTGCCCCGTTGGCACCATTCGCAGCGCCCGCAAGTTTGCTGAACCCACGCCGTACCCACCCGATCTCCTACTTTTCGCGTGGTGACGTCGGGGGCCACGGCGACGATCTCGCCGACCGGCTCGTGTCCCAAAATTCGCGGGAATTGGCCAGGAATGTGTCCCAGAGTTTCGTGTACGTCCGTGTAGCAGATGCCGCTTGCGTGCATCTTCACCAGGACTTGATTGGGGCCGGGTTGGGGCTGCGGAACGTCTTTGACCTGCCAAGAACCGCTTACAGCGGGTACAACAGCAGCTTGCATATGTCTTCCTCCCATGCAGGGTCCCCAACGCTCGCCTCCTCAGGCAGAGCGCCTTGTCGCCGTCGGGGTGCTCAAGAGCAATTGGATGCGCCCGCCTTTGGAATCGGCGCACGATTTTCGTGCGGAGACTCCTAGCGCTGCAAGCCCTTAATGATGAGCCGCAAGCCCTGCTCGAAGTGTTTGTCGAAATCCACAAACGTGTGCTCCCCTGCCCGGGCGGCGAGCGGAAATCGTTTGTTGTCGACGCGCTTGGCCCGCTCGGCCAGCTGGTAGCGTTTGCGTCGCTTTCCCGGCCGCGGATAGACGGCCTGCTCTTCGATAGCGAAGCCAATGGTGTAGCAGTAGATCGTATTCAGGCACTGCGTCGCCTCGCGCAGCGAGAATCCCGCATCGGTGAGCTTGCGCAGCCCGGCTTCCATGGATCCATAGAACGAGCTGTCGGTTAGGTATCGTCCGCTGAACATCCTCGCCCCATCGCGGTAACGGAGCAGCATCTCGCGCAGCCGCTTGCCGAATTGCTCCGCCCATTCCGGCCAGTTCGCGTCGGGGCGGGGCCATCCCGAGTCGCGAACCGCATCGAGGAATACGGTAGTAGCCATTTCCTCGAGCAGCTCTTCCTTATTTTTGAAATGCCAATAGAGCGCGGGAGCCTGTACGCCGAGCTCGCCGGCGAGTTTGCGCACGGTCAATCCATCGAGCCCTGCGCGGTCCAGCAAACGCAGGGCCGCACGCGCCACGGTCTGGCGGTCCAGATTCGCCTGCGGCATAGGCCGAGCTTAACATTTTGCTTGACGCTTTAACATCGTTAAGCTAATACTTAACGCTGTTAAGTACACCGCCCGGCGCACAGGGAGACTAATATGATTCTTCCCATGATGATCCTGCTTGCGATCCTCATCTTCCGTTCGAGCCGCCCTGCAGATCTTTCCTTGCATCTACGAAATCGGAGCTAATGTCATGCAGGCGATTCGCATTCACGAGTACGGCGGACCCGACGTCATGCGCCTGGAAGAGCTGCCCACGCCGGTCCCCGGCCCAGGCGAAGCACTAGTGCGCATCCACGCCGCCAGCGTTAATTTCCTCGACGTGCAAAAGCGCCGCGGCGAACTCGTCGGTCAGGCCTTCTACAATCGCCAGTCCAGCACGCGACGGCAAGTACCGCCCGGAGTCCGAGCGAACATCGGCGACGAATTCCCCGCATTTCTGGGCAGCCAGGGAGTCGGCATCGTGGAGGGGGTGGGCGCGGGCGTCACAAACGTCAAATCCGGTGATCGCGTCAGCTTCTGGGGAAATTCCTACGCCACACACGCTGCGCTTCCGGCCGCGCGCCTGATTGGCATTCCCGAAGAAGTGAGTTTCGAAATTGCCGCCGCCGGAATGAACCAGGGGTTTATCGCCTATGCCTTCACGCATCACGCGTATCCCGTCAAGCCCGAGGACTGGTGCCTCGTCCAGGCCGCCGCCGGAGGTGTTGGCTTGCTGCTCTGCCAGATGGTCAAGATTCGCCGCGGGCGCGTCATCGGCGTGACCTCGAAAGACGAAAAAGCGAAATTCGTGCGCGACGCCGGCGCCGACGAAGTCATCATCTCCTCGCGCTCCGATATCGCCAAAGAAGCCCGCCGCATCACCGACAATCGCGGCGTGAACGTAGTCTACGATGGTGTCGGCAAGGACACCTTCGAGGCTAATCTCGATAGCCTCGCTCCAGCGGGCTATCTCGTGATCTACGGCCAATCGAGCGGCTACGTGCCGCCCTTCGATATCATGCTTTTGCAGGAGAAGGGCTCGCTCTTTCTCACGCGCGCCAACGCCCTTCCCTGGATCGGCGAATATCCCCGCTACCTGGAGCAATTCGTCAACTGGATTCAGCAAGGTCGCGTTTCCGTGCGCATCCCTTGCACTTATCCCCTGGCCGAGGCAGCGCAGGCGCACCAAGCCTTTGAACAGCGCCAGATCAGCGGCCGCGTTTTGCTGTTCCCGTAGGCGACGATCCGACCAGGGTGGTCGTCCCGAGTCCGCCTCGTGCGGTTGAGCGAGGAATCTCTCCTCCGTTGCCGCTTGAAGCGGCTTAGTGTTGAGAAGCTTTGGTGTTAACCTTCCTCCGGCTTCGGCGCCAGGAACGTTTGGCAGGCGAAAGGGGCAAGCATGCGAGTCGTCCGGTTCCTGCTCAAAGGCTTGGGGCTGCTCGTCGGACTCATCATTCTAGGCCTTAGCGGTTTTTATGTTTATCTCTCCACGCGCCCGGCACCGAAAACCATCAAAGCCGCCGGCATCATTACTCCGCCCGCGCCATCTCGATTCCCGCTCAAGTTCATCGACTATATGTTCGTGAGCGGCTCGAAACTCTACGCGGGCTACACTACCCAGGGCCTCGTCGCGGTAATTGACACCGCAACGAACCAGGTGGTCGCAGAAATCGGCGGCTTGCCGCGTCCCCACGGTATCGCCGTTGCCGGAGGCAACGGTTTTGCGACGGCCAGCGGCGACGACACGGTCGGCATCTTCGATCTGAGCAGTAATCGCCTGCTGAAAAAAGTTCCTGGAGGCGCCGATCCCGATGCCATCGTCTATGACGAGAAAGCGCGCTTAATCTACGCCGCCGATCATAACGGCAAAGCCGGCACGCTCATCGATCCCGTCACCATGACGGTGGTTGCGACCGTACGGCTTGGCGGCGTGGCAGAATATGCCCAAGCCGACCCGCAGAGTGGACTGATTTATCAGAACCTCGAAGACACCAGCGAACTCGTGGTCGTCGACGCGGAAAAACAGATGGTCACCCGGCGCTATAAGCTCGGTGAGGGCACAGGCCCTTCGGGACTCGCCTTCGACGCTGCCAATCGCCGCCTCTTTTCCGCCTGCGACAATAAAAAGCTCGTCGTCCTCAATGCCGACACGGGACAGATCGTCGCAACTCTTCCCATCGGATCGGGCGTGGATGGCGCAGAATATGATCCGGTTCTGCGTCGCGTATACACCTCCAATGGCGCCGGCAGCCTGACCGTCATCCATCAGGATTCGGCGGATTCCTATCGCGTGCTCGAGGATGCACCCACTCACTTTGGCGGCCACTCCGTCGCCGTGGACCCAGCGACGCACCGCATCTACGTTGCCTATTTCGGATCCGTAGCCGCCTATGATCCCGTCCCGAATCCCTAAGCGTGCCTGAAGATCGCAGAGATCCTTCGCTCCCGTCTTAATCGGGATGAGCATCCTGAGCGGATGCTCACTTCTCTTCCGCCGCCGTTTGCGTTGCCGGGCCCTCGCCCACGATCTCCAGCACCACGTCTTCGTCTTTGGCTCCGTCGTAATGGACCTGCTTGCCATAATGCGTGGCAAACGTGCCCGGCGGAAGCGGCACGGTGCTATCGGGATCGTACTTGCCGCCCGTACCCACCCACCACGTTCCCGAAAGCACCATCACGAAACGATCATTGGGGTGAAAATGCGGGCGGCTCATGTGATGCGCCGTCCATTTCGTCAACACGATATACGGCCCGGGTTTCGACGGATCGCCGTGGAGCACGGCATTAATCGCGCCGTTCGGCTGCGTTATCCACTTGAGCTGGTTGGGCAATTGGTAGGCAATCGCCGCGGGGTTGAGATTGGCCGGATTGCCATCAGCCCTGGCCGGCCGAATGAAAACGACGCCGAATAGGACTCCCGATACGAAAATTGTTGCGACCCCTGCGCAAACCAGCGCCACGAGGCCGTAACGCCGTCCGAGACGTCGCGAGAAGTGTCGCCCAAATTTTTCTATCGCTGCCGCCGTGAGCATCTCTCCTCCTGTACCTTCTTCACGCAAATGTCTAAACCAAAATGGCCGGAGCAGCCGGCATTCGTGTCCGGTCGATTCTAACTTCTTTTGCCCCGCGACGCTGCCCCCATGCGCCGAGAGACGAATCTAGCGCCGGCATCCTGCCGACTCTCTTTCCCGATGTGGCACCATCCTCAGGGTTCGGAGTTGTTGCTCCACTCAGTTGTGATATAAGCCACGTCATGGCGCGCTATGATTCGCGGAGGTGAACGATGCTGTCTGCCAAATACAGGAAGCGGACTCGATGGTCCGGTCTATTTCGCCAGCTTGCTGTGCTATTGATGCTGACTGCTTTGGCGCCCGCCTTCGCCGCGCCTGCGCAGCAGCACTATCATGCCGCCCCCTCGGCTGTCTCCGCCGTCTGCACTGCGCCAGGTTTCGGCAAGATACACCACCCCGTGAAGACCGCGAACCCGCGGGCGCAGCGCCTGTTCGAGCAGGCCATGGCGCTCGATTATGGCTTCAACCACAGTCAGGCCGAACAGTGCTTCCGCCGTGCCGCCGAGCTCGAACCCAAAATGGCCATGGCGTACTGGGGCATAGCGCTGGTGCTTGGAACGAACTACAACCTGCCCGTGGATGACGAGCGGGAAAAGGCCCGTGGATGACGAGCGGGAAAAGCTGGCTTACGAAAGCGTGCAGAAGGCTTTGGCGCTTTCCGCAGACGCTCCGCGCAACGAGCGCGATTACATTGAGGCGCTCGCCAAGCGGTACACCAAGCAGCCCCATCCCGACTATGAACGCCTCGAGGCCACCTATCACGATGCCATGCGCGAGGTCTATCAGCGCTATCCCGATGATCTCTACGCCGCGACGCTCTTTGCCGAAAGCGGCATGAACTTGCATCCGTGGAAGCTGTACGATCGTGAGGGAAAACCCGCACCGGGAACCCAGGAAATTGTAGCCGTGCTGGAGTCTGTGTTGAAGCGCGATCCTAGCCATCTCGGCGCAAATCACTTCTACATTCACGCGGTCGAGGCTTCCACGCATCCCGAAGCTGCCTTGCCCTCGGCGCAGCGACTCGCGGGGCTCGCGCCGGCTTCCGGACATCTGGTGCACATGCCTGCGCACATCTACATCCGTATCGGCGATCATGAAAGCGGAGAGAAAACAAACGTCGCTGCAGTGCGTGTCGACGACGTTTACTTTGCCGTTGTGCATCCGCAGGGCGTTTATCCTTTGATGTACTATACACATAATCTTCATTTCATCGCTGCGGAAAATGCCTTCCTGGGCAACTACGCGGCATCCCTTCAGGCGGCCAAGCGCGCACAAGAGCATGTCGCGCCCCAAGTCAAGGAAATGAATATGCTAGATGTTTTCTATTCCTTGCCGCTAGAGATAATGGTGCGTTTCCACCGTTGGGACGAAATTATGGCCCTGCCGCAGCCGGATACTTCGCAGCCCGTGACGACCGTCGAATGGCACTACGCGCGCGCCCTGGCTGCCGCCAACACCTCAAAGCTGGATCAGGCGCGAAGCGAGTTGGCAGCTTTGCAGGCCCTCGCGCCCGCCATGGCCAAGATTCCCATCAACACCCAAGGACCGCACAATTCTGAGGTGATTCCGCAGATGATGTCGGAGATTGTCGAAGCGAGTCTGGCAAACGCCCAGCGCCAGTCAGACGTAGCCATCGCGCACTTGCAACGCGCGGTGTCGCTCGAGGACACGCTTGACTACGACGAGCCGCCCGATTGGCTCGCACCCACGCGTGAGTCGCTCGGCTCCGCGCTTCTCGCTGCAGGAAAGGCCGCCCAAGCGGAAACAATATTCCGGGAAGACCTCAAGCGCAACGCGCGCAATCCGCGCTCCCTGTTTGGACTTGCCGAGACACTCAAAATCGAGGGCAAGACGGCCGAGGCTGCTATCGTTCAGCAGCAGTTCCAACGAGCATGGAGGAAGGCTGATACGAAGCTTACTCTCTCAGACTTGTAAATCCGGAATGCGTCGCATCTCCCTGCCATCTAAGGAAAATTATCGTTTACCAACGATGCTGCTAGATTGGTCGATGCTTTTCGTAGCGCTCGAAAGCAGACGTGTTATGAGAAGGCCCTAAAGTTAAGATAAGAGAAGGTGCGGCAGTGGGGGCGGCGACTACGGGGGCGGCTACACTAGCCGCTTCCGGCGGAAGAATACTCCCAAACCGGTTAAGCCCGTGCCCAGCAGGAGCAAAGAAGAGGGCTCCGGAGTTTCCGTGAGCTGTTCCTGAAAGCCGCCACACAATGCCGCGCTCGAACCATGACACGTGGTCATCGTGGAATCGCTGACGATACGGAAATCTGTTAGGAAGCTATCGCGCAGAGGAGCACTTGTCGAGTTGAACCAAGTTGCGGCAGACTCCAGGGCCTCACTTGGATTCCCGATCGCAGGAAAGGCGGGAGCGCTGCTGGGGTCCAGAATCATCCAAATCGCCTCCTGAATCCCGTTGTTCGATGCGTTCCCTTGGGCCGCAAAGTTATATTGCGAGACGAGAAAAGCCGCCATTTGGTATCTGCCTAACGCGTTTGCATTATTAATGATGCTTTGGTCAGTGGCGTCGTTGAGATCGCCGTCACTGACTGCAACGGTGTGCCACGATGTGTTGTGGCCCAACCGAGTGTTGCTGAGATTGCTACCCGATACTAAGGCCGTCTCGTACGCGCTGTAATTCTGATGCGGAACGAATATCTCGTTTGCAAAATCCACGCAGTAGATCTCAGTCTTGATGGTGTGATCCAGCCTGGCGGACGAACCCCCGCCACCGCCACTCACCTGGAAATTGTAAGTGAGTGTATCCAGCGTGTGGACGGTATCCGCAAACGACGTTGCCACTAACCCCAGAGTTGCGGCCAATCCCAGGGCCATAATAAGAATTCGCACTCGTATCACCCTCATCTTCTGTTCAGCTAAAGACTTATCCTCGGATTTCGTGCCTCCCCTTATTTCTCGCCGGGCTGACCCACTTCTCCTTGCAGTCCCGCAATATGGGCTACGAATCAATGTGCAATCGCCCAGCCATCTTGACTTCACTAAAAAAAGGACTTACGCCCGCCCTCCCGAAATTCTGGGAACATCGTTGTCCCTTATTTCCAAACCATTGCTCTGTCGAAGAATGGCACTAACGCGTTTCGCGGGAGTTTTTGCGGGCGCCCACCTTTGATTTGTAAGGGTGGGTCTTGCCGTTACAAAGTCCACGCCGCGTTAGTCGCATAACAAAGTCGCCGGGAGGAGGCCGAGGAGGCCTCCAGGGCTCGACTCAGGACCTAAGCACTATGCTAGACTCGGGCACCGGTCACCTGCCAGGGAGGAACCCACGTGAACAACTCCATACATAAGCTGAAGGCGGCGGCGTTGGTCTTGGCAGGACTGGCGATGACCCTGCCGGCATGGCCACAAAACGCCGACACTGTCCTCCTGAACGGAAAAATCCTGACCGTAGACATTCATTTCTCCACTCGCGCGGCCCTGGCCATCCGGGATGGCAGCATCGTGGCCCTCGGCAGCAGCGCGGAAATGAAAAGGCTGGCAGGTCCGAATTCACGCGTTATTGACCTGCAAGGCCACACGGTCATTCCTGGCCTGATCGATAACCACATACACTCAATTCGCGCCGCGCAGACCTTCAGCACAGAAGTGAATTGGATCGGGGCGACCTCGCTGGCCGAGGGGCTGGCCCGAATTCATAACGCGGCGCAGACGATGAAACCCGGCGCCTGGCTGATCGTGGTGACGCCGCCGGCCACGATCGACACCTTCAAAGAAAAACGCCGCCCGACGCAGGTCGAACTCACTGCTGCAGCGCCCAACAATCCGGTGTACGTGCAGCTCGGCTATGGCTGGGCCATGATGACGCCCCAGGCCTTCGAGGCGCTAAAGATCACGAGCGACGCCGACCTGCCGCGCGGCGCCAAGCTGGAGAAGGCCGGCGAGAAGCCAACTGGAGTCGTTACCGGCAACATGATCGACTTATTCGACCGCCTGCCCAAGCCGACCTTGGAGGAGCAGGTCGAGGGCACGAAGGAATTTTTCCGCGAACTGAATCGCCTGGGTTTGACCGGCGTCGTGGATCCCGGCGGAAATAACGTCACGCCCGAAAGTTATCAGGCGCTATTCCGTGTCTGGCGCGACGGCCAATTGACGCTTCGCGTGGTCTACAGCCTCTGCGGGATGACGCCGGGCCAGGAGTTCGAGGAATACAAAAATTATTTGGCAATAATGCCGATGGGATTTGGCGACGAGATGCTGCGCTTCAATGGCATCGGCGAACGCGTCACCTGGGCCATGAACGGCATTACCGGACAGGCGCCGCAAGCTGACCTCGACAAGTATTACGAAATCGCGCGCTGGGCCGCGCAGCATAATCTGACACTCACGATGCATTGGGCGAACAATAATAATGTCGGCCAGCTCCTGACAGTTTTCGAGCGCGTCAATATGGAGTTCCCCGTCGGCAATCTGCGATGGACCATCGCACATCTCAACGACGGCTCCGAGGCCACATTCCAGCGCATGAAAGCGCTGGGTGTGGGTTGGACGATGCAGGACGCCATGTACAACGATGGCGACCAGGTCGTGAAAGAGGAGGGTGCCGAAGCGGCGCGGCGCATGCCTCCGGTAATGACGGCAAAAAAGATCGGCATTGTCGTCAGCGCGGGCACGGACGCGCATCGCGTCTCCACCTACAACCCCTTCACCGTGCTGCAATGGTTGATCGACGGCAAGACCGCCAGCGGCCGGCCGCTGCGCGGACCGGAGGAAGCGCCCAGCCGCGCCGACGCCTTGCGTTTCTACACTAGTGGAAGCGCCTGGGTGGCTCACGACGAAGATAAGCGGGGTTCGCTCGAAGTGGGCAAATTCGCCGATCTCGCCGTTCTCAGCCAGGATTACTTGACAGAGCCCGTGGAAGACATCGGGAAGAATTCATCGCTGCTCACGATGCTCGGTGGGAAAATCGTTTATGCCGCCGGGCCGTATGCCCAACTCGAGAGCAAGCCCAGCGCACCGAAAGCCGTCGTCAGCCAGAAGTAAAGCAAAAACTGTGTCAGCCCTTGTGGGGCTTCGTGCCGGCTTGAACGCAGGGGGAAGACATGTTGCGAATTCTCGTGGCTTTTCTTATCGGGGTCGCGAGTGTCACTGTTCAAGCTCACGACAACAACCAAGCGACTTGGTTTCGGTTGATCTGGGAAAGGATCACTTCGTCGCAGGTCAGGATGTGACGGTGGGGAGGGCTGTCGCTGAAGATCTTCTGGCCGCGGGTAGGGAGATCGTTCTCGATGATAAGATCGGAGGCGATGCCGTTGCTGCAGGCGGTACCCTGCGCCTGAATGGCAACATCTCTGACAATACCTACGCGGCGGGCAGCCAGGTGTTTATTAATGGCACGATCGCTCGCAATGCGCGCATAGCGGGCAGGGAACGTGGAGATTGCTCCTTCGTCGCGAATCGAAGGCCGGGCCACGCCGCCGGCCAGGCGCGAGTGATGGGTTCGATCGGCGGTTACCTGCAAGCGGCAGGCAGAAGCCTTTACCTTGATGGACCGATCGGCGGAGACGTGGACGCGACGGCAAGTCAAGTTGAGCTGGGGCCGAATGCGCGGATCAATGGACGGCTCGGTATCTCAGCCCCAGCGCGCTGAAACAGGATGCCGGAGCGCAGGTGCTCGGCGGCATCGAGCAGCTTCCTTTCGAAGTTCGCACACCTCGTGCGGTCGGGCGCGGTCTCGCACGACTGGCGTTCTGGGTTTGGACCTTGGGACTGATCCTGCTGGCAATCCTGCTGCTTCTGCTTCTGGGCTTCGGCAACGTGATCGGCATGATGGAAGCTCGTCCTGGCATGAGCGCCTTGCTCGGGTTTGCCCTTCTCGTGTTCGCTGATTTTGGTGATCACGCTCATCGGTGCTCCGCTGAGCCTATTGGCCATGGCCGCCTATTTCCCGCTTCTACTGGTGGGCTATCTGGCGGCAGCCGCGGCAACGGGCGATCTGCTCTTGAAGCGGCTGCGGCACGGGACGGTCGAAACCGTTGGTTGGCGCATTGTTGCCGCAATCTGTGGAATTTTCATAATTGCGCTGCGGGGGCGAATCCCTGTGTTGGGTGGCCTGATCGTCTTTGTCGCACCATGGGCATCGGCGCCGTGGTCCTGGAGATGACCAGGGCCCTCCGGCCGGCGTCCCACTAAGTCTCAAGGAACGTGATAAAGCACGGCCGCCCTGCGACCTGCGTGCTAAGGTAAGGGACGAAGAGAGAACCCGGACCGCGTGGCGCGAATTTATTCCTTGCCTTCGATGTGCGCTTGGAGGTGCTTGGCGCAAGCCTCGGCGGTGCGTTGCTCGCCGTGCAAAATATTCTTCTTGTTCACAGCGTAGGCAAATATGACGGCGCTGGTCTTGGCGTTCACGACGGAAATGCTGGCCTGATCATCGGAATGGATGCTGCCCTGAAAGGCGATTTTGGCCCCTCCGGCTTTTTCGTGTTGCGCGGTGCCGGTGATGACGAAGTCCGCGGCTTGCCGATCCGCCACTACCATCAGCTGTACCTTCTTTTTCTGAATCGCGGCGGCGAGATAGTTTTCAAATCCGTCCATTGGCTCGATGTAAACCTTGGAGTCTACCGGTAGATTCAAGATCGTCTCCTGCGCGTACACACCGCACAACATGCTCAAAATCAAAATCAGAATTGCTGTCAACTTTTTCATTCTGCCCTCCGCGCCGCAGCTTCCGGCATTGCTGCGCACGCGGGGAGCGTACGAGAGTACTACTGTGCCGATAGCGTCACGTCAGCCCGCAGCATTGCAAAGGCGCATCCCCGGGGATACGCGCCACGAGTTCGTGTGGAGTATTCGCCTAGTCTTCGCTAGACCCTCCGGTGAATTCCGTATTGCGCAGACGCCTGTCCATTCGATATCTATCCTGCGGCGTGGCCGGCCTAGGGCCTCGCTTTGCCGCCGGTGACGAGTGCCTGCTGCCGCCAAAATCCTCATCGCTGATGATCACGAGTTGGTGCGTCGCAGCTTGCGCTCCCTGCTAGCCTCGCAGCGGCACTGGAAGATTTACGAGGCTGCCGACGGCCAGACGGCCGTTGAGGAGAGTCGGCGGCTCAAGCCAAACGTAGCGGTCCTGGACATCGTCATGCCGGTGATGAGTGGCATCGAAGCAGCCTATGAAATGCGCCGCCTTGTGCCAGACACAAAGATCATCCTCATGAGCAGCCACTACACGCCTGAAGAAGCCGAGACTTTGGCGCGGTTATTCGGGGATGGCAACTTCGTGGCGAAATCCGAGGTCGGCACAGATCTTGTGCCGGCGATCAACCGGGTTTTGCCATTGGAATTGCAATCCGTGTGACCGAACCCGCCTTTCTTGTTCCTAGCGAAGAAGAGAATTCTTCGGGTATGGACGTAAACCCGCTCAGAATGAGCGTACGTGCGGGCAGGAGCTGAATGCCAGCTCTACGGCTTGTCCTGGGAATCGCCTTCTTTCTCGAGGACGATCTTCATGTGGGATTTTTCGCTGGCGACGGGATTGATGTCGGATTCGTACGCGCGATAGCCGTTGAGGGTAACCTTCAGCCGGTGTTTTCCCGGCGCGACCAGCATAGAATGAAACCTGCCTCCAAAATCGCCGCCATGGCCCACGTAAGCATCGTCGAGAAAAACGGCGGCGCGCTTGGGTTGAATGTCTAAACGCAGCTCAGCGGCATCGTCGCCGGGATAGATGGCCTTCGGGTTCTCTTCCATGACCACTTCTACGATCTGTGGCTGGCCCGGCTCGACGGCGATCTTTTTGACGAAATCCATGTATCCGTCCTGACGGATTGAAATTTCATGTTCTCCGGGCGCAAGCAGCACTTTCTTATCCCCCTTCAGTTCCTTGACGTAGCCGAAATATTTGCCGTCGATCCAGACGCCTGAGTCTCTCTCTTGTTCGTTATCCGCAGAAAAGCGCACTTCCCCGGGCTGCTGATTCTGCTGAGGGCGAGCGCCGCCAGCTGCCGGCGCGAGGATTAACAAAAACAGTACGCTTGAAATGGCCGCAAGCCGCATCTCGAACCTCCTGCTGCACCGCACACCGGGAGGGTGCGCGTGCTCGGGTATCAATACCACAAATGGATATCTCTCGGAGGCTCGCGTTTTGTTGTGGTGCGCTGAAGGAAATAACGCCGGGAGCACCGGGCCGGACAGGAGTACGCGGTCAGGAGTCGAGTTCGCGGAGGAGTTCGGCGGCTTCCGACGGGGTGAGAATTCCTTTGTGTTCAAGGACCTTCAGGAGCTTCCTGGCGAAGTGCATATTCGTTTTTGGCGCGCTTTGCGAGACGGCTGTGGAAGTAATGGCCGGCAAAGGGGGTTCCGCGGGAGAAGAAGTGCCCTCCAACCACGATACGACGATGTCCATCTGCGGCGGCGTGAGTTGTTCGAAGAGCACACCCATTCCTGAACCCACGTGGCAAGACGTCACTTCGGCTCGGAATTCCAGGCGCTGATCATTCTTCGTTATCTGCAAGCGGACCCGAGTGCCCACGGGAAATGGATTCAGAGTGTCGACATAACAGCCGCGCAAGCTCAAGTCGGATGTACGGGCGGAAATCCGGGTGCTGCCGTCGACGGTAATAAGTTCGACGGGACAGATGAAAGGGTAACGCCGAGCTTCGCGACGCTCGGCCGCGGCCGTTTGCCCATCGCTGGACTGGTCGAGAGGCGGATCGAGTTCGTTGGGCATTCGTGGCGGCAGATCTAATTGGTGTGGTGCACTCGAGTGTAGGTGTATCCATAACCATTCTGCTCAATACGGTAGGCTTGAGGCAACCACCGAGCTTGCGCACGATGCCAAAACGTGACGTGCGCATTTTGTGCCCGCCCAGGCCGCGCCCATAGCGCAGGCCGCGCTATAGGCATACATGGCCGTCGGGTGGCCCAGCATCGGACGCAGCAAAGGGTTGTGCTCGTGGAATCCACCCAACTCGAAATCGCGCTGCGCTTGGCAATATTCCATCGTCTTGGCAATCAGAC
>QHYS01000355.1 GCA_003223325.1 Acidobacteriota bacterium
CAATACCGGGCCAAACACGGAGCGAATCTGCTCGTGGGTATCGCGCGAGATGTTCGTGCGCTTATCGAAAAGGGTGATCACCACTCCGAGAACCTTCAGCGCGGGATTGGGGCGCGCCCGAATCCGTTCGTAGGTTTCGAGCAGGTCATCCGTGCCCTCGATGGCGAAATAAGCCGCCTGAATGGGCACGACGAGGTGTGTGGAGGAAACCATCGCGTTC
>QHYS01000356.1 GCA_003223325.1 Acidobacteriota bacterium
GTATTCCGAGCGCCGGCGGCGTATCAATGAGCACGTAGTCGTATTCCTTGAGCGACGCCGCGAGCGCGTCCTTCAGCTTGAAGGGGGCGTCGAATTGGCCGGCGAGCTGCTGTTCCAGCTTGGCCAGCGTCAGCCTGGCCGGAGCCAAAAAGAGCATCGGATCTTTGGTCGGTTTGATTACTGCCGCCATCTCCGCGCGGTGGTCGCCCAGGACGTCGAACATGGAAACCTGCACTTCGGCAGGGTCAAAAAAGGCAATCGTAGCATTGGCCTGCGGGTCCAGATCGATTAGAAGGGTTTTCTTTTTCCTTTGGGCGATGGCGGCAGCGAGATTGATGGCAGTGGTGGTTTTACCTACGCCGCCCTTCTGGTTGGCTACAGTCAGGATGGCCGTCATAGACTGCCCTGCTCCCGCATCGCGGGGCAGGGCCCGCGCCTCCCCGGGCCCATGGGCTGCGAAGCTCGCTTACTTCTTCCTATCGATTCGCCTTCCCAGCCCAAAACCCTTCGGGTGCCAGAAATCTAACCGCCTGCGCATTGCAACGCAAGCAAAAAATGCGCAAAGACGAAACAACCCGCCGGCCCGAGAGCGCGCCGATCCCACCATAACGCGCAATTCTGCCAACCGGCGTTGCCATCCCGAGCCCGTCTCCGCGTAAAAGTCACGGCGAATTGGGCTTTTGCAGGTCAACAGAGTCGGGAATGGAATCTGCTCTTTGTCAGGAAAAGGCACGAAACAGGAGATATGCTGAGGCTACAGGTGACCGGAGCCAGGACTACATCTTGTAACGGCCGAGGTCGTCGTCGGAAAGCCCTTCGAGCCACTTGCGCAGCTCTTCGCTGGTGGATTTCTCGTTCACCGCGCTCGAAATCCTCGAGCTCTTGAGCACGGTTTCATCCACGAAGATGGGGCAATCAACGCGCAAGGCCAGCGCCAGGGCGTCGCTCGGGCGCGAGTCGATGGACATGCGTTCGCCGTTGCGCTCCACCCAGATCAGCGCGTAAAACGTATCGTCGCGAAGCTCGTTCACAACCACTTTTTGCACCTGCACGTTCAGGCCGAACAATACGTTCTTGAGCAGGTCGTGGGTCATCGGCCGGGGGGTCTGCACTTTTTCGATTTCCAGCGCGATAGCATTCGCTTCATATACGCCCACCCAGATTGGCAAAACTGCGCTACCGTTCGCGTCTTTCAACACGACGATGGGCATATTCGTAACGGGATCCATCATCAAGCCGCGGATTTTCATCTCGATTTCCATCGGCTGCCTCCCTCGGCACCTATTCGCTGTTCTCCTCGCCTGTCAGGCTATTGGGACCAGCACCCGTTACGCGAACACGTAGGTATTCTCCCAAAAGGTCTGTGCGCGACGAAGTAAAATTTAAGACTCGGTTGCTCGATGTGCGACCGGTCCATTGTGTTTCTCGCCGCGACGCGCCTTCCACCAAAACCTCAAACACTTGGCCTCGCAGCCTTTGATTCCGCTGCCACTGAATGGCCCGCTGCCGCTCCTGAAGCACCTGCAGACGCTGCAGCTTTTCGCTTTCCGGCACAGCCTCGGCCATAGCCGCGGCGGGTGTATGCGGCCGCGGCGAATACTGAAACGAAAACGCGCCGTCAAACTGCGCGAGATCCAAAAGACTCAGCGTCTCCTCAAAGTCCCGTTCCGTTTCGCCCGGGAAGCCCACGATAAAGTCCGTAGTGATGCTGATGGGGCGGCGCGCTCGCCGAATCAGGCTGATCTTTTCGAGATACTCTTCGCGTGTGTACGTGCGCTGCATGGCGCGGAGCACCCGCGTAGAACCCGCCTGCACCGGCAGATGCACGTGGTCGCAGAGCGCCGGCGAGGCATCGATAGCCTCGACGATATCGCTGCCGAGATCGCGCGGATGCGAGGTCATGAAACGCACCCGGCGAATTCCCGGTGTCTCCGCCACGGCCAGAAGCAGTTCCGAAAACGTCAGATGCCGATTCGACGGGTCGCGATAAGAATTCACCGTCTGACCAAGGAGCTGAATCTCCGTATAGCCCACCTCCGCAAGCTCCTGCACTTCCCGCAGGACGGAATCGCTGGCGCGGCTGCGTTCCGGTCCCCGCGTTTGGGGCACCACGCAATACGCGCAAGCCTTATCGCAGCCCTCGATGATAGTGAGATAAGCGCGGAAGGGATGATCGCGCCGCGTCAACTCCGTCTCGAAGGTCTCGTCGGTGTCAGTTTCCAAACCGGTGACGCGGCGTTCCCCCGCCTCCAGCCTAGCCAGAAGCAGCGGAAGTTTGCGATAACTGGCCGAACCGCACACCAGGCTTACCCACGGAGCGCGCTCGAAAATCTGTTCGCCTTCTTGTTGCGCCACGCAGCCGAGCACGCCGATCCGTTTGCCGGAATCGCGTCCGAAATTATTTTTCGGATTGAACTCGCCCAGGCGCGAGAAAACTTTTTGCGCCGCCTTTTCGCGAATGCTGCACGTATTGTAGAAAACCAGTCGCGCCTCGTCGGGCGATGCGACCTGGCGATATCCGCGCCGCACCAGCACGCCGGCAACTTTTTCCGAATCGTGCTCGTTCATCTGGCAGCCGAAGGTCTCGATGTAAAAGGTAAGGCCGCCCTGTAACTCACCCAAAGAGGAAGCGGGCAGGGTTTCTCTTGCCCCTGCGCCCGGAAGAAGAGCAGAGAGAGGAACGTGAATCGATTCGGCCATACTATCTCGATGTTATCACGTTCACTCGCCGCTTTCCCTGCGCCGCAAAAGCGCCCAGGAATCCGCCGTGCTTTTGGCCCGCTCCGCAGGTCGCGCTGCCATTTTTTGGCAAGCTGTCATCCCTCGGCCGTTGTTCGGCCGAGGGATCTGCTTTTAGGTTTTTCGGGTGCCCCACAGGTCGTTTCTACGTTTGGGTAGGTTTAGCGGGGTCCCCGACGCGGGCCGCTGCGGCACATTCCCCTGTGCTTCCGGCTGTCTGCGCAGCAACGCGTTTCGGCTCCGGCGAGTCGGCCGGGCGGCGACCCAGGGAATATGTCCCGGCGGCCACGCCTACTGCGCCACGCTTGTGGCCATCGAAAGTCTGATCGGCGAAGGGCAGTACAGTCGCAAACCAGCGCGGTGCGCTCATTCGGGGAATTCGCTCTTGCGCGCGGGACTCGGCGTGCTTTGCAAAATGCACGCTATTTTGGATGAAGTAGCTCGATTGGTGCTCATGTAGGCGGAATACCAAGGGGTTCAGGATCTCCTAGCGCATACACCTGCAATAACCTGCTTTGAAACCTCCTCGTCACGGATCGCTTTGCTCCGGGATGACTCGCGTCCCCTTTTCTGTAAATTGGAAGTGCAGAAGCCAGTCGCTCAAGACGTTCCGGCCCTCCACTTTCGGTGGCTCGAACTTCCACTGCTGCGCCGCTTCCAGGGCCAGGCGAGCGAAATACTTGCTGGGTCCGGCGGAATCGAGTTCCGCTTCTGTAACGTTGCCTGACGAATCCACGCTGATCCTGACTCCGACCCGTACCGTACCCCGAATGGTCTCCCTTGCGCTTTGGGGGACGTTGGGCAAAACTTGTTCCGCCACTTGACCCGCCGTCAAGACCCGCCGCACCGTCCTCCCCCGAGCCCCGAAGAGGCCTCCCGGTTCTTCACCGCCGACCCGCGAATTGGTCTCGCCCGACTCTTCACGACGGGCGCCTTGATCACGCACCGGCGCAATTTCCGCACTCGCCCGCGCTGGCGCCCGCGTTGGCGTTATTTGTTCAGAATTAGAAATATTCGAGACACCGCGAAATAGCCGGGGAACCACGAGAACCCCTACAATCACCGCCACGACCACGGCAGCAACATAAAGGCCCGCATTCGAGCGGCCCTTATAAGGAAAGGTCGGCGGCGCGGGAATCCCCTTCCGCTGCAGCACGGCCAATTGCGGCCCAGCTGCGGCCCGAGGCGTAACCCCACTTTGCCGGAACTCCGCTTTGCGGCCGGCCGTGGAAACCACCGGACTCGCCAGACGGGAACGCGCCGCGATTTCCGCCAGACTCCAGCGAGCACGCGGGTCGCGGCGCAGGCAATGGCGCGCGATCTCGTCAAATGGCGGAGGAACGTTTTCCGGCAGAACGGGCTCATTTTCGCCTGCGTCCCAACCAGGCAAGTCCTGCGTGAGCGTGACAACCAACAACATTCCCAGAGACCAAACATCGCTCGCGGCTTCATTTTCGCCCCGCCCGATTTCGGGCGCGTTGTAATAACTGTTTTGTCCCGGCGGGGCGCTCCGTCCACCGCTCCGCGAAATCCCGTCGCTCGAGAGTTTCAGTTGATCGCCGATGGCCATGACATTCGCAGGCTTCAAACGGCCGTGTACGAAACCCTTGCCGTGCAAATACGCGAGCGCTTCCACAGTGGGCTCGAGCATCTCGCGAACCTCGGCAGGCGTTAGCGGCCGCTTCGGGAGGAACTGCGAAAGGTCTTCCTCCGCATGCTCCATGACTACAAAGAGCAGATCGGTATCATCCAGCTGAGTGCGTCCGGCCTGAAAAATTTGGAGCAAATAAGGATGGGATAACTCACGCGCAGACTGCAGATGTGAGAGTTCGGCGTCCAATGTGGCTTGGTCCCATGCCCCCACGGGGATCAGCTTGATGGCGGCTTTCAGCGATTCAGGCCCATACTGCGTCATGAAGACGCCGGCCCGTTCCGAACCGCCCAGGTAATCTCCGAGACGAAACTCCTTTTTAACGACTCGACCTTCCCACTCCTTCCACGCCTTTGGCATCTACTTTACCTCGTCTCTCTGGCCGGGCGGTGGCGCTATTGTACCTGAGGGCTTGAGTCAGGTTAATGGCGATATTTTTCGCTTGTCGCATCCGAC
>QHYS01000079.1 GCA_003223325.1 Acidobacteriota bacterium
TGTTTCTGCTGCAGCAAACGCTGAGTGAAGAAGCCCTCCAACAAACCAGGGAAGTTGGATGTACTCTTCATTTCGGAGTCCTCCAACGCCTCTCTAACCGCTCAACGGCCTGTCCCATCAGTTCTGGACAAGCGGTCAGATACCAGTAGGTATCGTCTGGACGGACGTGTCCGAGATAAGTGGAAAGAACCGGAAGGCGCCGCTCGACATCGTCGCCGGAGCGATACCAACGTAAAAGTGTTTGAATGGCGAATCGATGGCGAAAATCGTGCAGGCGAGGTCCATGGCTATCGCACTCACCTCGAAGGCCTATCTGCCGCGACAAAGCATGGAACGTTCCGCGGACGTTGTTCTTGTCCAATCGAGTTCCCCGTTTGGTAACGAAGAAAAAGTCAGAGGTCGGTTGGCCTTTGAGGTACTGGTCTCGACGCGACTTGTACATCGACAGCACCCTTCGCGTCGAACCGTGAAGGGGAACCAAGCGACACTTGCCAAACTTCGTTCCACGCACTGTCAAAACCGCGTTCTGCAGATCCACATCGCTCAGCCGGAGTGAAAGAACCTCACTGAGGCGCAGACCCGAAACAGCCAACAGACCCAACAAACCGTGATAGGTCCACTTTCGTAGTGGGTTGTTCGGAGACAATCCCAGAGAAGCTTTCAACAGCATGCGCACTTCATCGTCTGTGTACAAGTACGGGCGAGCCCGTTTTGATCGAAATGGCAAAAGTCTCCAGGGTGGAATCTCCGTCCGAGGATCCGTAGCACTCCGATATCGGGCAAAACCGCGAACAAAACCCAACCGATGAGCCCACCTTGCTGGTTGAGCGCCAGGTTTCTGGGCCCACTCTAACGCCAGTCGTATGGTGATATGAGAGGTTCGTCTTCGCTTTAAAAAGGAGACGAAATCTGACAAGGCAGGACCAGCGTCGAGCAGTTGGAATCCTAGAGCGCGACGCATAGAAAGGTATTCTTGCAAAGCTTTCTGCAACGTGTTCATCGGATACCTCCCGGCCATGGAAGGGCTAGTGTGCGTAGCGAGGCAAGATCGACCTTGGCATAGATGGCGGTAGTTTGGGGGTTTCGATGCCGCAAGAGTTCGCCGATCTCGGCCAACGATGCACCGTGGCGGAGCATCTCGGTTGCCAGAGTGTGCCGGAACTGGTGCGCACCTTTTCTAGGACAGTTGATCCCAGCGCGTGCCAGTGCCTTCCTGACAATTAAGCCCACTGACGCGCTGTTCCTAAGGCCAACGGCCGGCGCTTGTGCCCGCAAGAACACACAGCGGTTGGTCGAGCGCGTGCGTCCGTCCTTCAGGTAAGCCGCGATCGCCTTCCCGACATCGGCTGGTACGGGAAGCTCAGCGTAGCGGTCACCTTTGCCGCGCAAGGTGAGCCGCCCGGTTTCCCAATCGAAGTCCTCCAACGTGAGGGCCGCCACTTCGCCTGCTCGCAGCCCAAGACGTGCCAACAGCAACAGGATCGCGTAGTCGCGTCGGCCGATGGCACTCTTCCGATTGCAACTGGCCAGCACTCGTTTGACATGCTCGATCGGCAAGCCTTTTGGAATCGACGCGACGGACCAGTCTGCCACGCAAGGCACGCAGGCCGCGAGATCCGATCGGATGAAGTCCTGATACCGCGCGTAGCGAAGGAATGAACGCAGCGCACTGGTCATCACTTTAGCTCGCTTCCGGCAAAGCGACGGTACAAGGCGCTGCACCGATCCGACCACCTGGGCAGCCGTCAGATTGGAAAGGTCCGCCGGTCCAGTTCCAAAACGATGCGTCAAGAACTTCTTAATGAGGGATACATAGTTGGCGACCGTCGTTGCTGCGAGCACGCGCTCCTGCTGAAGGTACAAACTGAAGTCGTCTAGTAGCTTGTCAATCGTTGTCCTCTCGACGAGGGTGACCAGACCTTTCCGATGCTGAGCGAACTCATCGATCTGCGGGCATAAAGGACCCTGACGTTTTTGCCCTAGTGTATGGGGATCTTTGACAAATCGTTCCATGCGGTTCTCCTTCGGCACTGCTTTGTCGCAGTGGGAGAACCAAGACTATGTGGAGAAAAACCGTATCGAAGGGCTTATACACCAGGTTACGGAAGAAACCATTTCCATCGCGGTGATGAACAGCGCGAACAGCGCGGGGAAGGTGCTGATGGAATCGATCATCGAAACCAAGGCGAGCACGATTCTGCAGTTCTTCTCTGGCCTGGAAGGAGATCTGCGTGTCACTTTCGAAGAAGGGACCTGGGCGGCCTGGCTCTACGATCTCCTCAAACCGCACATCCGCCACATTGTAGTTTGCAATCCGCGTAAAAACGCTTTGCTCAAAGAGGGAAACAAGAGCGACCGCATCGATGCCCGCAAATTAGCCGACCTGTTGCGCCTCAACTATCTCAAACCGGTGTACCACGGCGAAAATGGTATCCGCATGCTCAAGGAGTTGTCGCGCACTTACCTGACCATCAACAGAGATCTGGTGCGGGTGATGAATCGATTAAAAGCCCTGTACCGAGGCTGGGGCATTCCGTGCGGCGGCAAATCGGTCTATTCCCCACGCAACCGCGAGGACTGGTTGAATAAGATTAAAGAAACTGGCGTGCGGAGGCGGGCCGAGCATTATTACCAGCAGCTTGATGCCCTGCAGCAGTTACGCCGCGAGGTGCGTCGGGATCTTTTACAGGAGAGCCGAAAACACAGCGCGGCGAAGATATTGCGCGGGATTCCAGCTATCGGGCCGATCCGATCGGCTCTGTTGGTTGCGCTGATTCAGACCCCGAATCGATTCCGAACCAAGCGCCAGCTGTGGGCCTACAGCGGCTTGGCTCTTGAAACCCACGACAGTGCGCAATATCGCTGTCTGGATGGACAGATTATCCATTCACAAAAGCCGCAGCAAGTACGTGGTCTGAATCACAACCACAATCACGATCTTAAGAGCATTTTCAAAGGCGCCGCCCAGAACGCCACCGCCGGCAGTGGGCCATTCCGAGATTTCTACGAACGTTCGCTGCAGAAGGGAACCAAACCTTCCATGGCACGTCTCACGCTGGCGCGCAAGATCGCCGCTATTACGTTGACTCTTTGGAAGAAAGGAGCGCGATTCGACCCAGAACAACTGAAATCACAAGCAGCTTGAGCGTCTAGGAACACGGCCGGCCACACCAGCATTTTCATATTGGTCGCTGAGCTCCGAAAACGCTCGGGTTCGAGGGTGAGTAGCAATCAAAACGTTAGGCCTCGTCGCTGAAAAGTTGCGAGTCTCAGTTTTCACCCTATGCCCCCTCGGATAACCCAACAAAGCTATAGGCCACGAGTCTCCGATAGGACCATGGTTAGCCTTTTGCTAATCCGTGCTGCTTGTACGTTTCATGGAGCCGAACCAGATCGTATGAAAACTCTGGCGATGAAACAACTCTATCGCGCCGCTTCGCGACGCGCCAAGACGGTCAAAATCTTCCCTGGAAAAGGGAACGCGAGGGCTGAATGTCGAGCACAACTCAGGCCTCTTGCCGGCGTTGACGTGTTTTC
>QHYS01000357.1 GCA_003223325.1 Acidobacteriota bacterium
AGGAAAGCATCGCCGCATGGCCGATCAGCACGCCGGTACGCGCATACTCGTCCCGCTCCCCCTACGAGGAGGCAAGCTGAAGCACTACGCGATCGCCCTTCTGGCGATGATCGTGGCGCTGGCACTGCGATCGGTGTTCCAGCCGATTCTGGGCGGCTCTATGCATTACGTAAGCATCTCAGCGGCGACAGTGTTTGTGGCCTGGTATTGCGGGCTTTGGCCGGCGGTGCTGGCCACAATTTTGGGCACTCTTGCCGCGAATGCGCTTTTTCTCTCTCCCTACCAGCCGCTGGGGTTTCTGACGGAAAGGGACATCATCGGACAGCTGCTCTTTCTTGGTTTTTGCGCGGCGATCATCGCGATCGCCGAAACCAGCCGCAGGGTTTTGCTCCGCCTCGGGCACGCCCATGAAATGCTGCTGAGGTCACGCATGCAGCTGAAGTTCCGTGTGCGACAAAGCACTGCGCAGCTCCGGCAAAGCAACAAAGATCTGCGCGATCTTTCCGTACGGCTGTTGCGCGTACAAGACGACGAACGCCGCCGCATCGCGCGCGACTTGCACGACAGCACCGGACAGGCACTCACCGCCCTCAACCTCGAGCTTGCTGGAATCGAACGCGAACTTACTGTGCGGAATCCGCAAATCGCCCGGCGGCTGGCTTCGAGCATCGAAAATGCCCGGCAGATTTCAGATGAATTGCGCACGATCTCCTATCTTCTCCATCCGCCTTTGCTCGACGAACTCGGCCTCGGATCGGCGCTACGCTGGTACGTGGACGGGTTCGGAAAGCGCAGCGGAATCGCCATTCATTTGCACCTTTCCGGCGAGGGACGGCTGGCGCCAGAGATGGAAACGACACTCTTCCGCGTGGTGCAGGAATGCTTGATTAATATCCACCGGCATTCGGGCAGCGCGACGGCCTCGATCCGCCTCTTACATTCGGACGGGCAGATCGTCCTGGAAGTGGAGGACGAGGGCAGGGGAATCAGCGCCGAAGGGCTCTCCGATATCGCTTCGGGCGCCACTCTCGGCGTCGGATTGCGGGGAATGCGCGAGCGCATCAAGGATTTCGGTGGCGAGTTGGAAATTCTTTCCTCGGGACGCGGCACCAAGGTCAAGGCGATCATTCCGTTCGGGACGAGACACTCCAGCACGTCCGCTACGCAAGCCGAAGCCGGCGCCCTGAGCAGCAAGCCCCGCAATGGCCCTTCCATCGCGGGTCCGTTTGCCAAAGGCGCCAGCGCAAATTGAGGATCCCATCAGAATTCTCATCCCGAGCGAGTAACGCGAGGGAGGATCTAATTCTCGCAAAACGAATAGAACAGCAGATTCCTCGTCGCCCGCTCTGCGGGAGCGTGTGCGGACTCCTCGGAATGACAACAGAATTTTTGCTGCTCATGAGTTCGAGCGTGTCACTGTTGATACGCGAACGCCAGTAGGATTTACCGTATCCAAAAATCGCTGCTCCCGGAGCGCTGGTCACCCAGAGATTCTCCGCGGCGACGCTCAGGTCGGCATCAATGTCGAAGGTCTGCACAGACCCATTGCGCGTATCGATGCGCAGGATGCTTCGCGAAACCGGCGCGAAGAAAAGGAAATCGCCGACCGCGGCCGCCGCGGGGGGATGCGGATTGCTGGGCAGCTCGACCTCCCATTTTTGACTCCCCGAATCCTATCGAGGCCACAGACGACAATACGGTCGCTCTGCCCGGCGAAGGCAAAACCGATGACCGTTTCCGCGGAAATCAGCGGGGCTGAAGTGCAACTGCCTACGTTGTGCTGCCATTTTGGCGCGATTACCTCTTTTCGGCGTAGCCACCGCAAAAAAAACCGCGTTGCCATCGATCGCCGGCGTAAGGGCTTGCGAATCTCCAGCGAGCACCCAAGGCCACGGCGTCGCAAAGGACCAGACGATATCCTTCGACCCGCGGCAACCGCAAAAAGCGGCGAGCGCGAAGACGACAAACGTAGCTGGCGTTTGCTTCATTGGGGTCATCACTGGGTCGTCGCGACGTCATGACCAGTTCGTCACCACGAATCCGATGCCCCCGCGAGTCGTATAAGTCTCCCGAGTTTCGCCCTGCCAACCTGCTATCCCACTGGACAATATCGCGCTACTATAGGCTTAGCCCCCGCACCTAAATTACCAGTATGGCGATTTGGCTGGCTTGTTTGTTTGGCCTATTCGCCTGGGAGTAACCGGTTGGAGGCGGCCCTAATATGAGTGGGAAACCCATCGGCGTGTTCGCGGCGGCTAGCTTGTTCGTTGCTGCAGGTGTTTTGCTTTGCCTCGCCAGACCTGCGGAAACACTCGCGGTGGGGTCGCTGAAGGCCCCACAGAACCCGACGTCCAATCCCGCACCGGCACAGGCGAACCCTTCTCAGGCGATTCCGCTGGCGCAGACGCAAGAACCAAGTGCGAAACCCAATCTCTACAGGCCCGCCGGAGTGGTGTCTGCCGCGGACGTACTGTTTCCGTTCCAAACCACTGCTGACGGCATCGTAGTCTTCGGTGTGTCTCTCGGCGCTCGAAGCGAGATCAAACAAATCAGCGTGCTAAAGGACCTGGCCCCATTCACGTCCGTGGCGGAGCAATCGCTACGAAACTGGAAATTCGCGGCGGCTTCGCTGAATGCCCAGCCGGAAGATTCGGAAATGCTGGTGGCGTTTGTCTTTCGCCACGCGGTGTACATTGCCAATCCGCCGGCATTCACGCCCATATTCCCCGCCAGGGAATCCGCTGAAACGCGTGGCCTCATCCCTGCCGGCATTCTCTCCGTTTCGTATGCCGGATATCCCGCCAGCACCATAGCCTTCGGCGCCGTGGTAGTGCAGGCGAACGTAAGGCCCGACGGCTCAACCGGCGGCGTCAGCGTCGTTCGCGATCTCCCAGGAGGCTTCGGGCCGCTGGCGACCTCTGCCGCGAAACACTGGGGATTTCAGGCGGCACTGCGGGATGGCCGACCCGTGCCAAGCAAAGTGGCCGTCGCGTTTGTCTTCTCTTCGCGCTCGCTCAATCCCTTTTGACGCCGGGCAGCGCGGGGCGTTTTGAAGCGCCACGTTTAACTCACCTCCAGCGAAATCCTACGGAGTGGCTTATTACATTCGGGCTGCCAACCACCTGGATCGCTCCTGCTTCGGGCGGGAACAGCAGAATATTCGCTAACGCGTGCTTCGTCGGATCGGCGCTGCTGGTCGCGGTTACGGTTACAGATTGATTTGCGCTGAACTATGGATGGGGCCGTGTACAGGCCGATCGCTAAACCACCAGAGTTAACCACATGGCTGATGCTGTCGAGCGCCGGGCTTACCGAACCAGTTTACCGATGTATTTGATTGGATACGATGGCGATGAACTGCTGCCGGTCGTTTGCGCCGAGCAACGGGCTTTTCGACGTCAGTCGAACAAAACCGGTTGATCTGCAGCCGGAGCGCGGGATGTGTTGTGC
>QHYS01000359.1:0-1330 GCA_003223325.1 Acidobacteriota bacterium
GCACCAATGGCGAGGAGCAGGTCGGTTGGGGCGACCGGCATGCGCTGTTGTGGCGCGGCAGCGCCGCCAGCGTGGTGGACCTGCATGCCTTCCTTCCTCCGGGGTTTGTAATCTCCGCCGCTTTGGACATTGACGCGGCCGGGGACGTCGTTGGGACTGCCTTGGGTCCTGCCTCTGGGAATAGGTTCCATGCTTTCCTGTGGAGGCGTAACGCACCTGAGCCCGGCACCTCCCCGGGGCAGGGCGCCACGCGATGCTAAGATTCACACTTATGTGCGACCGACGATATCAAACTCCCCGGCGTCGAGCCTGATGGCCGCCGCGGCGATGTTCTCCTCCAGGTGGGCGACCGTCGACGTCCCCGGGATGGGCAGCATCACCCGTGAGCGCTCGAGCATCCAAGCCAATGCGATCTGCGCCGGGGTGGCGCCGTGATGCTGAGCGACGTTCGCGATCGGCCCACCGGCGTCCGCCATCCTGCCGACGGCGAGCGGGAACCAAGGGATGAAGCCGAGCCCCGCCTCATCGCAGTAGTCGAGCACCTCTTCCCACTCCCGGTCGGCCAGGTTGTAGCGGTTTTGCACGGAGACGATCGGCAAGACCGCCCGGGCAGCCTCGATCTGCGCGACCGTCACCTCTGAGAGGCCGAGATGGCGGATCTTGCCCCGATGGCGGAGCTCGGCGAGCACTCCGAACTGGTCGGCGGCGGGAACCTTTGGATCGATGCGGTGGAGCTGATACAGATCGATGCGCTCCACACGCAGGCGGCGCAGGCTCCCTTCAACGGCCGCGCGCAAATGCGCGGGTCGCCCGTCTTCCACCCATCGTCCGGGACCCGGGCGCTGGAAGCCGCCCTTAGTCGCGATCACCAGACCCGCGGGCTAGGGATACAAGGCTTCGGCGATCAGGCGCTCACTGACCTCCGGGCCGTAGGAATCGGCGGTGTCGATCAAGTTCACGCCAAGCTCGACGGCGCGCCGGAGCACCCGCCGTGCCTCCTCGGGGTCCCTGGGTTCCCCCCACACGCCTTCACCGGTAATGCGCATGGCGCCGAACCCCAGGCGGTTCACCACGAGATCCCCGCCGAAGGAAAATGTCCCAGATAACGAAGCGTCTGTCCGCATGCTCGCGTTTGAGGTTTGCATCGTTCCTCCTCCTTGTCTCACGACACTGAACCTAACCTTGCCCCGACGGCGGATATTCCCATCGAAGATGCTATAATGGAGGCCGTTCAGGAGGGGTGCGAGAGCCCGGCTGAATCGGCACGCCTGGAGAGCGTGTAGGCGGGAAACCGTCTCGTGGGTTCAAATCCCACCCCCTCCGCCACGCC
>QHYS01000359.1:1362-1705 GCA_003223325.1 Acidobacteriota bacterium
ATCGAGGGAGACCGCGTATGAGCGGAAAGTTCATCGGGACCTTGGCGAGAGAAGTGGGGGTGAATCCGCGAACGCTTCGTTTTTACGAAGCGGAGCGCCTCTTGCCGCGTCCGGCCCGTACGGAAAGCGGCTATCGCGTCTACGGGGACGAAGCGGCGCAGCGATTGACGTTCATTACAAAGGCCAAATGCCTCGGACTCAGTCTCAGAGAGATTCGTCAGATCCTGGTGCTGCGCGACAGCGGGAGGTGGCCGTGCGATTCAGTGCGGCAGATTCTCACCGACCACCTCGGGCGGATTGACGAACAGATGGCCCGGCTTCAAGGGTTCAAATCGGATCTGCA
>QHYS01000081.1:0-4304 GCA_003223325.1 Acidobacteriota bacterium
GAACCCGCCTTGGGAAAAATGCGATAGCATTTTTCCCACTTTCCCACAGCTTAGGCTGCTGCTGGCCTGATTGATTTAGAACGGCTTGCATCGATGTCCGGGGGCAATTCCAAAGTGAACACATACAGTGAGCCCTGGAAGATTTGGCGCGCGCCAACAACTTCAAATCGTGTTTTCGATGTGGGTCATTTTAAGTGAGCACAAGTGGGTCATTCTTGCAGAGCACCGAGGCATAAAGTGCTAAGTATGGTTTGGAGGGTCCCATCGCAGTGCGGTCGATGGCCATCCGTGCGGTGCGGACGGCCTCACGGGTTTTGGCCGAGCCGTCTGCTTGCTTGCCGGCGCGATCGGCGACTTCCTCGGTGCGCATATGGGCACCCCTCTGGACCTAGCGGAAACCGGGAATCACTACGCGATGGAGATTGATTCCAGATTCGTCCTCTTTACGCGAAGGCGGCTTCCCCCGGCGAAGCTATTAACAGGAGTCTTGGCTTCTCCGCCACACGCGAACCAACCTTCTTTCTCGAACTGATACGTAAATATCACGTGTCGACAGGCGTACTCGAAAACTTCGTGCTCCAAACCTCAGTCGAGTCAGTGGACAATTTGCGTGCCCAGCGTGAAGAATGGACGCGGCGCGTTCAAGCGCTCTCGAAAGTGAGAGAACAGCGCCTCTTGCAGCTACGCAGCCATTTCTCTCATACAGCACCAGATCAATGAGTCTTTCACGTATCCCGATAATGCGTCAGGGAAATAGACCGCCACTGCCAACTCCTGGAAAGTCGCGTTTTTGAAACTGGCCGCTGCCACCCGGTCCATCGCCGGGACCGTCTAGCCTCAACTGATCCGCCCTCCTTCCTTCCGCCGGCGTCACCGTCTCGGCTCTCGATTAAGGAACTCCTAACGATGCGACTATCGCGGTCTCACGTCGTGCCGAGGGCCGCCCGATTCTCTATCAAACTCAAGGTCTTGGCATGATCCTCGCAAACGTAAAGCGGACCGGTTCCGCCGCGCTGCCAATGCATCATGAGTGACGTTCCGTACTCGCAGTTTAATCGGTAATACGAAGACAGAAGTTCAGAAGGTTTTTTAGTTTGGAGCCGCCACCGTGCGCACTTCTTGCAATGAAATGTGTGTGACATGCCGGAGATTCCCGGCGCCTTCTGAGATTGTTCTCCCGAAACGCTGAGTCGTGTTGCAGAACGTGCAACCGTACGTCGCGTGCTGCCGTAGAGCCACCAACGGACCCAGCTTTCTGGGATTATTCTTTTTCGCATTTCTCCATCCGGCGGCTTGCTGTTCGACACTTTTCTTCGAGGCTAGCAATCTGCTCGCCAATCCAGCTGTTTGCAAAGAAGAGGGTTAACTGTGCGGAAATGCAGGCTTTTTCCGCTTTGTGGCAAAGTTCCACCTCTATCGGAACTGGCTTTAAGCACTCCTGGGAGGCTGGACAACCCGCTGAGCAATATCCGCAATGCCAAGTCCTGACAAGTCGCGTTTTCGGAAAGTGGCCATCGTTTCATTTTGCTCCCGGAGAAAGCTAACGCAAAGCTGCGAGATCGAACGTTGCGGAGATCTCGTGGCCGTCGGGGGTGGAAACTGTGACTCGCAAGGGCGCCGAGGTAACTTCTGCAGCCCGGAATGTGAACCACACGTCGCCACCCGTCAGCACGTGTTCGTAGATCGGTGTGCACCGTAAGAGCGGATCGGCTGAAGGTCTTTACCCTGACTGAAGCGGAAATCAAAATTATGGAAGCAATCCTGCACGGAGGTCATGCGGTTTACGCCTTGGCAAGCAGGTGGGGGCCAAAGTGGTGCGCCAAAGGTCGTGAAGCGAATCTGGATGCGTACCTGAAGCGTGTCGGGATCTTTTTTGTAGTCCTGCTCGGCCTGCATCGGGCTGTAGCCGACGGAATGTTCACGGGAGCTCGCAACGACCTGAGCAAAAGGAGTTCGCACCTCCATTTCGGCAATGTACGGGCCAGTTTTCGGAGGTGGCAGCGTTTCTTTATATTTGGAGAGGAACTTGACAGCCTTCGGGGCCCCTTCGGGGTGGTTATGTGAACCAGAAACTCGGTCCCGAGGCCTATTGATTCCACAAGACTTAACGAGGAGTTTCTGGAGAGACTCACTGTTGCTGCTTCCCAAGAAGTAAGCGTTGCGAATCGCAGAAGAGTCCAGGGGGGGCTCGTAGGCGGCAGCCGACGCTGCGATCAACGGAATCAGGAGCATTCCGCGAGTGATCTCCTGGACCAAGGCTTCATGTCCTCCTCCAACTTCATCAGGGAGTTGCGATTGAAGCAGTAGCGGGGATTTTCGTTTTGAACTCCCGGATAGGTACACTTATACACCCGAACCGCTTCGAGGCGTATATCCATTATATCGCGCGAGTAAAGAGGCTCATCTCAGGAGAGGCCCTCGCTCTTGTTCGTCGCTTGGGACGACCATCCTGGTCTGAGGTCGATTTACGAGGGTCAACAGCAAGAAATCGGCGGGTTAATTTGCGGTGATCCCGTTAACCTTTTAACCTTAAAAGCTCGGTTAATCTTCCTTGAACGCCCAAATCAGGAGCGCAGTAAGAATTGCGCCAGCCCCAAGCGCCGCGTACACGATCTGGCCACGTGAACCCGCTACCTTCATGACTGCAGTCAACAGCAGCACCACACCGCCAACCCATAAGGCGATGGAAGCAAGGAACCGCAAGACCGCGACGTAGGACTTTTTTTGTACAGTGGGCACGCAGGCCACCAATAGGTTCATATATGCGCTCACGGAGATGAAAGCAGGCTTAACTTCGAATGACCTGTCCAATCGTTGCCAACTCCCGCATCGGCATTCTTGAGTTCACCGTCACCCCGGTCAACAGGCATTAGACGCCTTTGCCCTGAGCCCTCGTGGAAAGCCGTGGCACTAAAGTGCTAAGTATGGTTTGGAGGGTCCCATCGCAGTGCGGTCGATGGCCATCCGTGCGGTGCGGACGGCCTCACGGGTTTTGGCCGAGCCGTCTGCTTGCTTGCCGGCGCGATCGGCGACTTCCTCGGTGCGCATATGGGCACCCCGGTGCCATCCATCCCCAGATACATGGTGGGGACACCTCTCGAAGAGCCTCTTTGAACAAAAGCAAAATACCAGCGTGAATGTTTCGGACAGCCGAGAGCAATCGAGGCCGGGTACCTAGTTGATAGTCTTCAACCCCAACCTGAATCGACTCGATAGCGTTCGTCAGAACGTTCATACGACCTCAAGGTCACCAGCCGTGGGCGGAGCTAGGAGCACGCAAGTTGTGGATCGGCTGCCGCCGAGCGCACGACTGAAAGTACCATGTCCACGTCGAGGGCGTTGCCCACGTTCAGGAAGGTGAGAACCTGGGATGGAATAATGTTAATCAAGGTACGCGAGTTTAGATACCTCCAAAGTTCCGTCTCGCTCATCGGTCCCAGGTCGGTTTTGGTTCCCGCATAGCTCTGTTCAACCGCAAATGAGTCCGGCGATGATCGCTGAATCGACAACGATGCGATGGTAACAAACAGCAAGTAGTCGCCGTCTGTCTGGAACCTACGACCGCAAGAACAAGGTACGGATACCGAGTTAAACGTGCCAGGGCGAACGACCTGCTGGCCCGCGTAGTCGGTGGGCGGAAACCTCGAAAAGAAGCAACAGGTTCCACACGCTGGGCACTTCCCAACCCAAGCCCCACGAACCATAGGCGTCGTCGCTAGATTCCCCATGCGCTGATCCTACCACGCTTGGCGCAGATGTCGTCTCCGCACAGCACCGGTCGAAAATGATCATTCCCGCACCTATGCGGGTTCACTTTTCTCGATGAGAAGTTGCCGAAGCTCAGTTGCGAGGACGAGTGGCCGGTTTGAGATTTCTTGGAGCGGAGCAGGATTGGAGCAGCCAACGGGACGCTTGACTAACCTAAGCGCAACCTTGGCAACGACTTAGCTCGTGATTTGTCCTGCTTGCAAAGAAGGCAGTAAAAATCAAATAAGTGCTGCATCTGGTGTCGCTTAGATAAAATCCAGCGCTTACAGCCACCCCTTGAATTGGACCGAAGTTGGACCGATTCGGGTGCAGATTGACCAACGGTGGACCGCGATGCCAGCCGATCTCGCCTTGCAAAACACAGTACCGAGGTAATGAGGATCAGGTCTTCGAGAGGAGGTTACAATCGCTCCCATGGAACTCAAACGCCTGATCTCGCATTTCACATATCGCATTGAGCCCAAACCCGGCGGTGGATCCATTGCCCACCCTGCCGATCCCAGCGTCGCTGTGCTCGAGGCTCCTACGCGCGAGGA
>QHYS01000081.1:4312-11672 GCA_003223325.1 Acidobacteriota bacterium
TACAGGAAACATTCTCGCCGGCCTGAGCCCGCAATTTCCGGGTTTGAAGCTGCCGCTCGAAAATCAGGACCTGCAATTCGCGTTTCACATCGAGCGCAAGCCGGAAGGCGGCTTCGTCATCCATTCTTCCGATCCCAATGCGGAGCCGATTGAAGTACTGACTCACAATGACATGGAGAGTCGCTTTGCAGAAAAGATCATCGGCTTTGTGAAAACACTTAACGCCCGAGTTCGCGCAGGCGTTGGCCGCGCAGGGCAACTCGGAGGACATTAAGGTCTTCGTGAACCGGAAGACGGGTGTCACCGTTAACGCAGGCTCGCACACCTTGAGTCTGGGGCTAGCACGAAATCTCACAGCCCCGACTTCCATTTCCAATACAACGACGATAATTGAAGCTGCCAATGCCAAACCGACGGACGGCATTTCCAGCAGGCTTGGCGGAACGATCAGCAACACCCCAATCGTGGCCGAAGCCAGCAGTAGCGGCAAGGTCTTCCGCTTTCTGCTTCTGGTGTCCGTCGCCTGGGCCCTGGTGTATTTTTTCTTACACTACCGCTGACCAATTATTGCCATCCCATGCTTCGGAGGTGGGTTCGATTCCCATCGCCCGCTCCAGTCCTAAGAACAAAACAAGACAGCCACTTAGCTGACGTGCACAGCTTCTTCGCGGAAAAATGTCCGGCTCCCATGGAGGGAACGCGTTGCTTACGGCCCGCGTTCGAAGACTTATGCAGCAGCCCGAATGACTGACCTTCTGGGTAGAACAAAGCTTGACATATCTCGCTACTCACGGCATCGCATCAAAGACCATGAGATGGGCTTCTTCGGTTATCCAATTGCCAACATTTTTAGTACCAGGCATCCCAGCAGGCTGGATCAACTGAACGAGGTGCGTGGGGACAGCCGAGTAATACCGCTTCAGCTCCGGAATCCAGATACCCGACTTAGCGATCGCCCCGGTCAGAACTTTTCCGAGCTGCCGGAAATGGTCTGGATCTTCCTCATGAAACACGATTAGAGTTCCACTGCTCCCCGAGAAATAGACGCGCGAACTTGTGGCGTCATAGAAGATTTCATCCGCGCCGCCCGCAGCGTCCAGCGCTTGAACGACTTTCCCCGTATCCGTGTTTATGACGACAAACTTACCAGGATCAACGTTGTGGCCGCCTCCCAGTCGGCTGCCCATAAACAGGCGATGGTGGGCTGCATCTAGCCCCGCGGTGTGAGGCTGCGGGCCTCCAGTGATGGGCCACTCCGCGATGACGGCGCGTTTGTTGGTATCGATAACTTTGACAACACTCTCACCGTTCACGACATCTCCCATGCCTACGTACAACCTATTTGCCGCAGGGTCGAGTGCGATGCCTGCGGGATCGTTGCCATCCATCTTTATGCTGCCCACCAATTTGGCCGCCTTGGTGTCGACGATCTCTATCGTCCCATCTTTGTTTCCCTGCCCTGTAACGATACCAACGTAATACAATCCCTTCACGGCGTCGTAGGCCGCGTTATCTGGGTCCCTATGCGCCGCGCCTTTTCCACCAGTCAGTTCGACGGTCTTAGTTACGCCGAATGTAGTTCCGCTGATGGCTACGGCGGTGTTGTCTCCGAGATCCAACCAAAGTTCATTGCTGGCAGGATCAAAGAATGGTTTGCGAGGATTCCCGCCGAGTGGCGTGTCGTGAATTACCTTTCCCGCTTTCATATCCACGACGACAAGCTTCTTGCTGTCTTCGCCAGAAACAAACAGGTGCTGGTTTTTCAAATCATACGAGCAATGGTCCATTTGGCCTTCGGTTGGCAGGGGGATGATCTCGACCAGCCGTAGAAGCCCTGACATATGCTCCATGGGCGACTGCCTATTGACGTACGGCTGGGACTGTTGCTGCCCCCCTGCGCTCAAGACAAAGATCGTGCACAAACCCAGAACGATGGGTAGCTTTTTCATTCATATCTCCTTGGATGATTTCAATTCTATTTCCGCTCGCAGCCAAGCTTCACGGCTACCAAATTAGCTTCAACGCAAGCTGGATCTGACGGTTCGGAATTTGGGTTGCCGTGAGTTGTCCGAACTGAGAATTCGGCTGCCCGGTGTTCAAGATTGCCTCCATCGCTCCACCTCCCGTGTTTGGGTTCAGCGTGGGCTGTGCAAAGTTGGCGCGATTCAAGGCGTTGAAAAACTCCGCGCGGAACTGCAGGTTGAAGCTCTCCGAGATCCTCGGGATGTGGTTGTTTTTGACCATGGAGAAATCTACGTTAACCAAGCCCGGCCCAATAATCGAATTTCGTCCCAAGTTGCCACGAATGTTTGGGCAGAAGCCCGGAAAGCCCATCGTCGCTGCGCGAGCCGTATCGCAATAAGGAGTATTCGCTGCGGTTTGGGGGACCATTGAGAAGCAAGATGCATTGAGATAATGGGCGGTATTTCCGGGGCTCACGATTGTGCAGCCAGGGACAACGTTCGGCGGATTGAGAGTCTGGATGATCTCACCGAGCATATCGGGATTTTCCATGCCCATACTCGGCATGATAGGAATACCATCGCTGGCCTCGGCGATGAAGCCCAGTTGCCATCCGCCCAGCACGTGATCACCGAGCGCCCCAAACGACTTCGGAGTCGGAGCATTGTACAGGGCGTTGACGACCACATTGCGTCCCACATTAAATGACGAAAGCCCGCGAATCAGCCTAAGGTCATACGGTGGCGTAGCATTCCACTCATTACTGAATGTGTCGGCAGCAGCACTTCCCGAAGTATCGTCGATACTCCTGCTCCAGGTGAACGCTCCTTGCACTTGAAGACCGTGGAATGCCCTTTGATCCAGTTTGAGTTGAAGACTGTTATACGAGGAAGTGCCCTGCCAATAGATACAGCGGCAGATCTGGATGAACGGGTTGTAGAGGGAATTTTGTTGGCTTGGAAGGAGGGGGCTCGTACTCGTTGGAGGGAGGCTGTTGCTCCATTGAAGCGGCCAATAGTAGCCGACGCCGGGGATTGGGTTTCCTAGGTTCACCGGCAGAACCGAATTGCCTCCTTCGGTCAGGAACGGATTGTGAACCGCGTGGGAACCGGCATACGCGACGACGACCGTGGTGTTGGAAGCAAGCTGCCGTTGAATGTTGAAATTCCATTGCTCGACATAATTCCGCCGAATATTCGCGTCCGTGTACGCCCATACGACGTTGGTGGGCTTCACCGCGGGCAGCTGTGCCGGAATCCCATAGGGGAAGGTGCCCTTGATCGGGGAGGTACCGCCCGGGGGACCGACCGTGCCGTAGGTACCGAGAAAGGGAGCGGTCGTAGCATTGTACAAGGCGTTGATATACGGACCGGGCAGAGAATCAAAGATTCCAATACCACCCCGCACAGCGGTCTTACCATTGTGGAATGGATCCCAAGAGAACCCAATCCTGGGCTCGAAGTTTTTGACGGTAGGGTTGCGCGTATAAAAAGAGTGTCGCAAGTTTGTGGATGGACCGTTGGGAGCCACCAAGTAACCGACTTCACCGTGTTTCTCCGTGGGGTTGGTCTGCATTTCGTAGCGCAGGCCCAGGTTCACGGTCAGATTGGAACGAAGGCGCCAATCGTCTTGTAGGTAAACGCCAAAAACCTTGTCGCGTACGTAATGCTTATTGCTTGCCGTTAGATCGGCAGGTGTAACCGCGACGCGTGGCTGGTTGGTCAGAAAGTTGACGAGCGCCCCACAAGAGGCATCAAGGGCGCCCTTCGCGTTCTTGGTGCAGTCGGCCTTTGCTTCTGTGGTCGCCAGCCCGGCCGTAAAGGTCGCGCTGCCGTTTATCCCATTGATGGCGATGGTATCGTTTTGTTGTCCCAGGAATTCAAAGCCAAACTTCAGCCCGTGGTTGCTGCGCGTGACGAACGCATCGTCATAGACCTGAAAAATTTGGTTGTAAAGATCTTGGTGCGTTCCTCCCCAAAGCAGCCCAGGGGGAGCGTTTATTCCCGTGCTCGTCAGGTTGACAGTGGGTTGGCCATGCGCGTTCCCTTGCGATGGGATCTCGTTGAGCGATATGTCCGCCGCCAAGGGGTTTATCGCTTGTGAGGCAAAGTTATAATAGTTATTTGTCTTGCCGTTGGTCTTGTCCAGCCCTACCCGAACCGTATTCGCCATGGACGCACTAAGCACGTGAGTCTCTTCGATTACAGCGGCTTCCCGGTACGCGAAGAAGTCTACGAAAACCTGGTTGAGCGCTTGAGGCAACGTGTAACTCGAGGGGTCACGTACGTAAGTTTCGAACAGGCTATCCTTATTCGAAAGCTTCTGATCCGATCGAAGAGTAAAGAAGTTCTCTGTTGTATGTTGTACCGCTTCCCAATCGTACGGCCCTATATTGGCGTTACATCCCGTACAATTGGCAGGGCCAATGGGCCTGGGATAAAAACCCAAGTACTTCTGGATATAGGGGTCTATGGGAACGACACTAACCGTCTTGGTGGCAAGGTTGGTTACGTTGCCGGCGCGAACAGCATCAGAAATTGTGAACTGCGTCAGGGAGGTTCCCTTGGACTGCCGCACACCCTCGTAGTCGCCGAAGAGAAAGACCTGGTCCTTCAGAATGCGCCATCCTGCTGACGCTCCAAACTGGTTTTGTTCCAGACGCTGTTTGGGGAGGTTATTTGCATTATTGAAGTAACTTGTGGCATCAAATTTGTCATTGCGCAAAAAATCGAAGGCGCTTCCGTGGAAGGTGTTGGTGCCCGAACGCGTGATGGCGTTGATGACCCCGCCGGAGGTGAAGCCGTACTCCGCGGAATAGTTGCTGGTGAGTACGGAGAATTCCTGAATGGCGTCCACGCCCAGGTTTTGACCCAGTACGCTCCCGGGGCCCGCATTGGAATAATCATTTACGAGTGCTCCGTCCAGACGATAACTGTTCTGCGTGGGACGACCTCCGTCGATGGTCATTTGTATTCCTAAACCGCGGGACGCTTGTGTGCCGGTAGGATGAACTTGGACTTTGGCGACGCCCGGTTCCAGGGTGGCCAAAGTCGCCCAGTCACGGCCATTCAAGGGCAGTTCTCGGACCTCCGTGCTCTCCACGTTTCCGGAGAGAGTTGAACTGGCCAGTTCGACTTGCGGCACCGAGCTCGTTACCTGAACTTCCTGCGTAACCTGCCCGACAGTCAACGAAAAGCTCATCTCTTGCTTGGCGCCCACTGTGAGGGTTACTTTCGCGACTGAGGTGCTGAAGCCCGGCGCCGATGCCGAAAACTCGTAATCCGAGGGAATCAGGTTGAGAATGCTGTACGCGCCGTCGACGTTCGTCGTGGTTTCAGTAACCACGTTGGTTTGAACGTTCCGGGCAGAAACTTTTGCACTAGCGACGGCACCTCTCTGCGCGTCGGTCACGGCGCCCGTGACAATGGCGCCGGCTACCTGCGCTCGAAGCGGGAGCAATAGCAACAGATTGAAGGTGACGACACACCCGACTCCTATGAGTTGGCTCAGTTCGACTTTCATGAATACACCTCCTGTTCCTACCTACCTTTTTCCATCCGAACCAGATCCGGCACCGAGAAACCTAGGTAAGAGGACAGGCGAGGGCGCGAATAAAAGATGGCCACAGGAGCAACGAGCAGGCAGTAAAGAACTGCATATTTCCGAGCAGGCCATCCAAGATACGAAGAATTGTCGAGGGGCTCGTAAGACACCTCTTCCCTGTCATCTTCAGAGGAACACTTCTAATTAGGCCGACTATTTTCAAAAGAGAAAATAAGGGATGGGGCAGACTCTACACCCCGAACATTAAGAAGACCTTAATAGAACCTTAAGACGACGGGCTTGGACGCGGCTTGTTGACATGCAATTTTTCGGGGACTAACATCCGCGCCGGATCCGCAGTTGAGGCGCCTTGATCGTGAGGAGCGATGATGAAAAACGTCAACCGACATATAGGTACTCAGGGCCTTTCGCGGGGGGCCGCACTGGGTTTGTTGATCTTATTTGTCGCTACGGCCACGGGAGCACAGGTGCAGCCACCGCCGGCTCCCTGGCGCGGGGCGGGCCCGACGCCGTGCGTCGGTTCTGACGGCGGTATTTACAAATGCCCACCGGCGCCGCAAACAATTGCGGTGCGCGCCGGGCGTTTATTCGACAGCAAGAACGGCACGATGCTCACGAAGCAGGTGATCGTGCTTTCCGGCGAGCGAATAATGGACGTCGGGCCCGAGCGTCAAGTGAAGATTCCCGCCGGTGCGCAAGTGATCGACTTGAGCCAGGCTACAGTCCTGCCCGGATTGATCGACGGACACACGCACATGTTCGACACGCGCAAACCAAACGGCACAACGGAAGGCTCCATGGTGATCGCGGTTTCGAACGTGGAGACTAATCTGCGCGCGGGCTTCACCGCCGCACGCGATATGAGCACGCACGGGAACGGATATGGCGATGTGGTGATCCGCGACGCTATCAACCTAGGGCGCATCGATGGACCGCGATACCAGGTATCCACGCTGGGCATCGTTTGGGGCGCCAAACCTCGGGATCCGGCCAAGCCTGACAATCCCCTGGCGAGCACGGTGGTGCGTTCGGTGGATGAGGCGCGCGCCGCTGTGCGCGAGCAGATCGCACATGGAGCGGATTGGATCAAGCTCTTTCCGACCGGCGGGTATTCGTTCACGTCCACGGGCAAGGTTAATTATGAACTGACTTACCCGATGCCGGTCTTGCAGGCGCTGATCGATGAAACGCATCGGCTGGGCAAAAAGACGGGCTGCCATGTTTATGGGGGCGAGGGGGAACGAAACTCCATCCTCGCCGGCTGTGACACGATCGAGCACGCCTTCGACCTAGACCAAGAGCAAGCCAATATGATCGTCCAGAAGGGACTTTTCTACGAGCCCACGTTCCAGCGGTATATCGAGCCGTATATAGATGACAACGACGCGAAAAACACCGGCGGCAAGTATCGGCTGACTCCGATTTTTGAGAAGGCGGTGTCGATGGCAGTGAGCGCCAAGGGACTGAGAATCATGGTGGGTAGCGGAGCAGACGGCTCGACCTTCGCGCACGGGACGCAGGCGCTGGAATTTGAGATGCTCGTGAAGCACGCGGGCATGAGTCCGGCGCGAGCGATCCAGAGCGGAACCATGGTTAACGCCGAAGCGCTGGGATGGCAAAACCAGATTGGATCAATCGACAAGGGCAAATATGCCGATATCGTCGCCGTCTCCGGCGACCCGCTGAAGGACATCACTGAACTTCAGCGAGTGAAGTTTGTAATGAAGGGCGGCAAAATCATAAAGAATGAGCTTGGGGCTCAGATTGATCCTTAATTTGTGCCGTACTTTGTGACGTCCCTGCCATGCTAGTGTGCTGTCTCGGATAATTCTTT
>QHYS01000082.1:0-1914 GCA_003223325.1 Acidobacteriota bacterium
GCGCCCACAATTCTGCAACATCTCACAGCTTATGAAAAAACTAAAGCCGATGCGGCAGAAGCGCAGAACAAAGTCATTGCTGCTTCCAAGGACTCACTCGGTTATCTTGGCCGGGCAGTCCAACAGGCGAACTACGATCCGCAATTGGCGCAGACCATCCTGGAACATGGGCTTGCTGACCCGACCTTGCAGCCTCAAGCTAGGGGGCAGTTGATGCAGTTGCGGGAGCAGATGGCGCAGAATCCCGCGCTGATTAAAACTTTTGCTGACAACGCTGTCGCGCAATCACCCGAACAACAAAAGCAAGCGACCGAGCGTCAAGTTGCGACTATCCGCGCCAGCAAGCCACCAGAGGGAGAGTTGCCGCTAGGCGATAAAGTAGCATCGCTCAATCAGGCTATGGCTCAGCGCTATCAAGTACTGAATCCTGGTAAGCCCCTTCCACCATTTCTCACATTGCCGCCGACTGCCACGCAAAAAGATTTTGACCGAGTAGATAAGCTCATGCAGCAGACCGAATCCGCCCAAGGCACTAAGGCGCAGCAAGATACCGCCAATGCCATGCGGCAGGAATCGCAGCGCATGGCGCAACAAAGCCAAGCCGAGCGCTTAGAACAGCAAGGCTTGCAACCAATTGTCGGCACCGACCCTAAGACTGGGAAAGATGTTCTTGTTTCGGCTAGCGACGCCAAATCTTTGGGCTTGACCGGCGCGATGAAAGCCGATGCCGATTTAGTCAATAAATCCCATGCCGCACGGACTTGGCTCTCACTGGCTTCAAAAGAAGCCCCCGCTGGTGCGCCTGCTGACCAGATGGGCATCATGCAACTGGTTGACAAAATGGATGCTGCGGGCAAACTTGGCCCAATCGCATCGCGCTGGAATGATTTCCTGACCGGCAAAATTGGTGCTGGTGATCCAGATTACGCCGCCCTGCGGGCCAAAATGGGCTTAAGCGCTACGAAATTAATGCAAGCGCATGTTGGTAGCCGCGGTGGGGCATTCATGCTGGAGCATTTCGAGGACCTCGCCAATGCAGGAAAGATGGATGCGCCTACACTGAAAGCTGGGCTGGCTTCAGAACTTAATTACATGCAGGACGTTGCCATGCTGCCGCAACGGGGCGCGGCTCAGCCAGCGGCAAGAAAGAGCACAGGGCCATCAGATTTAGGCCCAGCTCCCGCAGGCGCCACGCATATCGTTCCAGGCCGTGACGGGAAAAATCATTATACCAACGCGGCAGGAACTGTTGATTTGGGAATAGCACCCTAATGGGAACGACACAACCCCTCTTTGATATGTCGAAGGCGCAGCCGATTCAAGCTGCTGGAGGCGCACCACTTTTCGATATGTCGAAAGCTCAGGCCATTAGCGATACCGCTCAAACGGGTCCGAACCCTACTTCTGTTTGGGACACGCTAAGACGTGAAGTCCATGCCGGCATTCATGCCGTGTTGGATACGCCCAGCGCTGTCTATCACGCAGTCACGGATGAGCCGACACAGGAGGAAACGGAGTATTACGGCGAAAAAGAAGTGAGCGGGCCCAAGCGGGTTGGCTTGGTGGTAGGTCGCCTGCTCGGCGCTGGCCAAGCCGACATTGCACTCGATTTCTATACGCGTTATGCCAAGGCTACGCCAGAAGAACGCAGCAATATGAATGACGCAATGCTCTCGGTTGCGCCCGAGGCGATTGGTTCGGCAGGCGGGGCAGTGGTCGCCTCGAAACTTGCGCAGTCGGCCATAGAAGCCGCTCCAGGCGCAGTCACCAAAGTTGGAAGTCAAGCAACCGCCGTAGCTGAGAAACTTCGGAATGTGACCCCAAAGCAAGCGGCGCAAGGCGTAGGTGCCGCCACTGGAGCTGGCCTCGGTCATGGAACATTGAGCGACCCAGGAGCCTACTACGGAGCCAAGA
>QHYS01000082.1:1936-4506 GCA_003223325.1 Acidobacteriota bacterium
GTGCCAATGCGCCGATTTTCGCCAGAAAGCCGGTATATCCTGGCGCCCCATACCCGGAAGCGCCAGTTTCCGCGCCAGAGGCTGCTCTCACGCCTACCCAGCAAGCCACGGCTCTCGGCAAAGTTCCAATTAAAACTGTGCGCCAATCGATTGCTCTTGCGCCTAACGCTACTCCGCAAGTTCAGGCCCAGGCGCTTGGACAATTACGTACAGCTACCTCCGATATTGTTGATCAGGTGCTTCCGCCCACGGGCGAAACCAAAGGCGCGAATCTACGCACCAAATCGCAAGTTGAGTTCTATTTGAAAAAGGGCGACCTTGATACTGCCCAGCAGGTGTTAGAAACTGCCGCGCCGGAATGGAAAGGCAGGTATAATCCTGCTGCCTCAAAAATCGAATTTCCCAAGGCTGGCAGGGAAATTGTCGAGGATCAGGCAATTCTCGATGCTCTCAGGGCCGACCTTGAATCGCACGGCTATGCGGCGCATTCAACCATGGTCAAAGAGCAGATTGCGCGGCAATCGGTAGACACTCAGAAATGGATGAGAGTCGCTGAAGCGCGCGGAGTACCGCAAGGCATGGAACCAGCGCGGCCCTATCCTCATTTTGATGAGCCGCTGACCGATGTCGATCTGACCAAGGTGCTCGAAGAAAGCCTGAAACAGACGAAAGAAAGATTAGGCTCCAAACAATATCGCATGACCGAAGCCGATGCCCGTCAAAAATTCGTGGCGCAGAACAAGAAATGAAGGCGCAAATGGCCGACAACTGGGATGACTGGGATATCCGCAAATTAGTGGACGATGCCCACCAAGAGATTGACGATATCCGCAGGGATGAAGAGCTGGCGATGCACCAGCCTTGGGGTGGAATCTTCAACCAGCGAGCACCAGAATGATCGAGAAAGCCAAAAATCCTCCGCCTAGGGTAAACAAAGAATTAGTGTGTACAAGATACAAAAGGATCAAAAGCACGAAGCTCATAGTTTCCTCTTTTTGTCCCAGTACCGGCTCTTGCAAGACGGGCACTCCCGGGGCAGCCTTTCGATTCTCGGCAGCCACTGATGCCCGCATTTCGAGCACTTCAATGTCTTCATAAGTTGACTATCATCATAGCCCTTGGGGAAATTCTGTCAAACGCCATTTTGCGCCGCGAACAATAGGCGAAACCTCCTAGGCTCAACCGCCCAAAAGTCGTACCACTTCGGAATCTTTGCCTTGTACGTCCGCCGCTTCTAGTTTGGATGAAACTTCCTCCCCCGCCAGACGTCTGTGGCCAGCACTCGGAAGACCTGCCGCGTGCGCGCCAGTTCCGCCTCCGACTAGCTAATTAAACGAGTGGACAGCCGGAGGCAGGACTCGGTGTTATCGGATGAACTCCAACTATGGCCATCGCCGGCACGAATGGCAAGAGGGCAAATGCAAGGTATGTTCTCTTGAGCAGTGTGAGCATGAAGCCCAGGATAAAAATACTACGACACGGCGGCGCTGCAAAAATTCAGTGGCTGATCCGAATCTTTGGCCAGGCGTGAACATCAATCCCAAATTCTGCAGTGCGCATCAGTCCGATGAAGTCCACCGATTCAAACGACAACGCGAAGCCCTGCATTTTCGAGCGCATGATTTCATCGATCGCCTGGAGAAGAAATAGCGTCTTCGGCCCGGTCGAAATTACGCTGTGTCGCCTGGCCCACAATGCGCACCGCGCCAATCACCAGAACGAGGATGAATGCTAGGAGGACGGCATATTCCGCGATGTCTTGTCCAACTGTCTCGCGCCATAGCCGTAGCATTCGATCCTCTCCCGAATTACTTCGCCGTGGCATCTGCCGCCGAGGTTACGACTGCTCCGGGATAGCGCGTAGCAACAATCTTGGCGATATTGCCCGCGATCAGGTGGAGAAAGTCAAACGACCAGCGATAGAAGGTTGAGCTCCCGCTGCCAGGCGACGGCAAAGCAGCGATTGCGTTGGAGAACATGTAGAAAGCGCCCAAGGCCCAAAGCGTGCCATGAGCGGCAAACGATGTCAGAAGCCAATTCATAAAGTGAATCCTCCTCAAACATGGCTACCATAGCTGGATTGAGAGCATTCTAAAATGGCCTCTGTGTAACCCCCTGAGCGTAATTGGCCCTTGGTAACTGATCCATGAGCGGCAACCCTTCAAGCCAGGATAAATTCGTGCACGTAGCGATCACGGCGCTGACGCGCGCCTTGACGGATGTGACCAACGAATTTTCCGCCTTTGCCTACCAGCACGAAGAGGAAGTGCCTAGCCGCGAGGAAATTTACGAGCAGCTCGGATTACGCTTGCAGTCGCTGGCAGTCATTACCCACAAGCGTGGCAAGAATTTTCGGCGCGTTCTGGTGGACTTGGCCGCCTATGCCATCTATGCGGCCTCGCATTCGGAAGAGATATGACGGATGAGCAAGTGGAATTTCTGGATAAAGCTCAAGCGGCAGCGGCGGCAGCTTCGCATCCTTTTCCTCAGATGGCAGCTTGCGAAGCAGCGCTCGAATCGGCCTGGGGCAAATCCGTTCTAGCCGCGGAAGATAACAACATTTTCGGGAC
>QHYS01000082.1:4521-7444 GCA_003223325.1 Acidobacteriota bacterium
ACCAAGCAGCATCTGCATCCGCTCTATGGAACTGTCTCTTTGCCGACTAAAGAATTTCTTGATGAGCGTTGGCAGCGTGCCGTCGCCTTCTGGGTAAAATATCCCGACTGGACTACTTCCTTTGCCGACCGCTTGGATACTTTGAAACGCCTCGCTCCACATTATCCTCACTACGCTAATGCGCTCAAAGCCCAAGACCCTGAAACCTTCGTGCGCGAAGTCTCCAAAAGCTGGTCTACCGATCCCGACCGAGCCGCCAAATGTCTGGCTATCTACAAGGAATACACCGCTATTTAGGAAGATTGTTGGTTCGTTTGGGCATGTCCACCACATTCCTGGAAAGAATTTTAGAATTTCTCGACAGAAAATACCCGTTGGAGGGCAACATGAATTTTCTCAAGAAACTCGGCACCATCGCAGTCAAGATCGTTGATGCCATCACCAATATGAATTTATTGCCGCTGGTATCGAAAATCGTTCCCGTATCGTTGACCAAAACATTCGACCGGCTGCTATCGGCGTTCCATACCATCATCACGGCAGAACAGATGTGGGCCGCAGCCTATGGAGCAGACGCCAAAATGGGCTCCGACAAATTGAAAGCAGCTACTCCCTTTGTGGCTGCCCTGGTGCATGATGTGATGAACGAATTGAAGCCAGGGGCGAAGCCCAAAGACGAAGCCAAATTTGAAGCCGCCTGTACCGCAATGACTAGCGCCATGGCGGATGCGCTCTCGTCTTACGACCACTGACCGATGTTGCCGCGATTAAGCTGGTCACGATTTATGACCCTCAACCATCAGATCACCATCACTTTGAAATGGGATGCGGCGCAATTTGAACTCATCCGCACCTGGTTCGGCGCACGCCCGGACTCGGCAAAACTTCAGCAAGTGACTCAGGAACTGAAAACCAGCGCGGAAAACTTAACCAACGTTGTAGCGAAAAATCAACCTAAGAAATAAAGGAGAACACAACCATGGTAGACAAATCCGGCACCACTGCAGAAATGCAAAAACTCATCGACCAGGCCACCGCCAATGAAGATGCGGAAAAAGCGGCTATCGACCTGCTTACTTCGCTTTCTGCCCGCTTATCGTCGGTTGCGGGCAATGTGACCGCAACTCAAGCTCTGGCCGCAGAACTGAAAGGCAGCGCAGATGCTTTGGGCGCGGCGATCGTAGCCAATACCCCAGCAGCCTGATGCGCTGGCTGATTCTCTGCGGTTTTTCCCTGGCAGCCATGGCGCAGCTGCCAAATCCCGCGACCACGCCAGGAGTAGTGCGCACCGCCAATGCCCGAGAAATCTGTTCGCCCAAATTCCGCACCAAGCGCTTCCGCCACACCACTAAGCCAATGAAGCGCCAAGTCTGCGGCATGTATGGATTCACTCCCAACGAATGCCCCAAAGAGGGCGTAATGGAACTCGACCATTTGCTGCCTTTGGAACTCGGCGGAGCCGACGAAATTCATAATCTTTGGCCAGAACTGGCACACTATCCTGACGGCTCGCCGGGATTCCACGTCAAAGATCAACTAGAAAATGAGCTCAAGCGCAAAGTCTGTGAAGGCGAGATGGAATTGACCAAGGCCCAAGCATGCATCATGGCGGATTGGATCGATTGTTACACGCGAGTTTTCGGCAAAAAGCCATAATTAAGGTCATTCTAATTGGCGCATTCTTGGTGGTTATCGTAATTGTGATTCTGCTCGCGCGCTTTTTCTCCAATCCGGAAAACTACCGATGACTCTCGGCGAACGCTGGGCACGCATGACCTCCGGTGTGCCTCCGTTCGAAGGCACGGATAAACGGGTTAATCGCTGGCTGGCCGCGTTTTTTGAGTGGATGCTGTTTTTCCGCTCCAAGGCGCCAGCGCCCTTCCTAACTTTGGAAATCTTGGGAATACGGATTGGCATTCCTTGGAAGCTTCCCGGCGAGTGGGGGTACTTTCTCTTGCGGGTACACGTATTGCGCTTTGATTTCTATAATTCGGCATACCTGGGTCCGTCGGCCATGCTTAAGCGGGTGAAGACATGGGAGATTCTTCCGTAAAAGGATTTGTGTGGGCTTTTGTGGTGGCTCTGGGATTAGCGGTAATCCTGTCACTGGTGGGCGGAATCAAGGCTTTGCTGATCCTGTTTCACTTTGCGCATTGAGTGGATTTATTGCTACTCCTCCTAGCCGGGAGCCAACGCCGCTCGTGCTTCTTTTGTGCAAAAACAATCTATCATCCAAGCATGGCGACAATGCCAATATTTGCGCAGCGCTTCCTCCAGCACTCGGCAGCGGGCCTCCGCGGCTTTCAAATCGTCGTTATGTATGATTTTCATTTCCTGCATCTGTTCCTTTAAATCAAGCACAGCATCTGTTCCCTGCTTGCGCACCCGCTCTAGCTCGGCCTCAAGTTCTCGGCAGCGGGCCTCCGCCTGTTCGGCACGTTTCTCCAGCAGCCGATTGGCTTCATAGGCTACAGTCTGGATGTCATAAACTGTCTTGTGGGCTGCCTGAAGCTCGGCTTGGAGATGAGCAGTGTACTCGGTCAGCAGTTCGTCTATCTTTGTGCCGGAGTACGAGCGCTCATCGGGGATTCCCTTAAAGACGCGCCAGTCATAGGGTGATAGCGGCGCTGGGGTCGGCGCGGCGGCCCTCTCTGGCTCCTCGTACCCATGCCGTTCATTTTTGCTGACTTTTGGCCATTCCTGGCTCACTCAGAACCTCTACTTTCCACTACGAATTTGTAAAGCGCTCTGACTTCCGCCCGCGAAAGAGTCAGCCCTTTGCCAGCGCTCGCGGATTTCGCCAAGCGGACCCGCCAATCTTCCTGCTGTTCGACGCCGTTCAAGTCCCGGCAAGCCGAGCATTCGCCATGTTTCCAGCACGACAGTTATCCCAGCGAACGCTCGCCTTGCCGGGACTTGAACG
>QHYS01000360.1 GCA_003223325.1 Acidobacteriota bacterium
AGTAGCTCAATGGCAGAGCATCCGGCTAGTAGCTCAATGGCAGAGCATCCGGCTGTTAACCGGAGGGTTGTAGGTTCGAGTCCTACCTGAGGAGCCATTCTTTTCAAGCACTTGTGCTCTCCACTTTTTGGAATTGGGGAGCATTGGGGAGCATTGCTTCAGGAGTTTTTCCTGAAACCTGCGGCTTTTTCGCCAAAACTGCCCTCGTCCGCGAGTTCAACGCCGCAGTCACACTGGCCGGAATCGGCTGCATGTAAACGTTGGCGGTCGTCTTGATGCTTGCGTGCCGGAGTGCCGCTTGCGCATCCTTCATGGTACCGTGCTCTTGCAAGTCCGTTCCCAACGTCCGCCGCATCACCTGAAAGGTAACCAGCTTTCGCGGGATTCCGAGCTTGTCGGTGATCGGGTAAATCCGCCATTTGAGGAAGTTTCTGGCTTGCCGCGGCACTTTCGTTCCCCGGCGCGCTTGCCTTCCGAACGTCGGAAACATGAGGGCGTCGGGAGAACTGTCGGGACACGCTCGTCGCCAGGCCTCCATGATCGGTCTAATGTCCTCCGGAATCGGCATGGCACTCCGGCTGGCCTCATTTTTCACCCGGTTGTACAGCCGACCCTCAAACGCGGTGGTTTGAATGATCAGCTTGTCTTGCTGGTATGACTTCCATTGCAGCCCGAAAGTCTCGCTCGTGCGCGTGGCGCAGAACAGGCCGATGGCCATCAGACACAGGTCATGCAGATCCTCGATCGCCTCGATCAAGCTGTTGATCTGTTCGGCTGTGATCGTCGGCTTATCAACCGGCCGCGTGAGCGGCATCTCTAGGTCCTCTCCAGGGTTTTCTGCGAGCACCTTCAACTTCGTTGCCACTTTCAGAATGGATTTCAGATTTGCAAACGCATGCCTCACGATCGAATCGGAATATTTGTCCGCTAGATGGTTGACGAGCGTCTGCAACTCGAATAAGCCGATGTTCCTCAAGGACGTGCCCTTGAGGTTCTCGACCAGGTAGTGATTGATTTCGAATTCCGTCTTCTTCTTGGTCGCTGTGCTCCACTTGCCCCGTCGCAGCGGAAGGTACTTCTCCTTGACGAACCAATCAAGTGTCACGCTGTCATCAGGTGGAAGAACCGCCCTTTCTGCGGGCGTCTTGCCGTTATGCTGTTGGATGATCTCCCTCAGTTTTTCTTCGGCTTCATGTTTCCGAAGCTGGGATCTCAAACCCAAGATGACCTTCTTGTTCTTCCTGACCTCCTTTCCCTGTTGGTCCTGCTGGTAGACCCGGAATTGCCCGTACCATTTCTTGATCCGGGCGCCTTTCTCGTACACAAGTCCCGCTTGATAAACCATTGCCATGCTCATTCTCCTAATGGTCCATCGTTGGTCGCGGGGAACGTCCCATTGTCATACGCGCCGTTTATTTTGGGAAGTCCCGCGGCTCCGCTCACTGATGAAATCCTCTACGGCGCTCGGTCGAAAGCGCATTCGAGATCCCAGGTCCACGGCAGGAATTCTAGGCGACCGCCTGGTCGCATGATCGCGCACCCATCGCGGGGAAACCCCTAAACGTTTGGCCACCTGTTCGGGTGTCAACAGGTCCTCCATTGTTTCGCTGTCGCTCGGCTGGACTTGGCTATCTGCGGACAACATCGTCTTCTACCTCTCAAGTATTTCCTCATCGCAGGGATTTGTCCCTTGCCATTGGCCTTTGGTTGTAGGACGAATCGAGAATTCGGGCAAGCAGCGACAAAAGGAGCGCTCGGGACACAACGCTTGAGCGTCTTGGAGCAACGAGCGCAGGGACAATGGTAGGCGCACGCCAGCCATGAACCTATTGGCCAACCAAAGCCAATTTGACCGAAATTTCATTCGGCCGTAGCTTCTTGACGCTTGGCCCCAAGAATCTGGGTAGGCAGGAGGGCAAGAGTGTTTTCATCCGTTCAGGAAGTCAGCGAAGGCCTACGGAAGGCGGGCTACATCGGCGATTCCGTCGCTATCACGACGGTATTTCTCGCGAATTCGTTGCATCGCCCTGTGTTCTCGGAGGGGCCAGCCGGTAGCGGCAAGACACAACTTGCGTACGCCGTCGCGCAAGCAGCCAATACCAACGTGGAGCGCCTACAGTGCTACGAAGGGATCGGCGAAGACAAGGCCATCGGGAAATTTGATGAATCGCTGCAAAGGCTGTGCGTAGAGCTAAAAGCCAGGGCTTCGGGCGTTGATTGGGGGCTGCTGAAGAACGAATTACACGGCGAGCAATTCTTCAGCGCGGGACCGCTTCTTCGCGCGCTGCAATATGAACGACCTTGCGTTCTGCTGATTGACGAACTGGACAAGGTGGACCATGCGTTCGAGGCCATGTTGTTGGAACTGCTAAGCGTGTGGCAGCTCAGCATTCCCAAGCTCGGGACGATCCAAGCAAAGAGCATTCCTTTCGTCGTGCTCACATCGAACGAAGAAAGGCGAATCGGAGATCCGCTCCGCCGGCGCAGTTTCTATCTTCGCGTAGAGCATCCCACCGCGGAGCGGGAAGCGGAAATCGTTGCCATGAGGACTGCCGATGCAGGCGCGGAGTTTCATGCGGGAATGGCGGGTCTGGCAAAGGCGCTGCGCGGATGGAGCCTGGAAAAGCCGCCATCCGTCTCTGAGATTCTCGATCTTGCCCAGGCCCTGAGAATTCTCGGCGCTGAAAAAGTCACAGCCGAGATGAGAGATACACTCCTGCCACTGTTGGCCAAAACGGAAGCGGACCGCCGGAAATTGCTGCTGCGAGATGGCTTCGCCAGCCTCGTCTACGATGCACAGCAGTACACGGCGCAAAGCCTCGAAGGGAGCGCTTTGTGACACGGCTTTTCCCCCTGGCGTTCGTGTTGATGGTAGCTGCGAACCTCGCTGCCGAATCGCCGAAGCCAGCGAATCCGCAAAACCGCCGCGCGGCCGAATATTACGCCGCGATGTATGCGCGGCACTACCGTGTGCCCGTTTCTCTCGTACGCGCGATTATCGAGCGGGAATCGAACTGGCGGGCCTGTGCGGTCTCTCCGAAGGGCGCGAGGGGCTTGATGCAGCTCATGCCGGCGACCGCTCGGCGGCTGGGCATGAAAGATAGCTGCAATATCAACCAAAACATCTCGGGCGGAGTGCGCTATCTGGCCTGGCTGATGCGCCTGTTTCATAACGATCTCAGGCTTGTGGCAGCCGGCTACTACGCTGGTGAGGACATCGTCGCCCGCCGCGGGCCGGTCCGTGGAAAGCGAGGAAAACCAAAAGCAGGTTTTCCTCCCTTCCCACCGCCCTTGGGAATCGCGCACAACCCGCGCGATTCCCATTTTTCCCACAGCCCCGACTGCTGCTGGTTTCTCTACGAGCCTAACAACTAAGGTTCAGACATCCTGAAGTGGGGCG
>QHYS01000363.1 GCA_003223325.1 Acidobacteriota bacterium
GAGATGGGGCTGAGTCGCCTCAGGATCGGCAAGATGCGTGTGCGGCGAATTCACGCTGCCGTCACGAGGATTCGGCCGCCTTTGCGTCTTTGGGATTTATGGTGTATCACGATCTCTACATCACGGTCCAAGGCGGTGAGGAATTTCATCAAGCGTTCCACAGAGAAGCCTTGGAGCTGATAATTCCGAAGCGCAGAAATCTTCGGTTGGTTGACGTCGAGGCGCCGAGCGGCCGCCGCTTGTGAAAGCTTTTGGCTGCGCACGATCTCATTAATCGCAAAAGCCAAGCGCGCTTTGGTCTGTTTCTCCTCAGCGTTGGGAAGACCCAGATCCGCAAATACGTTGCCCGAGCTCGGTACCACTTCGATCCTATTTCTGGTCTTTCCCATATCTCACCTCAAAATCCATCCTGGCCTCATGGAGCCGTCGAGCGATTAGTTCTATGTCTCTCTTCGAGGTTCGGATGCCGCTCGGCGATTTCTTTTGAAACGCGTGAAGAACGTACACAACCCCTTCGCGAATCAAGCTGTGTAAACCGCGCGATAGGTGTCCCCGCGATGATCCTCCACGACTTCGAAGACGCCGGGGCCCTCAGCTCTCCAGGGCTTAGCGCTCGGGTGTTTACCGCCAAACTGCGCTACGCTGAGCGCGGTGCCTATCTCGTCCTGCACTGGTTCTGGGAAAGCCAGCAAATCATCTTTGCTGGAACCCATCCAAAATAACGGCCTTTCGCCAGGAACCCCCTTTGGTCTGGCCATTCGATTATTCCAGTTCTAGGATATAACCGTCAAGCGATCAGCAAGTTGTGCCGCAAAATCATATGCTATGCCAGACCGATTCGAGGTTAACACGAAAGGCGCATGTGTGGTTCCAGGGCCCGGCAAAACTCATTCCCAGCGACATAGATGTGCTCGTTATTGGCACCCCTCGTGAGGGCCGCGGCTCCGGATGACTCGGGGCCGAAGTGGGTCGCTGTACCATGTTCGTATGACTTTTGCATTCACTACACCTCGCAATCGCGCTGCGCACCTATAAGGTGGAAGCGGCACCGCTCCCCAAGGTGGACTCCAAGTTGATTCGGGACACTCGCAAGCTACTACGGTGTTCACGAGCCGTTTTCGCTCGCAAGCTGCGAATTAACGAACGCACCTTCGAGAAGTGGGAACAGGGGCGCGCAAAACCGAATCCCCAAGCAGCGGCTCTTGTCCTGCTGGTTCGCAAGTATCCGGACACGCTCGAACGATTGGAACGGATCGCCGTAGGTTAGAAATGGTCTATTTCGAGGCACG
>QHYS01000364.1 GCA_003223325.1 Acidobacteriota bacterium
AGATTCTATGGCGCGAGACCACCGAGCCGCGCTGGCAGGTCTATGACTTTGTTCAAGCCGCCGGCAACACGTATTGAGGGGCGTCTCGACGGATAATTACTTTTTTGTCCTGCGCTTGAGTCCGAACCGATTTCTAAAGAACCTCAGTGTACCTTATGTGGTACACTACCTGAGTGCGCAAGAAACTCCCGAAGGGCGAAGAAGTCCAATCGGAGCCACCCGAAAACCAAGGTAAGCGGCTCCCGGCGATCTTTTTCCGCACCGAGGCAGGCGGGGAGCCGGTGCGGGAATGGCTGAAGGGGCT
>QHYS01000077.1 GCA_003223325.1 Acidobacteriota bacterium
GCCTTTTTTGACCCTGCCGAAGTGCAGGTTTCCATGTTCGACGTCCTGGGCGACCACCGCGCGGAGATGGCGGCAGTAATCAAACCGACCAAAGATCCGATGCTCTTTTTGGCACCGGCCAGGCTCACGCTGGCCAAGCTGGAACAGCAGCTCGCCGGCCAATTCGACGCCCCCTTCAAGCTGAAAGACGCGCTCGCGGCGTCGCTCAAGGAATACGACTACGTGCTCATTGATACGCCGCCGGCGCTCGGAATACTGACCGTGAACGCGATGGTTTCCTCCACACACCTCGTCGTGCCCATTCAGGCGGCTTATTTCGCCATCGAGGGCACTGATGACCTGCTCGAAACCTACGAACGGATTCGGGCGCGCCCCAATCCCGCGCTGAAGGTTCTCGGAGTGGTGATCACCCTTTTCGATAAGCGCACGAACATCTCGCGCGATACCCACGAGCAGATTCGCTCCGTGTTTGGCCCGGTATTGTTTAAGACGCGGATTGGCAAAAACGTGCGCCTAGAGGAGAGTCCCGCCTATAAGGAGACCATTCTCACTTTCGCGCCGAAGTCGCCTGGCGCTCAGGAATACCGAAAGCTTGCCCTGGAGGTCATTCAACGTGTCGAAGAGGATCGGATTGCCAGTCACACTGAAGATGCGGCATGACGCCCACTACGTCGAGCAGCTGACCAGCTTCAGCGGCGCCGCGGTGGGGCGGATGGTCCCCATCGGCAAGATTCGCCCCAATCCGGAGCAGCCGCGCAAATTCCTGGGCGACATCAGCGAGCTTTGCGAATCGATCAAGGAGAAGGGCGTCCTCGAGCCGCTGCTCGTGCGCTACATGCCGCGGGAAGACACCTACTACATCATATCGGGCGAGCGGCGTTATCACGCCGCACGAGAGGCCGGGCTCAAGGAATTGCCGTGCATCGAGAAGATAGCAGACGACGCGGAAACGCTGGAGCTCGCGCTGATCGAAAATTTGCAGCGCAAGGACCTCACGCCCTTTGAAGAAGCCGACGGCCTGCATCGGCTGGCCGAGCAATTTGCCTATACCCACGAAGATATCGCGCGCAAGATCGCCAAGGCGCGCTCGTCAGTCACCGAGACGCTTTCGCTGCGCCTCATTCCGGATGCTATTCGCCGCCAGTGCGTCGAGCACAGCATCGTCTCGAAGTCTTTGCTGCTGCAGATCGCTCGGCAACCCAACGAAAAGAAAATGGCCGAAGCGCTGGTGCGCATCATTCAGGGCGGGCTCACGCGTGATGAGGCGCGCCGCGAACGCCGCGACGAAAAGAGCGCCGGACCCCGGCCGCAGCCATTCATCTTTAATTTTCAGCCCGAAAACGAAGCCTTCCGCTTGCGTATCCAGTTTCGCAAGAGCAGCGTCTCGCGGCAGGAACTGATTTACACGTTGCGCGCCATCCTTGAGTCCCTGGAACGCGAGGCCCCCAGCGCCGCCAGCGACCCGGCCGTTGCCTAAGCCACGGAAAAGGCTGAGACATCCTTCGCTCGCACACCCCGGTGCACGCAAAACCGGCGTGCGCCGGGGGCCCGTACTCGTCAGCATGACAGCATGTGGGTCGCCGCAGTCCCCCGGGGCTGCGGTTTATACTTCCTCCAGGCCGGCCTGAAGGCGGCCGCTACAAGTGTCTGACCTGCCGCTCACGCCCGCTCACGTCGCGATCCTCGAGCGCCTCGTCGCGCAGGGCTTCACGCCGGTGGTTTTTCCGCTCTACGCGAGCGCAATGGCCGTGCGTCGCGGGTCGTTTGCGGCTCTGCTCGTGGCCGCGGGCGATACGGCGCTGAAAATTATGGGCGAGCCGTGCTTCCTGATCGACTCGAATCTTGCGGTGCGGACGCGTCGCAACGGTCGGCCGGTGTTCGTGTGGAAGGACAAGGCCGTCGAAGTGACGGCGGCACACTTAGACGAACTCGCTCGCTTCTCCGCCGACCTCTCGAATCTTCTCGCGATTTAGATTCTAGGGGCGGAGAAATTCACCAGGGCCGGCAAACAGCGCCGCGCCCTGGGCTATAGCAGCGAGCCTCCGCCAACCTGCGGCAAGACGCAGTGCAGAGATCCACGCGCAAGAGCGGCGTGCGGGGCACTCAGTTTTTGCAGGAATTCGCCGTTTTTTTGGGCTGAGCGAACCTGCTCGAGTCCTAACAACGCCACATGGTCCCACACCAAAAACGACGTAGGGGGCACGCGAAAAGGCTCTCTAACCTAAACTCATGGGTGTTTAGGTCATGGCTGAAGCCGACCCGCACGGAATGCCCAGAGCCCTCGGGGCGCCCTGGGCTACAAGGGCCCAACCTCCGGCAACGACCGGATACACACGAAGGCTCGCAGCGCGGACCAGGGAGGCGAACCACGCAGGTTTACGAAGTATGTTTACAATTATGCCGCGTTTTTGTAATGCTTGCGGCGCCGCCGACGAAGGCATCGCGGCCGAAAGGAAGCTGAGATGAAAGCGATTCGAGTGGAACGAATTGGCGGGCCTGAAGTCTTAAAACTGGAGGACATCGCTCCGATCGAAGAGCCCGGCCCGGGGCAGGCGGTAGTGCGCGTGGTCGCGGCGGGCGTCAACTTTATGGACGTGGGGCAGCGGCGCGGAAGTTATCCGCGCGAGGTGCCCTTCACGCCGGGAGCCGAAGGAGCGGGCGTCGTGGAGTCGGTAGGAAAAGGCGTCGCCAACTTGAAGCCGTCGGACCGAGTGGCGTTCACAGGGCTGCCGGGCGCATATGCGGAAGCCATGGTCGCGGATGCAACCCGGCTGATTCCGTTGCCGGATGATTTCACATTTGAGCAAGGCGCCGCTTTCCCGCTGCAGGGAATGACGGCGCATTATCTGATCCACGAATTTCGCAAGCCCAAGGCGGGTGACTTCGTGCTTGTGCACGCGGCGGCGGGAGGCGTGGGCGGCCTGCTAGTGCAATGGGCGCGGCACCTCGGCGCGACGGTGATCGGCACGACTTCGACCGAGGAAAAAGCGCGCACGGCGCGCGAAGCGGGTGCCGAGCACGTGATTATCTATGCGGATGAAGATTTCGTAGCGGAAACCAAGCGCATTACGAGCGGACATGGCGCCGATCTCATTATTGACGGCGTCGGTAAGAGCACCTTTAAAGGCGACCTCGAGGCGGTGGCGATCCGTGGGCACATTGTCGTCTTTGGAGCATCTAGTGGGCCGATAGACCCAATTTCGCCGAACGCGCTGGCGGGGCGTTCGATCTCGGTTGCCGGAGGCAGCTTGCAGAACTTCATCCGCACGCGAGAAGAGCTGATGCGGCGAGCGAATGACGTGATCGAAGGAATCCGGCAGCGCTGGCTGAAACTGAATATTGCAGCCGTGCTGCCGCTGGAAAAAGCGAGCGAAGCGCACCAGTTGCTAGAGAACCGCAGGACGCAAGGCAAACTGGTGCTTTCAGTAGCGGCCACGCGACAGGCGGCAGGGCTTCGCGGGTAGCGGGAACCCGATGCCTCGGGAACACGCAGCCCATACAGGAAGACGACATTCGGGGCACCTGAAAAACCGAAAATCAGATTCCTCGCGTAAATGCGGCCCTCGGAATGACAGCTTCGAACCGGCCTCCTGGAAGGGCGGCGCTACAAAAACAAATGCCTGAGCAGAGCACGTGTGTAACGGATACCACGCTGAAGACCGCGGCGCTGTGAAGCCAGAGCCGGTTGGGCTCGCGGTCGCTACTCGAGCTTGGAATGCGGGCGTTGGTCGAAAGGGGCGCCCAGCATGGGCTGCATTTTGGTGCGAAACTCGCGCGTGGCCGCATTGCTTTCGTGCCTGTTGAAGGCATCTTCGTTCTGCCAGACCTCATAGAGGAAAAAATGATTGGGCCGACTGATTTGCGTGAGTGCCTCGGAGGTTTGGTTGCCGGGCTCTTTGCGCGTAGTGTCCACGTATTGTTTCAGGAGCGCCACACCGGCATCCTTATTAGGGGGAATAAGGTCCACAAAAGTGATTACGTAGAAGGGCGTCGGACTTGCCCCGGACTGCTGGGCGCGAAGCCTGCCGGTGAGCATGCCCCCGGTAAAAACCAGCGCGCCGGAAACCAAAACGATCACTGCCGGACGAATCGAACGCATTGCATTCCTCCTCGTTTCGTGCAGCCATGCTCTTACATCGATTCTCGGCATCACGTCAAGAAGCACGGATGCGAGATATAATGTCGTAACGACGGCAATCCGCGGAGGGGAACTCCAATGAACCTCTCGGCGAGCGCAATCTCAGACTTTAGTCTGGGTGAGCGAGCCGTTACGGGAGCTATGCACAGAAGTTTCAAATATCGACTCTATCCCAATCGTAAACAGCGAAGGATGCTGGACACCCATCTGATGTTGTGTCGAGAGTTATACCATGCTGGGTTACAAGAGCGGATAGAGTCCTACAAGACCAATCGAAAGGGTGTGACCTGGCTAGAACAACAATCGCAGTTGCCGGCCATCAAGGAAGCGCG
>QHYS01000361.1 GCA_003223325.1 Acidobacteriota bacterium
CGACCGTAACCTCGATCTCGCGTAGCCGGAGCTGCTCCTGCATCAGGGAAAGCGCCCGATCGATCACTTGCCTTAGGCAGACCGGCTCGCGGCTGACGGCGGCCGCTCGTCCGAACGTGCGCAGATGCGAGATGATCTCCGAAGCCTTGCGCACCTGCTGCATGGCGTGGCGCAGCTCGCTGCCGATTTGCTCCCTGTTCCCCACGCCGAGTTCTAAAAGGTCGATCGCGTTGGCCACAAACAGGCCGATGTTGTTGAGCGGGTTGTTGAGCTCGTGGGCGACGCCGGTAGTCAGCTCGCCGAGCGTAGCGAGCTTTCCCGCTTGGACCAGCTGCTCCTGTTTCTCACGCAGCTCCTGTTCGCGCCGCTGGATCTCGGCCGTGGTCTCCTGCAGGTCACCCATGATGTGAATCATGGCCTTGCGGCTGACCTCCAGACGCTGATTGTCTTTGTGCGAGCCCTGCAAGATATGCAGTAAGGCCCGCCTCGAATTGTCGAGCCGTTCGCTCTGCCGGGCCAGTCGTCGGCGGTCCTGCTCATAGTCGGCGAGGATGTGAAGCATCGCCTTCCGATGGTTGGTGAGGCGTTTGTTGGATTCGTTCAGGTCGCCCATGATGTGGAGCATCGCGCGGCGCTGCTCGTCGCCTTTCCGCAGGCGGCTCTCTAGCGTCACCACTTCGGCGCGGAGTCGGCTCTCGGCCGTTGCGGTCACCCCGGACTCCGTCAGCGTTTGCTGCCGATCCTCTCTCACTCTCTCCAGCGTTACGATCAAACCCTCCCCGACCTCAGCCTCCCGACTTCCTTCCGCAGGGTCTCCAGTTCCTTCTCGAGGGCGATCATCTTCAGCTCGCGGCCGACGACTACCTCCTCGAATTTCTCGAGATCCAAAATCTTCTCCTGCAGTTCACTCTTAGACCTCTCTAGGTCGCGGACGACCTGCTCGTATGCACGCATGTCACGAAAAATGCCAATGGCACCGATCACCTTGCCTTCCGGATCGCGCAACGCCGAAGCGTTGAGGGTCGTGGGAATCACCTCCCCGCTCGCGCTCCGCGGGTTGAGCCGAGCATTGCGAGTGACACCTCGCTCTACGACGTCCCGCAGCGCCGCCGTGAATTCACGTGTCTCCTCGGGGCTGATGAAGCGCGACAGCGACTGCTCAATCAGCTCGTCTGGGCGAAAGCCGAGTAGCGCGGACACCGCGTCGTTGGCCTGCAGGATCTTGCCCTCGAGGTCGGAGACGAACACCGGGTCCGGGGCGTTCTTGATCAAGCTCTCGGCATAGGCCCGGGCCTTGTCCAGCTCCCGCATATCGCGCAGGATACCGATCACGCCGATCGCACGGCCGTGGGGATCGCGCAGGGCGGAGGCGTTCAGGCTCGTGGGGATGACCTCGCCGCTCGCGCTGCGAGGGTTCAGCACCACGTTCCGCATGACACCGCGTTCGACCACTTCGCGCAGCGCCGCCGTGAACTCGCGTGTTTCCTCGGGGCTGATGAAGCGCGACAGCGACTGCTCAAGCACCTCATCTTGGCGGAACCCGAGTAGTTGAGAAACCGCATCGTTGGCTTGCAGGATCTTCCCCTCGAGGTCGGAAACGAACACTGGGTCCGGGGCGTTGGCTATGATGATGTCGGCACGCAGAGAGCTGTGCGATTTGGTGTCCGTGCCACGGCCCTCCACCATGACGCGTTTCGTACCAAATCCACTGTGTTTAGACATTTTCCCCTTCACAGAGCGCCGCCGCATCACGATTCAAAGGCCGACAGGCGTTCCTACCTCGTTCTGCAGAGCTGATGCTCGGGACGTCGGGCGGAATGTCTCCCGCAGTTCAGCTACCCTGCCAGATCGGAGTCTCGCACATAGGCATCGATCTTCCGGCGGTCGAGCTCCTCCATAGATGCGCTGCGGGGACACACCTTAGCGAGGCGTTCAAACGCCTTCGTTGGCTGTGCACAGTGGTTAAGTAATTAATCTGTGATTTAGAAACGGGCGCGCCGACAACACGGGAGATGCCGCACCTACTGAGCGGCGATCGGTACGCGATGCGTCGCGCGCTTCCGCACAATACCTGAGTCAGAGCTAATTGCCATCAGGTAGATACCCTAGAAATTCTTACCATAACAACCTTAGCTGGTGCTTAGGGGGAAACCCTATATCAACTGTCTTGCCAAACAATAAGATGATAGCAATTGTTCTCTACACCGTCCGACGTTCCACCTCTGGTATCCGGGTCTACTACCCATATTTTGTGAAACCTAGACCAAAGAAAAGCATCCGCTCCTCTGGCAAGGAAATTGCGGCGGGATCATGGAACAACATCTCGCGGCGTTCGGATGAGTCTGACAAGCCCGGGCTCCCGCGTAATCCTTGGTCTGCTGACGCTTTTGGTTTTGCTATACCCCTCCGCCGTTGCACCGGGGTCGTCCCCTCCAACAAACGAGCAACGCCGCCCTGGTGGAGAAAGGTCAAAGAGCCAGGCTGCGGAAGGGTAGAAGAACTGTAATTCATGCTCCCCCGCGCTGATATAGGAGGCTCCGGGAGTAATCGGGTCCAAATTAAAAGCTGAAGGGAGTTGACCCAGACTCTTCGCTGGGAAGAGCAAAACCGTTGTGCCTCCGATATTTTGTAGCCACCGAGGACCCGGGTGCCGAAAGCGCAACGCGAGAATCGATTCCTTGCGCGCAACTGGACTCAGACTCGTCGCTCCAATGGATCGGGACACCGATTATTGACGTGCCGGGCGGTGCCAAACAGGCGGGAAGGCTGCCCTATACGCTGCATCTAATTGTTTTTGTAGATGCCCACGGCAATGTTAGGTGTAGGCGCGTGGACAAAGACGGTCAGGCCGATCAGGACTTTCTCAAGAAGGCTAAAGACGCTTCCCGTCAATGGAGGACCACCGAGCCCAAATTAAACGGGAAGCCGGTAAACGCCAACTTCCCCAGTGAGCAATCACGGCATGCTTGACAGAGCTTCTCATCAAATGTACATTTAGTGATGCGTAGCGTACATTAGGGAGGTTTTCAATGGCACGCGCTTCCATTGCCGTAAAGAAGGTCACAGCGACCGACCTTCGAGACAAGCTCAAAACGTACTTGAAACAAGCGACAGCAAACCGCGTTGTGTTGGTGGAGAACCGCCGCCAGCCACCAAAGTATTTGGTGGACAAGGACTTTTTGGACTCCCTAGTGAAGGAGCGTGAGTCAATTCTTGCCACTCTGGAGATTCTCGCCGACCGCGAACTCACCGACCGTTTGCTGTCCTTGTCGAAGACCATTGACGACGACGTTGCGGCTGGCCGGCTGCTCACAACAGCGGATGTTTTTGGCAAGTGAGCAAAGGGCGAAAACAGCCCTCGGCCTCTGCGCCTGTCGCCGCTCCAAACCTCCCTTTGAACTTAGATACATGTCCGACGCCGCAGCAGACATCAAAGCTCTCGACGGTAGCGTGCGGAAGCAACTCCGAAAAGTCTTAGAGAAAAAGCTGGCCGTTAACCCCGAAGAATTCGGGCTGCCGCTGCGCGGCTCGCTGGCCGGTTATTGGAAACACCAGTTCGGAAACCATCGGGTAGTCTACCGTATTTATTCTGAGCATCGCGTCGTAGTTGTGTGCGCTGTCGGCGTTCGCAACCAGGGTGACGCTGAGGACATCTACAGGCAACTCGAATCCGTCGCCAGAACGGGCCGCCTTGCTGAACAATTGGCCTCCGTGCTCAGGAATCTCTTGCCCCCGAGAAACTGAGCTGTGTATAGCAAGCGCTGACGCGCGTTTCACGCGGACCTTGGTGCAGTTTCTCACGCGTACGGAAGTCGACGCCCTGCTCGCCGCTCCTGACCAACGCACCTGGTTCGGCCGGCGCGATCACGCGTTTCTTCTCCTGGCCGCACAGACCGGCCTGCGCGTATCCGAAATGACCGGACGCATTCGACTGTGTCCGCCGGGAGTTCGAGGAAGCCAACAGAAAATAATTTGAAGCTTGTCGGTTAGAAAGCTGATGCCCGCGTGCGTCAGCGTAACTCATTTCGGTTGCAGTCGAAAGCCGAGTTGCTTTCCCGACTGGCGAATGCGGTCGTCAAGACTCAGAAGTTCTATACCCGGGACAGCGGAACGTACGGCCAATGCTGATGCCAGGTGAATTGCGTCCAGCGTGCGGACGGGTTCCACGGGGAACGGACGCCGCGCTCGATCAACGATTTCTGAACTGACTCGCCACAGATGCCAGTGGGCGGCCGCCGCATTCAAGAGTACGCGGCGGTCAGCGGCCGTGGCTTCATCGATCTCTCCCAGCGTGACTGCGCGAATCAGCACACGATCACACTCGAGGAGGGCAAGATCGGAAGCCGTCACCAGTGCCGCGCGGCCGAGCACCTTGCGCACGCGATGACCGGCCTCTTCTCCGAGGAGCCACGCCAGCACGGCGCTGGACTCGGCATAAATGTTCAACGGGCACCACGCTCCTCATCGAGGAGTTCAAGGGCACGATGTCGCTTCAAGAGAGGTGCGAGCTTCGGATACAACGCCCCGGCATTTGGGGCACCCAGGGTCAGTTCTCCTCTCCTTGCGAATCCGACCAGCCCCGAAAGCGCACCCCGCTTGTCGGTCCCTTGGCCAGGCGGGACGAGTTCTGCGACGACTAAACCACGATCGGTCACCAAAACACATTCGCCGGACCGAACCTCGCGAACGTACTCGCTCAAACGATTTTTCAATTCCCGAAGGCCTACGCTTTTCATGGTTAAAATGTAGCTTCATGAAGCTACATTGTCAAGGTGCGAAATCCAGAAACCAAGCCAGGAGAATCCAAGCAAGTCAACAACGTGCTCGTCAAGAGAGGTAAGGAACTGCACGAACCAGATCGCATGTACCTGAATCCCAGCCAGATTCTTTTCGTCGAGCCCGTGGGTCCAAACTCAAAGGTGGCCCAACTGATTGCTCAAGCGTCTCGTTAGGGTTCGCCGGATGTTACTACTCGCGGTGGACGTGTGTGCCGGGAGGAATCGGACGCGGTATCTAGATCGCTGACAAAGTCGATCCACCTCAGTTTCCCAAGACTCACAACGTCGAGAGACATCACCGCCGGGTCTCAGCGGCAAACCGGTATTTCGTCAGCCTTGACGCCGGGCGAGCGTGCGCCTTAAACCTCGCGCCGCTTCATTTAGGCGGTCATCAAAGCTGGAAAAGTTTGTTTCCTCAATGCCGGCTTCACGAGCTACTTGAGCAAAGGAGGCGAGATGGATTCCGTCGAAGCCGCGGAGCCCGAACCGCTCGGCTAGCTCACCAGCTTCGCGGCAAAGCGAGCCGGTCGCATTCACGGTCAAATAGGTCGGCCAATACGCCTCAAATTCCCGTTTGGCGGAAGCGTATGCGGATGCATCGAGCTGGCCAGCGCGACGTAGTCTCGCGAACGTGGCTCTGGCTTCAGCGTAGGCCACAGTTGACGTGCAAACAGCGGCTGCTTTGGCCACCAATTTTCGTACTGCATCGGAACCAGTTTCCGCCACGAATACCTTGACCAGGCTGCTGGTATCCAGATAAAGCTTCACCGCCGGTCCTCGATTACGATGGAAGCGGCCGTCCTCCGACCTTTTAGCTTGACTGGATTCTCAGGAATGCGGGGTTTACCACCATTCCAGTGTGCGCGCCCTTCGGCCACCATGCGATAGGCCCAGTCGAGCTCACTCGGTGCGTCCACCGGGCTGATAGTTGCGATCGTGCGACCACGCTCGGTGATCAGCAATCGCTTTCCCTGCCGGACTTTTTTGAGGTGCCGACTTAGGTGCGTCTTCAGCTCGCGAATACCTACTTTTTCCATTCAGCCCCCATAAAGTAGCCACATTATATAACAATGTAGTCTCATTGATCAAACGGTTTGAGGACATCGGTGAGGGAAGGTCGATTGTGTAAAGGCCGCTATGCGTGATGATTATTATGCCAGCCGCTAAATTCAAAGCGCAGTGCCTAAAGATCATGGACGATGTGCGCGCCACGCGGATGTACGCGCCACGCGTGAGCCCGTGGTGATTACGAAGAAGGGCAGGCCTGTGGCTACCGCCGGTGACTCGATGTCGCCGCCGACTTCGGCAATGCCGACAAGGCAGCCAAAGATTACAGGCTAACTAACGAGTGGTGGCGAGTTGATCGCGGCGAGCGAAGATCCAGTTCTTTCCTCCATGAGCTTTTTATAGCGTTTGACATGCAGCGTTCCCCGGGACACATCACACCACTCGATAATGACGTTCTCGACCGCATCGCCACTCTCGAGTGAGTAACGTAAAAACCTCCCTGACGACGATTTGGGAGATGAAGCGCTGATAGACCGGAAGAAGGCCCTCGATTAGCATGAGATCGTCTGTTCCTTCAGTACCTATGGCCGTTCTTTGCAGGGCAATCCCGCGCACCGATTTTGATTGCGCCGGACACCGGTTCCAAGCGAGTCTAATTAGCAGATGGCCTCCAGAATAACGCGGAACTCAACGCCAAGGCAGAAGCGCCTCTTCGAGGCAGAACCCGCTAGCCGGGTTTCGCTTCAGGCTGCGGCATTGTTCAGTTTCCTTAAAGAGACGCGCGGAATCACAAGTTGGACCAACCGTGATTTTGCAAAGACGCTGAACCTCAGCGCGGCCGATGCGAAGGAGGCGCTCGCAATCCTGGAAATGCAAGGCTACGTGAAGCCAACCGGATCAAAGGACTGGATGACGACACCACAAGG
>QHYS01000362.1 GCA_003223325.1 Acidobacteriota bacterium
AAAACCAGCAGTCAAGAATTTTTATGCTGTATGGCCAAGGTTCGCCGCCATCAATCTCTGGCGGTCCAGCACCAATTGGACCACCACACTGGACCAGTCTCATTCCGCCGCTGACACAAGTCGATCGTCATCACTGGAGCATCGAAGGGAATCGGCCTTGCCGCGGCCGACACTTTGGCCGAGCAGGGTTGGTCAGTTATCGGGGTTGCACGTAATTCCCCTCGATGCTTCCCAGGGGTGTTCATGGAGGCAGACCTTGCAGATGAGAATCAGACTCGGGCTCTCGCCAATGAGTTAGGCACTCGAGGAGACGTTTTAGGAATCGTGAACAATGTGGGCATTGCCAAGCACGAGACGATTGGATGCCGTCGAGTTCGGCGTGTTCAGTGCGGTCATGGACTTAAACGTTCGGCCAGCGTTGCAACTGACCGAAGCCGTATTGGCCAATATGCGCTCTGCTCGATTCGGCCGCATTATCAACGTCACGAGCCTCGTTACTCGGGGGCTCGCATTTCGTGGAAGTTACGCAGCGGCAAAAGCAGCACTCGAAAGCCTGACGCGCACCATGGCGGTTGAGCTCGCAGCAGATGGCATTACGGCGAATGACATCGCTCCGGGCCCGACACAAACAGAACTGTTCCGCGCTAATAATCCACCTGGTAGCGAAGGCGAAGCCCGCTATTTGAGGAGCGTGCCCATGAAGCGGTTCGCTCAACCCGAGGAGATTGCGGCAGCGATCGCATTTCTTGCTAGGGAGAAAGCTGGTTTCATCACAGGTCAAAGCTTGTTTATCGACGGAGGCGCGAGCCTCGGCAGTCTCTAGAAATAGCGATGTTCCTGCTCAGAAGGACACGGCTTTCGGTGTTCGGTGGTGGCGGGATCATGGCCGCAGCAAACGCCATCTCGCAAGAGAGCAGCAGGAGAAAACCACACCTCTGTCCGATCGCGCAGCCGGATAACATCGCCCTGGCCCCCACTTTTCTGGCGAGCGACGATGCTCGCTGGATGACGTGGCAAGTGATTGTGGTCGCTGGCAGCGAACGGATGTAATGTTCTTGCATCGCGCACGGAGCTCCCGGAGGGCCGAGGCGCGAGATAGCCGCGTACACGCAAGGAGGTGGACGATGTCGGAGGCAGAAAGCTACGAAATTCTTGTTATCGGAAGCGGTGAGGCGGGCAAGCACCTGACGTGGAATATGGCGCAAGCCGGTCACCGCACGGCTGTAGTCGAGCGAGAATACGTCGGCGGGTCGTGTCCGAATATCGCCTGCTTACCCAGCAAGAACGTGATTCGCAGCGCGAAGGCGAACTGGTTCGCGCGGCACGGTGCGGAATATGGCGTCCAAACAGGACCAGTGTCTACGGACATGAAGGGCGTCCTGAAGCGCAAGCGAAAGATGGTGGAGGATGGCGTTCAGTTTCATCTCGATCGATTCGAGGCTACCGGAGCGGAACTGATTAGGGGAGAAGCGCGCTTTGCGGCGCCGAAAACGGTTGAGGTCAGCCTTAACGGTGGAGGCCAGCGCATAATCGTGATCGAGTGTTTCTCGACCTCGGATCCCGCTCCGTCATTCCTGATATCCCGGGCCTTGCGGCCGCAAAGCCCATGACTCACGTGGAAGCTCTTGATCTCGACTGTTTGCCGGACTACGTCATCGTGCTCGGTGGAGGATACGTTGGCCTTGAACTCGCTCAGGCACTGCGCCGCTTCGGATCTAAGGTGACCATAGTCGAACGTGGCCGCCAGATCGCTGCCGCTGAAGATCCTGACGTCGCGCAAGCACTTCTGGAGAACTTCGCGAGCGAGGGAATCAAAGTGCTGCTCGAAACGCGAGTGAACGAAGTGGAAGGATTCTCGGGACAAAAGGTCCGAATCCGCGCCGTAAACAGCGAAGGCGAAAAGTTAATCGAGGGAACCGATCTATTGGTCGCTACCGGACGAACACCGAATACTCAGGGGATTGGGCTGGAAGCAGCAGGGGTTGAACTGGACGCGCGCGGATACATCAAGGTGAACGAGCGATTAGAGACCACCGCGGCGGGCGTTTGGGCCATGGGCGATTGCGCGGGCAGTCCGCAGTTCACGCACGTAGCCTACGACGATTTCCGCGTGGTCCGCGATAACCTGAACGGTGGCACCCGCACGACGCGCGAACGGCTCGTGCCATTCTGCATGTTCACCGATCCCGAACGGGCGCGAGTCGGCTTGAACGAATCGGAAGCGAAGAAGCGGCGCATCACATATCGGCTGGCGAAGACGCCGATGGGCGGGGTACTTCGAGCCGTTGCGATTGGCGAAACGCGTGGATTTGTGAAAATGCTGGTGGATGCTGAAAGCGACCGCATCCTAGGATTCACTGCATTTGGTGCCGAAGCGAGCGAAATGATGGCGGCCGTGCAGACGGCAATGCTCGGCGGGTTACCGTACACGGTGCTTCGCGACGCGATTTTCACGCACCCCACCGCCGCCGAAGGCCTGGTCTATTTGTTGGCGAGCGTCCCGGCAAAAGCGATGCAGCAGCCAGCCTAGTCTCTTCCGGCATCGAGCTTTTGGTTGATTGGGATGCTCCCGAATCTAATTCGAAGGAATTAGCAGAGCCGAGTACAGGTCCGTCGCAGATCGTGCGGCGCCAGTTTCGGCACCCCTGCGCGGTGCGCGGCCTCCCTGACAATGTGCCATACCGCCTTTTCCGTTAAACCCTGACCCCCGCATCAGAAGGAGCCGCTGGAGTCGAGTTCGGTACGCCCAAGGCAGGAGCGCAGAGGTTTACCGAGTCGCACAAGAAGAGGCGTTTGCCGATTCTCAATTTGAAATCATCCCATGATGGCCACAGAGGAGAGATCGGTTTGCCATTCGTATGGCGAGATTTGGGTTCAGCCGACTTGTAGCAACTTTTTAGCTTGAGTCAGCAACCGAACGGCATCGGGGCTGGGGACTCCAGTCTGAGTGAAGCAGCGAATCCCCGATATTGGATGAGACTCATTGGCCTGTTTGAATCAAGTGCCAGTCGATGCCCAGAAGTGGCATTTTGTGATATCAGCGGTTCGGCTCTGTAGCCGTATCTTGGGCAAGAATCACGGCTCTGGCGCTTCGGTTGCCCCTCCCTTCCAAGGGACAATCATCTGAATTACCCGATGTTGGGCGTCCCGCTTTGACTGAATTCGAGCCTGAGAATAAATTTCCAGTGTGCAGCGGCAGTTCGAGTGCCGCATAAGTTCTTGTACCACCTTCACGTTTTCGCCGTTTGCGATCAATATCGTGGAAAAGCTGCGCCGGAACGTGTGCCAGCCGACATGCTTTTGAATTCCGGCTCGCATTGCGGCCAGGCCGGACGATGCGAGATAGAATGATATATGGCCAATAAGGGTTCTTGCCCTTGGTGCGAGGGCTCGCGAACACCCAATCGTAGGGTTGACTGTAAGAGCTGTGTTGTTTCCAGGCCCAAAGTTCGGCGGCGAGAATTGGATCCATGGGCACAGGTTTCTTCGAGGCCTCTGTCTTGCAATTGCCAACAACGTTCCTATAAATCGAGCGCTGAACTACGATTTGCAGGTTCTCGAACTCGACGTCTCCCCACTGCAGGGCAAGGAGTTCGCTGCGCCTCAGCCCGGTGGCGGCGTCTAGGAAAACCATCACACGAAAACACCGATCAAGCTGTGAAAGAAGTGCACTTAGTTCTTCAGGTTCCAGCCACTCGGGTATTCGTTGTCGTTTGGCACTCTGGCGGACGAGAAGGATGGGATTTCTTCCTTGTTCCAGCCACTCGTGACGGATGGCGTGATTAAAAAGCACGCTCATTAGGTTGCGGATCTTCGCTTTTGTCGAAGGGGCCAATGGACTTCCGTTTGCACGCAGCAGTTTACGAAGCCAATTTTCGATGGCGATTGTACGTACGTCACGGATGTTCAGACTCCCCCACGTGGGCCTCACCCATCTGGTGAGGAAATCTCTGTAGATCGTCTTCGTGGCGTAGGTCAAATTGATCATTGGCTAGCTCCATTCTGCTGTAATGATCAACAAGGTCGGCGACTGTTACAGCTTGTTCACGCTGGCGATTTCGAGTCTCATTAATCGACACGCGCAGGCCATTACTTGCCTGCCAAGCGTTTTCCAAATTTGGATACTGCTGGACGGTGCCAATGACCGCTTTGCGCCGGACGCGCACTCCGGTGGGTTCGCTGTCCCACCAGAGGAACTCCCAACGATCAGCACGGTAGAGGTCTGCGGTTCGAGCCCGCACGGGCCTACCATATTCTTCAACAACATAGGACGCCGGCATGCCTTTCGCGTTGCTCCACATTGCTCCAATAAGAGCCTAAGTCGTTGTGCTGGTTGCCCAAACTCAACCCAGAAAAACCCAGGGGCAGTTCTGAGAGACGTTGCTCGTTAACCAAGCCACCCAGGCTCCCACTCGTTGTTTCCACCAACGGCGCATCGGCATGGTTTGGCTAGCGCCGCGCGGCTCGACTCTAGGGTTGGAGACAGATCAGTCCACCGGACGGAAATCTTGCCGATGGATGTTGCCCGGTCCGGCAGGCGCCAGACCGGGCAGGTTGTTTGCTGAACCGATTTCTATGGGGAGGGCGGCCGTTGGACCAACTCGATGCGGGTGCCCCACGGATCAGTGATATAGGTGAGCGCGACGCCAGTCGCCTCGTTCTTGCGGACTGGCTCATCGAGCTTGATGCCCTCCGCTTCGATCTTCTTGACGAAGGATTGTAGGTCCTTGACATCGAAGCCGATGTGGTCGAGCACGCGTCCCTTGGTAGGAGCCTGTGCGGTGTCGGCCTTGGCAAACCGGAGCTGGGCACCCGGGATATCCACGACCGGGGCATTGTTGCGGGTGCCTGCCTTTCCGCCAAACGTCTTCGCATACCAGGCCTGGGCCTTGGGGATCTCCGCTTCCGGCAGGAAGAAGTGTACGTGCTCATGCCGGATGGGCATGGTCTGGGTCTTGTCTTCCAGGATTTCGATGCGCACGCCGTCCGGCGTCACGACGAAGGCCTGATCCAGCCGGTTATTGGTGCCAGGCAGCACGGGAACGCCATTGGCCTTCCACTTGGCCACCTGCTCCTGGACGTTCTTCACGATGAACCCGACATGGTTCACTACTGATCCGACCGATTCCCCCGATCCCGGCGCATTCCCCAGGCTCAAATTGATACGAACGCCAGGGAACAAGACAGTCTCGTTGCCGCCCGCGATGGGCGTGCCGCCCATGGCGTCGAAGATCTTCTTATTGGCCTGAACATACCGCGAAGAGAAGTTCCAGTGACCCATGGTCACGCCCGCTTCGTTGAACGGAGCCAATTGCGCGGCGGCTGTCCCGGTGGCCAGCATCGACGCAAGCCCCAAACCAGCGATCAAAGCCCTCATGGATGTCTCCCTGTTGTGCCGGCATTCGACCGTAGGCCGGCGTTGATTCGTGTAAACCGGAATTTCGCCTACGACCCAGGCTGAGGCAATGATATGCGCGTTTGCCTGAGTTGGAGCATATTTTTTGCCGCTCGAACCCCCATGTCCTCTCTCCCCGCGCGCGTGGTTTTTGAGCAGCCGCCTGCTGCTACGGCAGAGCAGGTTCATGCGGCGGAGCAGGTTGCGGCGCGAAGCGGTTCCGTGATCGATCTAGCTTCACGGCAACGCAAAGGCATTGACGCCTGAGCTCACGATCACAACGTACTGCTTGCCGTTGCGTCCCATGTAGGTCATCGACCTTCTGCATCAAGCTTCGCTTCCCAAACAATTTTGCCGGTCCGCGAGTCAAACGCCCGGAAGCGCTTGTCGATGGTCCCCGCGATAAACACCAGCCCTCCTGCAGTCGCGATGGATCCACCTTGCCCGAACGCTCCCGTATTGTGGATGCCCTTGGCTTCTAGTTCTTCGCTTGTGCCGAGGGGAACGCGCCACGCAATGTCGCCGGTGTTTGCATTGACGGCCGTCAATTCGGCCCAGGGCGGTTGCTGGCAGGGCAACTGGTTGGCCGGGTCCCAGAAGCGGGCGTAGAAGGAGCCTTGTCCGAGCGGACTAAAGCGGCGATATGCCACTTGATCGCCGTCCGGCGTCTTATCCAAGCGGCCTAGCCCAGCAACGTTCCGCGCATTTACGAACACATATCCCAGCTTCGGATCTACCGACACGCCACCATAATTTGGCCCGCCCTGTTGACCAGGGAAGATAATCCTAAATTCGCGGCTGCTGTATGGTGTGTACGGGCCCTCGTTGTGAATGCCGCCGATACTCGCTACCAAATCCCGGCAAAACTTTTCGTGTTCTGACTCGCCGGTGAAAATTTCGTCATGCTTCATGCCGAGGCGCGCGACCGGTGCAGGCTTCACCGGAAATGGTTGTGTCGGCCAGGTCTCCTCGCCTGGTACATCGCTCTGCGGCACGGGACGCTCTTCCACCGGGTAGACAGACTTGCCGGTGTCTCGATCAAGGAAAAACATTAGCCCTGGCTTCGAGATTGCCACCACAACCGGGATTTTCTTGCCGTCGTGGACCACATCCATCAGCGAAGGCGCGGCTTCCGCGTCGTAATCCCACACGTCGTGATGAGTCAGCTGGAAATACCAGCGTACTTCCCAGTGTTGGCGTCGAGGGCCACGATCGAAGAGGAATACAAATTCTGCCCATGCCGGGCACCTCCATAGTATTGGGCAGCGGGTTGGCCAATCGGCAAAAAAACTAGGCCACGCTCCGTATCTACGGTGGGGGCGCCCCAGTTGGAGGGCGATCCGGCGGTAATCCAATTGTCCTTTGGCCATGTCTTATAACCCAACTCGCCCGGGTGCGGTATCGTGTGGAAGGTCCAGACGAGTCTGCCTGATTGGAGATCCCAGGCGCGCACGTCCATCGCTGGCCCGTCCGGATCGTCTTCCTTGCCCTGTGCTCCAGTAATAATCAGGCTGCGATAGACGGTGCCTGGAGAGCTCATGTGGTAAGGCGCTTGGGGAAACTTCTCGGTAACACCCACTCGCAGGTCCACCCTGCCTTCGTTGCCGAATCCCGGAACGAGTTTCCCGGTCTTGGCATTGAGGGCGATTAGCGCCCCATCGCTCGTCCCCGCAAGAATCTCCGGCGGATTCTCCTTATCACCCTGCCAATAAGTCACGCCACGAAGAGGAGCGCTTGCTTTGCCCAGATCATATTTCCAGATCACCGTTCCGGTCTCGGGTTCGAGTGCCACTACGATGTGTTGAACCGTCGGAGTATAGAGGATGCCGCCGATCATAATTGGCACGGCTTCTGTTGAAGTCAACGCTCGCATTGCGGGGTTAGGGTCGATGGCGCCGGGGTCGCTTCCTTTTCCTCTGGTGACAGTCCAGAAAATCAGAAACGCGCTACTCTAGGCTTCGCATGTACCGGTTGGTCACGTTCGTTGCGGTAACGGTAGCCTCGCTGACTTGGAGTAGCGCTTTCGGTAATACGGACCGGCGTTATGTCACGTTAGAACTTGAGCAGCCAACCACTCTCCACGTGGGTGAATTGGCCGTGCTGCTGATCCCTTCAAAATGTAGCTACGGGATCTACGAAGCCGGAAATGTACTCGCGACCGTTCATGTGCCGGGAAGTATTGATCAAGTCATGTATCGTGCGGTGCGCCTCGGGAGAGAAACCATCGTCCTCACGCCGCTGGATCGGGCGGCTGGAGATGGTATTCGATGCCAGACGCGTTACTATTCCATCGAGGTTATTCCCAGTAGGGCAACTCTGCCGCCGCAGCTTCCGCGGCCGCAGCTTCCGCAGTAGACCTTCAATTCCCCGTTTCCCGCGGCAGATTCCCGAGATTCGCGGCCGGGCTGCAGATGTACCGCGCCGACCTGCTTCAGGCGGTATTGCTCCGCCGGTCACGCCTTTCGCGATTCAGATTCCGTACCCATGAGAGTGACAAAGCTAATCCGGCGAGTGGCGTAAGCGCTCCCAATAGGAAGAAGATGTCGAATGAGGAGGGGCTGGCAGATAATCGTTGGCCTTGGTTAACTATAATTATTCCGAAAAGCAGCGCGAGAATCCAGGCGGTAATCGTCCGAGCCAACAGCCATCGTTTTACTCTTACGGGGGATTGGGGATTTTCTTTGTATGTTCCCTTGAGGCCTTGTATGAACCACGTCCCGCAAAAGAATAGAATCACAGCCCATCCAACGTAGCCGATGACTGTCGCGGCAGACATGCGGGGTACTCCGGCTTGCCGCGCGGATTCTATCACTATTTGGTATACAATCCGCCGCACGGAGGAACAGCGGATGGCAACCACACCCAGCAAACCTAAGCCCCTATCTACATGCCTATGCGGTAGCACAGACTTCGATGAAACGCCACTTCGTTCCGATGAACACAACCACGGCGGCAGATAAGGAGCGTACGTTTAATTGCTGCACGACTGAAAGCCTCGGGAGAATCGTCCGGCCCAACAGCGGTCGATAGCTAAAGATTAAGTTCGGCGACGTGCTCGCTCAGAGCACTGTCGAACTCGTCAAGGCTCATTCCGCGGGGACTGTGAAGGAATCGTCGGCAAATATAAACGGCACCTACACGGCCGCGCCGATGTCATGGGTAAAAATCTTGAATCCTTCGTATTCCCAAAAGCGCGGACGCCAGGAAATGGTCGAGAGCTTTAGAGAGCGTGGCGATGCCACGGTGTCCCCAGTTTGACGCCTGCGCCGGAGTTGCAATAGATAGCCGCTCTGGTTTCTTCCCGCTCAGTTCTGTTTCTCGATTATGCCCTCCCGGCGCGGCTCGTGACGAAGGTCGTCTGGCCTGCTGCCCTGCTTGCGCGTGTGAAGTAGATTGCGCCATAGATGGCCCAGACTGCCGCGACTCCTAAGGCCAGCAGTGGCTCCTTCACCGTGCCGTAACCCATGAACGGCCCAATGATGTAAAAGATCATGCAGGCCAGGTTCGCCAGAAATCCAAAAATAGGAATGAACAAGTGGCGCACCGCGCTGTAGTTCGGATGCCCCTGATAGACAACGATACAAAGCAGGCAACTCAGCCCATAGAGCATGAACGTTCCAAAGTTAGAAGCCAGCGTGGTCGTTATGAAGCTATTCGGTAGCGCTGCCATGTGGTCATGTGTGGTCGCAAACCATACGGAGCTGTGGCATCTGCGCAAGTCAGACAAGAACAACAAGAAAGCAGACTTCTACGGGCTGGGAACGGTCCCGGGCCGGCGGCGAATGGGCCTGGTCCAGGGTGCAACATCATACCGCCCTTGGCCTCGATAGGAACGAAAGTCGACAGCTCGACGATTCCTTCCTGACGTTACCGCGCTCGCTCTTCTTCGAATAGTGCGCTCAGAGCGTGGACGATTTGGGCCTGTTGACGGAGGGAGGAGTCCGAACCAGAAACCCCCGAATCTTGTGCCAACGATGCAAGTCGCGCGGCCAGCATGCTAACGGCGACATCGCGAGGCACGTAAACGCGATCCTTCGGTGCGAGCACTTCCCAACTGCCGCTCACTCGGAGAAGTTCCCATCGAAAGTTTTCGTGGCGCGGCTTTCGCTCGATGCTCTCCCCCAACAAGGTCACTCGGGATTTGATCCGTGCCTGCACCGAGCCTCGTGTGCCCTTAAATTCAGCACGATAAATGCTGAAGCTGTCGTAGACGATCACCTTCCGGTCCAGCCGCGAGAAGCCCTCCTCCCGCAGGATGGCGCCGGTTCCATTGTTCAGCTCAGAGACGGCTTCAGCGATTTCCGCTTCCGTAGGTCGGTCCCGCGAGGCGGCCACCAGGATACTGGACGGAATCTCCAACGCCGCTGCACTCGAAGGTAATTCGACATCGGGGGCCGCCGTGGTTGCGGAGTCCGCGCTCTTCGTTATCGGCCCCGCGGTTGGCGTAGAGTTTCCTCGCGAGTCATCGACTGATGATGCTGCCCTGACTGGCACTGGCTCCTTGGTGATTCGTAGCGGTCGCTCAGTCGTCACAATGAGATGACGTCTGGCGCCCGCGTAACGGTAGAAACGTGCGGGGCCTCGCGCTTTCCACTCGGGAGCGTCGTAGATCTCTGTACGCAGGCCCGAGGTAACCGAGCTGTAAAAGGAGCCTGCTCCAGGATCCACCACGATGCCCACGTGGCCCCGCCAAACCACCAGATCGCCGGGCTGTGGCCTCTGTACCCGAACAAAACCATCCATGCCGGCATAGAGCTCAAAGGAATCGGCGTACGGATAAGGGTAGCCGGCAAGTGTGTACACTTCGTGGACCAGATGCGAACAGTCCGGCCTTCCGCCCGTTTGCCGTTCGCGCTCCCATGCGGCGCTGACAATGGTCTCGCCCTGTCGCAGTGTTATTGGCCGAGGCGCAAGTGCGGTCTCTTGCGCTGGCATCCTGACCGGGGCCAACGCGACGGAGGCGCCAACCAGCCACAACATTCCCAACCAGAGTTGTCGCGACATTATGTCCAGTGTCGCAGACGGCGATCTGTCGCGTCTTCCGCTGCGGCCTAAGCGTAACCTGTTCCTCTGTCCAGGGACGGCTCATTGCGTGAGAGCCTATTGGAAGGATTGATCGTCTTTCCTGCCTCACTCCCGAAATTGCGGTCCAGTGGTGACATCTGTCTGCCGCGTCACTGGAGAAATGGAGTCAGTTTTTCAATCCGAGCGACTTGGGATCAGACCGATTCTTGGGTGATGCCTTGTCAAGTAATGCGATCAATTCTCGCCCGGAAGCAGACACGCCGACCTTGCCTCCACGAACGATTTGCTTGGCACTTAGCTCTCGCCCATAGAGCTTCTTGTTTGCACTGCCATCCGACCTAAGCGTGGACCCTTCGAGAGAGATGCCGGCGAACAAACCCCGAGACCGGGAATAGCTAAGAACCTCTGCCTTCATCACAATGTCCGTGTCCGCCGCCGCGTCCCGTCCTTTTGGCCCGGCCGCAGCGGAGGCATCGGCACCGAGTTCCACTTTGCTGCTGAGGATAGAGTTTGCCCCTTTCTGGTTCATCACCAAGAGGACAAAATCCGTCGCTTGACCCCCCAACTGGAATCCAATACTCCCTCCTTCCACCGCGAACAAGGCGGGAGCGCTCCAGGGACCGGTGAAATGTTCACCGGTGCGACAAGTGATGGCTCCCCTGCCGAAGCTACCGCCAAGGGTGCAATTGAAAGTGGGACTCAATAATGACCCACCCAACGTTGAACAGAACTCCTGAGTGATGCCGCGCGGTCGTTAGCCACGGCGTGCCCTTTTTCTTTGGAATCGCCGTTGAGAATCCGTCTTTGGACAGAGGAGGTCAACCATCTTTCCGTGCTCGAAAACAATGGTGTGCTCGTCCGGTTCGGAGTCGCCCTAGACGAACGGTGCGCTTGTGACTCATCGCCTTGGCCTCTCTAATGGTGTTCGCGAAGAAATGAAACTGATGGCCACAGTCGCATTCGTAGGATGCGAAATCGATTTCTTTGGGCACACTACCTCCTTTAGATGGGATGTGCTTGGCAGGCGGCCAGCACCATTTCACACTGCCGCGAGGCCGCGCGCAACCGGTTTCGACGATCCGCCGAAGGGAAGACGACTGTGAGTAGTTTTCGCAATGTTCCTCATGACGCTAGGCTGCGTCTTCAAGCCCACTCCGCAAATGGGCTTGGAGGCGAGTCCCTCCTTCCATTTCGGCGCTATCGGTACTTAGCAGCACTAAGGTATTTCACGCATTACGCTGTGAGCACATCTCCACCATTCTGCCGATGCACAATATTGGCGTTCGTCCAAGTAAACTGCATAGCGTTCATCTGCTGCGATGCTGCATCGCACCTTATTCCGCGCACGCGATGCAGCATCGCGGCTCCTCTCTCCTGACGCTTAGGCGCATCCTGAAGCTCACTCGCAAGGAATGAGCTTCAAGCCGAGCCTAAGCAATCCAACCCTCGATCCATTCCTTATCGCTAGATGTACCAATCTGGGCTCGTGTAGTGGTGCCGAAGTTGTACTGTTTGTGGTCGCATCTGCCGTCCACGACGTGCCAGAGTGCCACACGCACCTTGACTCCGAGTTTTCACATGATCGCCACAGCGAGCGTTCCCGTTGCGGATTGGAACGTCCCAGCCTTGACGTATTCTTGTTCGATGGCGTCGGCGAGTAGGTGCAAGTCGGAAATGGTCAACCGCTCGATTGCTTTTGACGCGCGTTCTACAGCTTCCTTTTTGAGACGCGGGAGTGCTACCGCTACTTGTAGCGCTTCTGATAGTTGGCTCACTGTGACACCTCCATTAACTTCGCGTAATCGACTTGTTTGAAGGGCTCCGCCCACTTCGTTGCCCATTGTTTTAATTCCTTGTGGAATCGCTTGGCGTACGCTTGCGCGTACAGAACCTCATTTGCGAATGCTGAGGATGTCGTCAACGGTCCACTTGTCGGGCTCCGCCCATCCTTCTAGGAGGTGCTCGACCGTAAAGAGCTTCGCGGCATCGTTTGCGGTAATGCCGTGGCAAATCCCATACGGTGCCTTTGCGGTGTTGACGCTCCGCAGTGAGGTTCTTATCAAAGAGATATTCCGCAACCTGTTTGAATCCGTCTTGAAGGTTCAGCATTGTCAACTCGCTGTAAGCTTCCCTGATTGTTTTTAGCTGTTGAGTTTTGCTCACGAGCGCACCGCCGCCGATTCCCGAATGAGCGTTACGAGCTTTTGCAGTCTGTATTCGGTTGGAGTGGGCAGAGGCGAGATCCTCACGGCTGGGGAATCGCACACGTCGCAACGGCCGTGAGTGTTTAACGCGACGAAGGCGCCGCAGTCTTCACAAGGTCTGCCATAACCCCTGGCGCGATTGGCGCGATTCGATCCCTTGACAAGCTCGGAAAAGAAGCGTAAGACTCTGACCAACTGTCGGAGACGCACACACTAGCAAAAAGGCCACATCGAATTTCCTAGTGTATCATCTCCAAGTGGGTGAGCGATGAGAGTTACTCCCGGGCCGCCCTTCTGCCACAAATCTACGCATCTAAATTCATCACGTATTTTTAACTATAGAACCGGACCGGGCGGAGCCAGCGGACGATGCGGCACCGACTGAGCTGGGAGCGTTCATAATGGAACGGGATCGTCACCGCGCAGGACGGGTTCCCGTTCACGCCTCAGATCGGTTTCAATAACACCGGGACAGGCGACCAGAATGTGGCCGATGTACCCGACAGGAATCCGAACTTTAAAGGGCCGGTGATTTTGGGGACGGTCGACCACTGGTTCGATCCGAACGCCTTCACGCTGCCGATTCCCGGGACCTTCGGGAACGTGTCGCGCGGATCGTTCCGCGGGCCGGGCTTGGTTGACGTGGACACTTCATTTTTCAAACGGTTCAGAATCAGCGAGCAATGGACCTCGCAATTCCGAGCGGAGATCTTCAACGTTCTGAATCACCCCAATTTCGCGTACCCGAACCAGGTGGTTTTCACGGGTAGCAGTTCCAGCTACTCCTATAGCCCCTCGGCCGGGGCGATCACGGCGGCGGCCACCACGTCGCGGCAAATTCAGTTTGCGCTGAAGCTCCTGTTTTGATGCAGTGTAAGGCGGCCGAAGACGGTGATTCCGGGGTGACAAGGAGAGAACCAATTATGAGGAAACTCGTATTGTTAGGGCTAGTCGTCCTCGCATTCAGCGTCGCCACGGTTGCTTCCGATGACGATGTCACCATCCTGACCGCCAGCCTCCGCGGCGTAAATGAGGTACCTGCAATTAACAGCAATGGCAGCGCCTTGTTCAAGGCCAACATCCAAGAGAACGGCTCGATTACTTTTACAGAGACGTTCAAGAACCTCTCAAGCAACGCGATCTTGTCGCACATCCACTTTGGCGAAATCCACGTCGCAGGTGGCGTCATGATCTGGCTGTGCGGCGGCGGCGGCCAACCAGCGTGCCCGACATCTACTTCGGGAACCTTCACGGGCTCCATCACTCCGGCGAACGTTACCGGCCCCACGGCACAGGGGGTTACCGCCGGAGACCTCGCCAGCGCTCTGCGCGCCATCCACCAGGGAGCGGGCTATGTGAACCTTCACACCGTGAACTTTCCCGCCGGTGAAATTCGCGGCCAAGTCATCGTCCACGGTGGCGATGACGAGCAGGACGACCAGGACAACCGATAGTCTCATTATTTATTCAAATATCCACCGCCGCGGCCGGAATCTGCCACGGCGCTCCGGCGGCGACTCTTCGGTGCTGATTGGACAAAGTACGCTGCGGGTTCGCAACCAAGAAGGAAGCCGAGACTGCCGCGCAGGGTGCCAAGCGCATGATGCAGGCATTCAATATACCCGACAAAGAAAATTTGACGATTGTTACGAAAGACGAGGCGGCAGAATAGTCTCTCTTATTGATCTCGCGGGCCTTGCGATAAATGAACGTTTGCTAGGGGTCCGCTGAAGAAGCTCGATCAGCCTTGGGGATTGTTGCTTGTCGGAGTCCTTACTACTTGTGGCGGTAGTTGTGCTCCTGTTCCTAGTGTTCTACCAATAAGAACGGGATGCGCATCGCCATCGTATCCGACATCCACGGCAACCGAACCGCGTTTGTCCTCGCAGATCTGCGGCAGATATCTCCCGACTTGATTCTGCATGGCGGCGATCTGGCTCATGGCGGGGCCAGTCCAGCGTACATCGTAGATCGCATTCGCGAATTCGGCTGGGACGGCGTGCTGGGTAATACGGATGAAATGCTTCCGATGCCCGAATCGCTGACGGAATTTGCGAGGCAGACGCCGAAGCTGCAATCCCTCTGTGCGGCGATAGAAGAAATGGCGGCAGTGACCCGCGAGGCGCTAGGACCAGATAGGGTCGCATTGCTGGGCTCCCTGCCGCGCATTCAGATTCTTGATCCGATCGCGCTCATACACGCCAGTCCCGAGAGTACCTGGCTGGCGCCGATGCCAGAAGCGAGCGACGCCGAGTTGGAGTCAGTTTACGGACCGCTCCGCTAGCCGATTGCCGTCTATGCGCATATCCATCGTCCGTATATTCGGAGCGTTTCAGGAATGATCGTCGCCAATACAGGCAGCGTTGGTCTTCCTTACGACGGCGACCGCCGCGCTGCATATCTCTTGCTGGATGAGTCCGAGCCATCAATCCGCCCCGTGGAATACGACGTGGACCGCGAG
>QHYS01000080.1:0-890 GCA_003223325.1 Acidobacteriota bacterium
TGGATACGGGAATTGCTACAGCTATCACGAGCGACGCGGGAGGTCGTTATGTCGTTCCCAACCTGCCCATCGGCAATTACGAAGTGCAAGGCCAGCAGCCGGGGTTTCGGACCGAGCTCAGAAAAGGAATCGAGCTCACAGTGGGCCGCGAGGAGGTGATCAACCTCACTCTCAGTGTAGGACAGACTGCCGAGCAGGTCACGGTCACCGCGGAAGCGCCGCTGGTGGAAACGACCACTGCCGCCATGAGCTCTCTAGTGGACGACAGGTCCATTCGCGACCTGCCGCTGAACGGCAGAAGCTACGACCAGCTTGCTCTGCTGCAGCCGGGCGTTGTATCCGTGGGCGCGGGGCAGGCCAGCGCTGCGTTTGACTTTGGCACGGGACAGAGATTTAACGTCAACGGGAGCCGGGCCTATGCCAACACCTTCCTGCTCGATGGAACGGATATCAACGATCATGCCAACGGCACGCCGGGAGGGGCGGCCGGAACCAACCTGGGGGTGGACGGGGTTCAGGAATTCAAGATCAACACCAGCGTGTCCCCCGCGGAATATGGCCGGTCCTCAGGCGGCGTGATCTCGGCAGTCACGCGGTCTGGCACCAATAACCTGCATGGCTCCGTCTTTGAGTTTGACCGCAACAACGCGTTCGATTCGCTGGGTTACTTTGGTGAGGTCGGCCACGGCGGGACTGGCTCCACAGCCCCGTATCGGCGCAACCAATTTGGGGGCTCTCTAGGGGGACCAATCAAGAAGGATAAAACCTTCTTCTTCGGCACCTACGAAGGGCTGCGGCAAGGCGTTGGAACAGTAATAGGGCCTCAGGTGCCGACCGCTGCAACAAGGCAGGGAATCCTTCCTGTGAAAGTTATGCAAGATTCGTGCACC
>QHYS01000080.1:911-1934 GCA_003223325.1 Acidobacteriota bacterium
GTTTGTCCGTCGGGCTCTGCCACCTGCACCCTGGCTATAAACCCTCTCATCACGCCCTACCTCAACCTCTTCCAGGCTCCGACCCCGGGCCCGAACGCCGACCTCAGAGACGGCACGGGAATTTTCAGTGCTGCGCCCACTCAGCTTACCGGCGAGAATTATTTTATGACCCGGGTCGATCATCAGATCACCCAAAACATGAGGATCTTCGCCCGATATAGCTTTGACAAAGATAGTAACGTGCTCCCTAACTTCAACGGCAGTGCCATTGCCGATGAGCACGATCTGGCCCATAGAGATTATTCCACGATTCAGGTGAACAACACATTGCGGCCTACACTGCTGAATTCGTTCCGTTTCGCCTTCAATCGAACCTTCCAGAACTTCGATGATGTGATCACCGGCGACGTTTCGAAGTTGCCAAACGGCGGGTCGTTTGTCTCCGGCGAACACTTCGGGACGATCTCTTTTGGGGCCCAGGGGCTTTCAACTCAGCCGCTGATTTTCTTAGGGGTGGATAACGGCGCACCCCGGGAGTATTGGTTTAACAATTACCAGTGGGGTGATGATCTCACCTATGTCCGGGGAGCGCATGCCTTGAAATGGGGCGTGAGTATCGAGCGCATTCAGGACAACGAGATCACTTCTTCCAACAGCCGGGGCGACTACACGTTCCTTGACATTCCGGGCTTTCTGGTCGGCACCCCCATTCGCTTTGACGCGCCGCCGGCGGGCTCGGACGCCTATCGGGGTCTCCGGGAAACCATGTTCGGGGTCTACGCACAAGACGATTTCAAAGTGACCCAGCGCTTCACCCTCAATCTGGGTTTGCGCTGGGAAGCCATAACCAACCCCAGGGACGTGAATGGAAAGATGGCCGATCTGTTGAACCTGACCGATCCAGCGACAACGGTTTTGAAGAACAGTTACTTCTCTGTTGCGAAAAAGGACTTCCAGCCTCGGGTCGGCTTTGCCTGGCAGCTCAACGGAAGCGGAACATCGGTCGTACGGGCGGGATTCGGC
>QHYS01000080.1:1946-7075 GCA_003223325.1 Acidobacteriota bacterium
GGGTACCCCTCCCTTCTTCACCACACTAAGTGACTTGTCGGGCCCAGGCTACAACCCGCCCTTCCCCAGCGATACGAACTTGAGGGGGGCGCCTCAATTCAATGTTTTTCCCGCCATGTGCACGGAGCCCAGCAAGATCCAATATAACGTGACATTACAGCAACAAGTCATGAAGAACACGGTGCTCGAAGTAGCCTATATCGGCTCTGAAGCCCACCATTTACAAGAAAACGGGGAATGGAACACCACGGTACCTACTTATGTGAACGGTCAGCCAACGTTCCCGGCCAAGTTCAAACAGAGCAATCGCATCAACCCTCTGTTTGCCTCCCTCACCACGTCCCGATGGGACGGGAATGCCGACTACGATGCGTTACAGGTCACAGTGAGACGCAGGAGTGCCAGCGGATTGCAGTATCAGGTGTTTTACACCTATTCCCACTCCATAGACGACAAATCAACCATCGCCGGCGGCGAATCACGCCAGGAACCAAACACGCTGCTTGATTTCCTGAATCCGAGCCGCGACCGGGGGCGTTCCTCCTTCGACGCGAGGCACAATATTGTCCCCACGATCACCTATCCCTTCCCATTCCGCTCTGGACGGTTAATGGAATTGGCACGTTCCGGACAGGGGAACCTGTTACCGGGCGCTTTGGATCCAACAATTCCCAAAACGGGGACAGGTGGGCGCCGGACCGCCCCAACTTGAACCCGGGCTTCAGCAACGATCCCACCCGCGGGGTTTCCGCGGGGTGCACGATCGGACTTAACGTGATAGCCGCGGGAACACTGTTGGGAACTCCGAGCCTCTGGTATGACCCCTGTGCCTTTTCGAAGCCGGCGGCAGGAACCTATGGAAACCTGGGAAGAAACACCATCACGGGACCCCCGCTTTACAACCTTGATTTTTCTGCCGACAAGGGCTTCAAACTAACCGAAGCATTGAACCTGCAATTCCGGGCGGAGATTTTTAATCTGCTCAACGAAGCCCACTTCTATGCTCCTGGGTTCAACGTCTTTTCGGGAAGCGCCGGTGTAATCACCCGGCCAATCTCGAACCCAGACGGCAGATTGGTTCAATTCGGGTTGAAGCTGGCCTTCTAAAGTCGGTTGCAAAAAACGTAGAGCAAGGAAGGTGGGGGGCGTATGCCCAGGCGTATGCCCCCCACAAACCCTCGGATCATAGCTGCATCAAACCATTGGATCTTGCGCCTGATGAAGCAACAAAAATTGGGCGAGAGTTAGGACTTGGGCTTCAGATTTTCGTAGACCTGTTTGATGAAAGCGTCGCCGTTTCGATAGCGCACGATGGTGTTCTCGTCGTAAAACTGCGCGATGCCGCTGAGGAAGATGGGATCGTAACTCGCCGTGGGATGCGCTGCCACAGCATCATCCTCATTCTTTCCTTGTTTAATCAGCTCGGAGACGCGATCACGGACGGTCATGAGCATGTCTCGATGGGCGATGATGTCGGCTCGGTTCATAACCGGACCGTGACCTGGAACCACCTTGGTATTGGGTCCGCAGGCGCCGATGGCCATGCCTAGCGCGCGGATCATGCCATCGACCGTGCCACCGACATTGGGATAGCCGGCGCGGAAAAAGTCTCCGATCATGAGCACATCAGCCTTGCGGAAGTAAACCATACTGTCGGCATCGGTGTGGGCCGGGGGAACGGGAATGATGACCGCTTCGTCGCCGTCCATGTGAAGGGTCAGCGGCGAAGTGAAAATGACCGTAGGAACGCCTGCCTGGTCAAAGCCTTTCTGTGCCATTAAGTCCACGCGCATCTCGGGGCGGCCCAAAATCGTCACGCCCATTTTTGCGAGATTCGCGTTGCCGCCGGTATGGTCGCCGTGCGGGTGCGTATTGACCAGGAACTTGATGGGCTCGTTCGAGAACGTCTTGACCGCCGCCAGGATTTTGCCAGTGAGCGCGCCGAAGCTCGCATCGACGATGAAGATGCCGTCGGGACCCGTCAAAACTCCGATCGCACCGCCGGTCCGTCCCGATCCATTCATTCCCGTTACAGTGTAAAAGTTGTCGGCCAGCTTATCGACCTTCATGGTCATGTGCGCGTAATCGGTTTGCGGGGCGCCTTGGGCAAAGGCCGCAACGGCCGAAAGGGCAAACGCCGCGAAGATTGCAACCGACCGCACCGCCGTGTTTCTCATTTTCATCCTCCGAATAGCTGCACCCTAAAACTGCTGCCGGAACGCTCCTGAAAACATCCGACCGAGCGGTAATCTACACTCGGCGCCGGCGGTGTGCAAGCGCCCATCGGCCCGTCACAGTCGCCGTAAAAATTCACGTTTTGTTTTGACCTCGCGTGAAAACGCGTGGTATCACCCGCGCAACTTTTGCCAAGCGCATTGTAAACCGAGGTAATCCATTGGTATTGCCGCGCGTAACATCCAGGCGGATACATGAAACCCTTCTAACTTTGCTTGACCTTGGACTATGGCTATGTTATCAGCGCACAAGTTTCAGGCGTTCATCGGGTGTCGTACAAGGTTTGGAGGTGTATCTATGAATTCCTTTTCTTCGGATAACTCTTCGCGGGGCAAAGCGACTCGGCGTGGGGTGTCGGTAGCGGTGTCCGCATTGGGGGCAATGCTTGGGGTGTTTCTGGTTTGTGTTTCTACTTTTTCGCAGGGAAGCCAGGGCACCATTCAAGGTACAGTTTTCGACCAGACGGGCGGAGCCGTTGCGGGCGCTACGGTAACGGTGATTGATGTCGCCCGAGGTCTGACGCGAACGTTGACCAGCGATGGCGCCGGAGAGTACGTGACTCCCAACGTTATTCCCGGCACATACACCGTCCGCACGACAGCTAAGGGCTTCAGGACAGTAGAGCACACCGGCGTGTTGGTGGAGGTGGGGCAAACCATTCGTGTCGACCTAGTCGTCCAGCCCGGCGAGCAAACCCAGACGATCACAGTGACCGGCGAAGTCCCCGAGATCGACACGACCGACGCTACTTTGGGCGGAACCGTTAGCAACCAGGCGATCCTCGCTCTGCCCCTGAACGGCCGGAACTTCCAGCGCTTGCTGCAACTGCGTCCGGGAGTAGTTACTCAGCCCGGAGCCGGTGCAGGCGACGCGAGCACCAATGGCCGGCGTACGGGAAACGACCTCTTGCTAGTAGAAGGCATCGCCGAAATCGGCCCGAGCAACGGCACGATGACGTTGAATAGCGTCTACCGCACCGGAGACGCGAATTCCCTCCTGCCCATTGATGCCATCCAGGAATTCAATACGCAGCAGGATTCCAAAGCGGAATATGGCTGGAGGGACGGCTCGGTCGTAAACGTTGGGGTGAAGTCGGGCACGAACAGCCTTCACGGCACGGCTTACGCCTTCGGGCGCAACGCTACCGCTACCGATGCAAACAACTTCTTCACTCCCGGCCAACCCACCCCGGCGACCGTGGAACAGTTCGGCGCAACGGCGGGAGGGCACATCATCAAGGACAAGCTCTTCTGGTTTTTGGGTTACGAAGGCCTGCGAACCACGTTGACGAACCCCGTTCTCGACGTGATCCCGACGGACGTCTCGACGGGCGATCCAACCTTCAGCATGGTCGACGCGTGTATCGCTATTGGACGTGCAAAGGTGAACCCGCTGAGTGCTCAACTAGCGGGCCTCCCCGCAGGGAGTTGTGTTCCGCAGCCGGCTTCACCCACCTTTGAGAACCTGTTTCCGTTCACTACGAACACGAACAGACAAGGAAACTTTGCCCCCAATTTGGTTACTACGGGGCCGCTCAACAACGGGTTCATTAAAGGTGACTACGTCCTGGGTCCCCATCACCATTTGAGCGGTCTTTATTTTGTGTCGAAGTCATTCCAAAACGTTAACTACGATAACCAACAACTGCTGCCGCAATGGGAAGCGAACGTTCCTTCAAACGTCCAGATGTACAATGGGGCCTGGACTTGGACGCCCAGTTCTAGCTGGGTAAACGACGCACGCGCAGGCTACGCTTACCTTTTCGCGAAAACTCTCTCCGCAGACACGAATATGATCCCGTCGAATCCCTGGCCCAGCGGCTACGGATTCAACACCGGCGTGACCAATCCTCGGTACGGCGGATTGCCGGCCAGTTTCGTTGATACGGTTTCGTATTTGCGCGGCAAGCACGCCTTCAAGTTCGGCTTTGATTTTGTCGACGTCGTTTACGACAACAACGCATATAACCGGGCTAACGGCCGGATCAAATTCAAGAATTTGACAGATTTCCTTTCGGGCAAGCCCAAGAGCGGGACGATTCTCGTAGGCGATCCCAACGTTTACGCACGGGCTCACTGGTTTGCCGGCTTCGCCCAGGATGATTGGCGAGTCACACCACGACTCACTTTGAACCTGGGCTTGCGCTGGGAATACAACGGCGCTCCGGTCGAACGGAACAACTACGAGGGTACCTTCAATCCCAGTGTCGACCCGGCTACGACCTTCGCGGTGCAGCAGGTGGGCCCGGGCGCTCCGATTCATTCCATGTACAATGCTGATCACAGAGATTTTTCGCCGCGGCTGGGAGTGGCGTGGGACGTTAGGGGCAATGGAAAAACCGTCCCAGCATCGGTCTGAATACGAGCGGAAAGGACATCAACCTCCACACCCCGAGCCAGCTAGCCGGAGCTAGCCCTGAATGGTGCGAGTGCATTTAATTGGAGCATCGCCGGGCCAGTCTTCCCTGGGAATGCCGTGTTTACCGATGCTAAAGGCAATACTTATACGGGGGTTACTTGCGACGTGACCCAGCCCTGCACTACCCAGGCGGTAGACCCTAATTTCCGTCAACCCTACTCCGTCCAATGGAACCTGGACATCCAGCGTGCCATCACCAATAACTTGACGCTAGACCTGGCTTACGTCGGTGTCCACGGCGTTCACGAAGCCACCTGGTCCGACATTAATCAGTCGGCGCTTGGTGCTGGATGGACGCCCGCGGCGGTCAGCGCCTGCCTCGCCAGCGCCAGCGACGCCGCCCCCTATGACAATTGCGCCTCAGATACCACTGCGGAAGTCGGTCCCAATAGCAGCAAATTCCCGTATCTCAACCAAATCGTTCAGTTGGGAAACCAAGACTTTTCACACTACAATGGCTTGCAGGTAACGGTGAA
>QHYS01000080.1:7082-14291 GCA_003223325.1 Acidobacteriota bacterium
CGGTTACACCTATTCCCACGCTCTGGACATCGTTTTCGATGGTGGCACAGACGGGGCGCCGTACCCCATTGACGCGCGTAACGTTCGTCTAAGCTACGGAAACAGCGATTTCGACATTCGGCATCGCTTTACTTTTTCACCGACCTACCTAATCCCAGGGATGAAGTCCCCGGGACAGCTGCTGCAAGGCTGGTCGGTAAGTGGCATCATCACTCTGCAGGGTGGGTTGCCTTGGTTCCCCGACGATGGTGTGAATGACCTTTTGGGAACAGGTGAGTTCGCTGGCACCATTTCCGCCGGTGTGCAGACCTGGAACTACAGCGGTCCGCGGTCCGCGTTTACATCTGGCCCGACGGCCATCCCCTGCTTCACTAGCCTGGATCCCAAAGGTAATCCCATACTGCCAGGCTGTACTCCCTACGTTGGCGGACTGCCTCCGGCAGCGTGCGTAACTACCGCGCAGGCCCCCTACGCGGGCAACGCGCAACTTATGCAACTCGCCGCAGCTTCGCTCGCAAACCTCGGCTGCTACGTGCGTGGAGGCGGGGTTCTGACTCCTCCTGCTTTTGGCACCGTTGGTAACGCCAGTCGCAACATCTTCCGCTCTCCAAAGTATTACAACGTTGATCTCTCGATCGCCAAAGAATGGAAGTTCAAGGAACGCCTGACTGCCCAGCTTCGCGTGGAGTTCTTCAATCTCTTCAACCGTGCCGACTTCTCAATTCCCGACAGCACCGGGTCGGGCGGAGTGGATCCAAATAGCGGCTCGGGCGGAAACTTCGGTTGTTCCTGCACTACGGCGGATGTCTTCGGGAACAACCCAGTGCTCGGCTCGGGCGGCCCGCGCCACATCCAGTTCGGGTTGAAGTTACTCTTCTAGCGGCTGATAAGAGATGCCACGTATCTACTGACACTCGCGCGCCGGGAAAAGGGTGATTGACCACGTGAGAACGGTGCCCTATTCTCTGTTTTATTTTATCTTTGTTACATCTGCTGGTTCCCTGCGACCCCAAGTTCCGAAGTTTGATCGCGGCGGCGGCGCAAGTTATGCTACGGCCAATTGTGAAGGGAAATTTTCGTTTGTAGCGAGACTCGTTGAATATCGTGGGACGGCTCAAAATCGGGTTCAATAAATCGCGGAGAACTGCAAAGATGCGAAACCACCTTGTCGCCGCAGTCGTTGGTCTAGCGGCTGCGTTGGCTTCGGCTGCGCCGGCTATGGCTCAAGCAGGCGCCGGTTTGAACAACAATATGTATAACAAATTGAAAGAAATCGGCCCCGGGGGACCGGCCCCCAAACGCGATTTGACGGGCTCCTGGGCGGGCCCGGTAACCGCGCAAAAAGGTGATGATCCTTCGCTGACGCCCGAGGGGCAAAAGCTATTCAGCATGAATAAACCGGAAGCAAAGTTCCACGTCGCCGGCACCAATGACGCCTTTGTGCGCACGTGTGATCCCTTGGGCTTCCCTCGCAACATCATCTTCGAAATCAGGGGCCTCTCCTTCGCCACCATGCCGGACCGGATGATCATTCTCAACCAATACCAGCGGGCCTGGCGCGAAGTCTGGACCGACGGCCGCGAGCTTCCTAAAAATGTCGGCGCCACCGGAAAAGATGCGCCCGATCCACGCTATTACGGATACTCGGTGGGCCACTGGGACGGGGACAATACCTTTGTGGTCGATACCACCGGCCTCGACGACAAGACCTGGCTGAATGGCGCCGGATATCCACATAGCATCGAGGCCCACGTACAAGAGCGCTATACGCGCGCAGACCACAATGACTTGCAAGTTACGGTGACCGTGGACGATCCGAAGCTTTATACCAAGCCCTTCGTCCTCGGGACGGCCAATTTCCGGTGGCTTCCCAGCCAGGAACTCGACGAGCAGCTCTGCATACCCTCAGAGATGCTGCAATATCTGCAATTGATAGCCGAACCGGGTGGCGGTGGTTTGCCTCCCGCCAAGTAGCGCCGCAGATCCGCTAAAATCCATAAAGCCGCGCGGGATTATCCACCAGAATCGTTCTCCGAACGACTGGATTAGGCGCCCACACGGCTAGCTGATTCAGCAGACGGCAATCGTAGATTTGCTGCAGCGGGGCGACGTCGCTTGCGCTGTGCCCCGGTAATGCCCCGCCGGTCGGATGTGGCCAGTCGCTTCCCCAGACAATGCGCTCCGCGTTTGCGGCGATCAATGCCTTCGCGAGCGGAGCGGCTTCGGGATAGTCGGGTGGGTTGGCCGAAGCCCTGTATGCGCCTGAAATTTTGACGTATGCCTTGCCGGAGCGCACCAGATCGAGCACCGCGTCGAAGCCTGCTTGCCCCGTTCCCAGCGATGCCTTCGCTCCCCCAAAGTGATCGAAAACCACCGGAACGGGCGCCGCAGTAATTTCCTTATACAAGCTCTGGATCACTTCCAGACGCGTGTATATCTGGATGTGCCACTTTCGGCCAGCCATACGTGCGACGACAGACTGAAACGCTTTGTGCGCCACGTCTGGGTTCGTTTGCCCGAAATTTTCAAAATTGAGCCGGATACCCCGCACCCCGGCGTGGTCCATCTCTTCGAGCTGCCCGTCGGAAGTCTTATCATCAATGACGGCGATGCCCCGCGAGCGCGGCCCGAGCTGTTGCATTGCGTCCAGGGTGCAGGAATTATCCGTGCCATAAACGCTCGGATTAACGATGACTACGCGGTCCATGTGCAGAGCTCGATGCAATGCGCGCATTTCCGCCACCGATGCGGACTCTGGCGTATAGGTCCGGCCCGAAAACCATGGAAACTGGCGCGGATCGCCGAATATGTGCGTGTGACAATCACAGGCCCCTGGAGGCACGGACAAATTGACGTGAGTGGAAGGCTGCGAAGCTTTGGCCATCAGGAATTTCGCAGGCCAAATCAGGCCCGCACCGGCGGCCATTGAACTAAGCAAAACTTTGCGGCGCGTGATCATGCTGCGCTCCTTGTGCCCGGAAGCGGGCTAAGACTGAACTTACTGGCGGCGCGGCGTAGCATATCAATTTCGACGTAACGTGTCAGGCCGATCGTGTATCTCAATAGCCGAGACAGGAAAGATTCGAGCGAGTTCGGTGGACAGAGAGAGGAAGGATTGCGATGCAAATCAAAATGTTCGTGCCACTGACAGCTCTGGCGTTTCTTCTCACGGGCGTTGCGACGGGAGCGCAACAAATTCCGCCCGCTGGCGGCAATGCTTTCGGCCGAGCCAGCCAACCGGGAGGCGGCGCTCAGGGCTCCGGACAAGGCGCGGCTCGCGCCCAGCAACCGCCGCCCTTCACGGTGATGAGCACCTCCATGGCCGACGGCAGTTTTCTTGCGGTGAAATATACCTGCACGGCCGGCCCGGCAGCCGTTTCTCCCGAGCTTCACTGGATGAATCCGCCACGAGAAACCGCCAGCTTCGTGCTGATCGTACATGATATGGAGCCACGACCGCACAAAGGCATCGACGACATCTTGCACTGGATGGTGTGGAATATAGCGCCCACGGCCACTCAGCTTCCCGAAGCCGTTCCTACCAACACGCAGCAACTGCCCGACGGCAGTGTGCAAACCAACGGCAACCCCGGACAAGGAGGGAACGTCGGGTATCGTCCTCCCTGCCCTCCTGCGGGCCCCTCGCACCATTATGCCTTCGAGCTTTTTTCGATCGACCAAAGGCTGGACTTACCCGAGACCGCAACCCGCACGGACGTAATGAAAGCAATCGACGGTCATATCCTGGCGCATGCCGCGCTCATCGCTCCTTATCACCAGTAGTTCACCGCTCCCAGGCATGGGGATACGGAGTCGGAGCTCTAGCACCAGCACGCTTTCGTCGGGGCGATGTAAACAACGTCTCACTGGCAAAGGGAGGCAGGTCTCGGTGACCTGCGGCGTGTTCGGCTAAAGACCTGCCCTTTTTCTGTCCTTCCGTACAGTTATGGAAATCTCGGTGGACCTTGTATTTCTATTTACGGCCTCCTAGTCGAATTGGCACTTTCCGGCCCAGCGGGGTGGCTCTTTTTCGCTCCGCGGCGTCAAATCGTTGACAGAGTCCAAGGGACCCACAGGAGAAAGAATGCGCAAGGGAAAGAAAGCCCTGCTGATCGCCGCCGCCATGATTTTGACAATCGCCACCCTGGCCGTACTGAATTTCGTTCGCTCGAAGATGGAATCGAACGAGCCATCCGGCAAGACGGCCGCTAGGCACATCGTGCTGAGCGGCGTTCGCGCGGCTTAGACGCTCGCCTCGATTCCTTCCCCGGCAGTGGGAGTAACGAACTCCGGCCCGTTCCTCTTCCCCCCAAAATCTGACAATTCAGTTGCTCATCGTCGCGCTGCTTTGAATTCAACCGCGCGGCTTATACTACCCGCGAGCGAATTGCCAGAATGACAATTTCGAGCATCCTTCAGGAGAGAATCCTTGAACAAGAAAACATATGAAGAAGGTATGGCCGTGCGCCGCGAAGTTTTGGGCGCCGATTACGTCGACCGAGCCATGGCTTCCGCCGACCCGTTCACTCGCGTACTCTATGAGTTTGTCACGGAATGGTGCTGGGGAGCGATTTGGACCCGGCCCGGCCTCTCTCGAAAGACCAGAAGCCTCATAAACCTGGCCATGCTCACCGCGTTAAACCGCCCGCATGAGATCAAGCTGCATGTCCGCGGCGCTTTGAATAACGGCGTCACGCGCGAAGAGATGACGGAAGTCTTTCTCCAGGCAGGCGTGTACGCGGGCGTGCCAGCGGCCGTGGACGCCTTTCGCGCCGCCAAAGAAGTGTTCGACACGATCGACGAAAAGTGATCCGCATCCGTGGCAGGTTTGTCTTGGACGATGGCGCCATCCGCGCATAATCGGCGCCACCAAAATTAGGGCCTACAACTTCCTCCGGCTCCTATGCGACGCCAAGCTCATCTCGTCCATTGATCCATTCCGAATTCCAGCCCTTCTAATTTCGCTGCACGTCGAGCCCTTTACAATCTGTTGACACTCGCCCGACGCGAAACTGACAACTTCGGAGGTGAATTCCGTCAGATTACTGGCGCGAGACGTTGCCGATTGGCGTGGACTGCGCCGCGCAGAATCGTGAATCTTCCATATGACATCCTCTGATGGAGGAAAATTGAGATGAAGGCCGCCGTGGAATTGTTGAAATCGAGCATAGTCCTTGTTGCCGCGCTGGCACTGGTTCCAGCTGTGACGTTCGCGCAACATTACAAGCAGACAAATCTCGTTACAGACCTTAAGTCAGGCGCCAAGTTTACGAATGACAACAATCTCAAGAATCCTTGGGGATTGACTCGCAGTGTCACCGGCCCATGGTGGATGGCCGATAATAACGCCGGCGTTTCGACGTTATACGATGGCACTGGCGCAGCGAGATCGTTGGTGGTGACAATTCCGGGCCCGAATGGCACCGTTCCCTGTCCTCTAGGCGGTCCCGTCACTCCGAACTGTTCCGTGTCCGCTCCTACCGGGATCGTCTTCAATGGCAGTCCCGACTTTGATCTCAACCCAGGAGATCCGAGCACTGCGGCGGCGTTCATCTTTGCGACAGAAGATGGCACGATCTCAGCTTGGGCGGGCGGCGTTGCTGCGACCCTCGAGGTCGATCATTCGGCGATTCCGACCGCGGCTGAGGGAGCAGTTTACAAGGGAATGACGATTGGAGAATTCCAGGGAAAGCGATATCTCTACGTCACTAATTTTCGCGCAGGCAAGGTCGAAGTTTACGACACGAATTTCAAGCAAGTAAACCTTTCCGATGAAGGTGGCGAAGGGGAAGAGAGTTTCGACGACGAACGGATCCCCAAAGGCTTCGCTCCTTTCAATATTCAAAACATTGGCGGCAGCCTCTTTGTGACTTACGCAAAGCAGGATCAGACCAAGCACGACGATGTGCCTGGGGCGGGACTAGGTTTCGTCGACATCTTCAGCCCATCAGGCAAGCTTCTGACTCGGTTCGAGCATGGCTCCTGGCTCAACGCCCCCTGGGGAGTTGTTTGGACTCCTCGTGATTTCGGCGAGTTTAGCAACAACATCCTCGTTGGCAATTTCGGCAGTGGACAGATTGCCGCTTACAACGGCTTCACCGGCCAATTCATGGGCTTGATGAGAGACCAGAACGACCAGGTCCTGAGCATCGATGGTTTGTGGGGCCTCGCGTTCGGTAACAGCGCCGCGGGATGCCCTAGCACACCGCCAATGGGTTCAAATTTGCCCAAGTGCGGCGCCGCCGGCCCTTACAACAACCTGTTCTTTACGGCTGGCATCAACGGCGAAGCAGACGGCCTGTTTGGCACGCTGACGCCAGATCCGAATACCAACGAACTCGGCGAGGCAGACGAGCTGTAAGACCGCCGGGCGTGTGACGACGTCATTTGACGGCTCGCAGACCACTCTTTGAAAAGGCCTGTCGCACGCCCGAACTGCCCCCCGATCTCCACCGCGCCCAGAGTTTTTGGTAGCAAGCCGGTTTGTGAGCTGATCCACTATGCAATTTCTTTGCGCGCTATCTTTTGTCCGGCGCGTGGTTCACGGATAAGTTTGCTCTGGCGGAAATTCCCTGCTAACTTCCTGCTCAGCGCTCTTTTGCGCAATTGAGCAAGAGGTGAAGATCAGTGGCGCCCCGCCCGGAATCGAAAGTTGCGGATCGGATTGCGCAGGAGCACAGCGTCTCTGACGGCAGGAAGCTAAAAATCGCGCTGGCGGGATTTGGCACTGTAGGCCGTTCGGTCGCCAAGCTGCTGTCGCAAAATCCGCACGGCCCCTTGATTCTCACGCACATTTTCAATCGCAACGTCGAGAGCAAAAAAGTTGACTGGATTCCTGGGCACGTTCGCTGGACAGAAACAATCGAAGATGTGCTCGCGTCCGACGCGGATATTTTCGTAGAAGTAGTTGGAGGTATCGAACCCGCGGGCCAATGGGTGAGCCAGGCGCTGCGTGCAGGAAAATCCGTGGTAACCGCGAACAAACTTCTAATAGCAGATCGCGGTCCGGAACTTTTGCGGCTGGCGCAGCAAACGGGACGCCAACTGCAGTTTGGCGCCTCGGTAGCCGGCGGAATTCCCGCCATCATTGCCATTCAGGAAGGGCTCGCCGGCGACCGGCTTTACCGCATTGCAGGAATCCTGAATGGCACCTGCAACTACATACTCACCAAGATGGAGGCCACCGGCACCGGATTTGACTTCGCACTC
>QHYS01000078.1:0-19180 GCA_003223325.1 Acidobacteriota bacterium
ATAAGATCGGCTGCGTGGCGTTTACGGGATACATACTTGCGAACCAATAAGACAAGCGCTCCCGCTTCTGGATTGGGTTTCGCGCGACCTGTTCTCATTTCTCAGGAGTCTGCTCCTTCGCCACTCGCGGGCGGCCATCGTGCGCTTTGAGGCTTGCTTCGTAGTCGGCGCCATTTCTCGACCGACCCTTGGTTTCGTATAACGGCCTTCGCGGAAGTGAGGGAACCGTTTTAGTTAGAGACGGAACAGCCTCGCGGCGTTGCCCCTCAAAATAAGATCGCGGTCTGTTGCCATGAGATTCAGCTGCTCGACGAGCGAATTCGGGTATTCGATCGCCTGATTAGCGCCGAAGGCGTTGTCCGTACCGATCACCACGCGGTCGGCCCCGACAAGGCTAATCAGGAAACCGAGGGTTTGCGGATAGAACGTGATGGAGTCGTAATGAAATCGCCGGACATACTCCTTGAAGGGGCGTTGCACCTTGAACTTGTTTCGTTCCAGCCCGTGCTCAAGCCGTCCAGCAAGGTAAGGGAAGCTGCCGCCGGAATGCGGTAAGACGACTTCTAACTTCGGATATTTATCCAACGTGCCGCTCACGATGAATTTGGCCGCAGTAGTGGCGGTCTCGCACGTAAAGCCGACCCAGTTGTTCATCGCCGCTGAAACCGAGAGCGGGTCTCCTACTCTGGTTTCCGATCCTCCGTAATAATTGATCTCCCCATCGAGCGGGTGAAACACGAGCGGATATCCGAGTTCCTCGATTCGCGCCAATAGAGGGGAGTAGACGGGTTCGAACAAGTAGTCGCGTCCCTGGATGGAATTGGGCAAGTGCACGCCGCGCACGCCGGGCTTCCCAGCAACGCGGTTCAGTTCCTTCAGAGTAAGCGCCGGGTCATGCCAAGGCAGCTCGAGCGCGGCGATGAAGCGGTCGGGAAAGGCGGTGTGGGCCTGGATCGCAGCATCGTTGACGATCTGCGCGATGTGTGCCCCTTCCTCCGGCGACACCCATTGCCAGGGCATGCCGCCATTCAGAGTTAAGACGAGCATCTGAACCCCGTGCGCGTCCATCCACTTGCGTCGTCTGTCCAGATCGAAGTTCAGTGGATCACCGCCTTGTGGCCGCCCCAACTCGGCCAGCGCCTTCACGTACGGTTCCGGCGCCCAGTGAGTATGGCAATCAATGGAGACAGGCCGAATAGTTCCGCGTGGGGGCGCGTTCCAGGGCTGATCCGATAGTTGCGTATAGTTGCGTAGTTGCGCGGAAGTCGGTGGTGACGCCTGAACTGATAACTGGCTGGCCTGCGGGCCGATTCTGAGGAATTCTCGCCGCGCGATTGCTGGGCTTTGCAAAAAAGTTTCAGAAGGCTTCATTTGTTTAGGCTCCCTTCCTGCTTTGTTTCCCGCCAGAGCCGCAGAATCGGTTTTCATAGTTCTCAACACTTTGAGTCGATCGCCTAAAGACGCAGCAGCCTCGCCGCGTTGCCCTTCAAGATGCGGTCCCGGTCTGATGTTCGCAGGTTCAGTTGCTCCACCAAACCATTCGGTGATTCAACGTCCATAAGAGCGAAATTATCAGTGCCGATCACAATGCGATCGGAGCCAACTAGGCTAATCAGAAAACGGAGGGTCTCAGGGTAGTACGTCAGCGTGTCGTAATGAAATCGCCGAATGTACTCCCTGACCGGACGTTGCAACTTGAACTTGCTATTCATCATGTAGCGATCCCCTCTTCCGGCGATATAGGGGAAGACGCCGCCGGAGTGCGGCAGCACGATTTCCAATCCTGGAAATTTATCCAGCGTGCCGGTCACGATGAATTTGGCAGCGGTCGTTGCAGTTTCAAAGGTAAAGCCGAGGGAATTGCTCACGCCTGCCGAAACCGATAGCGGGTCCGCCAGCCTTTGTTTTCCCGCATAATAGTTGGCCTCCCCATCCAACGGGTGAAACAGAAGCGGGTATCCCAGTTCCTCACATCGAGCTAAGAGGGGCGCGTATGCAGGTTCAAACAAATAGTCACGTCCCTGGATAGAGTTGGGCAGGTGAACTGCCCGCAACCCAGGTTTGCCGGCTACACGGTTCAATTCTTTCAACGCAAGTTGCGGGTCGTGGACGGAGAGTTCGATACCTGCGGCAAAGCGGTCGGGAAATGCGGTATGGGCTTCCACAGCAGCGTCGTTGATGATTTGTGCAAGATGCGCGCCCACGTCCGGCGGTACCCACTGCCAAGGCATGCCGCCGCTCAGCGTCAGAACATGCATCTGAACGCCGTGGTCATCCATCCACTTGCGCCGTTTATCCAGATCGAAATCCAGCGGGTTGGTGCTCGAAGGCGTAGGCCGCTTCAGCTCGGCCAAGGCTTTGTCATAAGCCTCCGGCACCCAGTGGGTATGGAGGTCAATCGAAACAGGCTGGCCGGCGGCGCTCTGCGCCGATGCTCCACGGGGGTCGAGTGCCATCATGACGCCGGCACCGGTACCCAGCTTGATGAAATCTCGGCGGGCCATGGCGGCTTCCGCCGCGTCGCGATCGAAATTCTCCATTATCCTGCTCCTTCCTCGCCTCGAATCAGACATCGCCTGGTAAGCGCAGGCTCGCTGTCAGGTGACCCTGACTCATGCCAACGCCGATCCGCTAACCGGCGTCCCCTCACCGCAATTTTCGTTTGCGATACTGCAATGCAGAGGTGCCGCCTAGCGTGCTGTGCGTCGGCGGGTCAGTTTATTCTTTCCGGAGGGGTGCAGTAGAACGCGCCCACCTCGCGAAAACATAAGTTCGCTGGACCGCGCCGATATACCCAACAATCCGCGCACTTGGAATCCTAAGGCTCTGCATAAGGATACGACAGCGGAGCCGGCGTGACAGTGCAAGTAAATCTTTCGTGTCCGCCGGCTGTTGGCCGTTGGTTGAATTGCGGGTGAGCGCAAGAGAGAGCCAAGTGAACCGCGAAGCATCGCGCGACACCTGCGCGGGAGTTATTTGGTTGCTCTCTGCGCCTATTTCCCGATTTCCAGAAGCTCAAACGTACTAAGCACCGGCCTCGGCCGCGGGTTCTTGGCACCGGGCGCCGGAGGTTCGTTTTGCTCCGTGCCAATGGAAAATATATGGTGACTCTTAGGATCCAGCGCTACCGTGCGAGCACCGTAGATGGTCTTGACGGTCGCCAGCAAGCTGATCTTGTCGGGTGAATCGGCGTGGAACACATAAGTTGCACCGGTCTTGCCCTCTCCGCTGTCGCGGCAAGTGGCAAATATGTCGCCCGTCTCCGGATCGAACACATTTCCGTCCACACCGATTCCGATGGGCATCGAGGTTAAGACTTTGCCGTTATCCGCGTTCATCACAATGAGCACGCCCGGCACGTTTCCCTCGCCGCGGCAGCTAACGTATAGCCGGCGATGGGCTCTGTCCATGGCCATACCAACCGGCGACACGCATGGCCCAGTCGGCCACTTATTCTTGACCGTGAGCGTCTTCGCGTCATATTCCATTACACTGCGCTTATCTTCGAGGTCCTGGAAGATGCTCCCCTTGCCGTCAGACACCGCGGCCTCGGGGTTCGCATTGAAAGCCATGGTTCCGACAACTTTTTCGGTCGCGGCGTCAACCACCGTCAGGTTCATCCCGTCGCCGTTGTTCACGAAGACGTGCTTGGTGAACGGGTCGTAGATCAGCGAGTCAGTATCGATGCTGTTCGACTTGATCGACGAGGTAAGTTTGAGCGTCTTCAAATCAAAAATGTAGATTGTGCCCTCTTGTTCCGTCTTGTTGCCCGTCACAAACGCGCGGTTGAACTCTGGCGCCACGGCAACCCCATGCAGCCCGTTCATCCCCGCGATGTCGCCGACGACTTTTCCCGAGTCCTCATCAATCACTATGATGTGCGTACTCCGGGGGATGTAAACGCGCCGCGCATCTGCATCTACCGTAACATAGTCCCAGTTGCCTTCGCCGCCCAGATGGATAGTTCGGATCACCCGATAGCCCGAATCTTGCGGAGCGGCAGAAACAACGACAGAAAGAAGTAAAAGGGGCAACGCAAGTAAGAAAGTCCAGCGCAAGGCGCTCAGGAACCTCGAATGTGACATAGAATCTCTCCTCAGCTCTGCGTTATTCACGCACGGGATTGACCGCCTCTGATGGCAGCGCACAATACCCTAGTTGGCGCAAGCTGAAGATAGACTTAAATATTCGCGGCTAATTTCGGGGGATCGGAGCCGGCCGGTCTTTTAACTCCCAGACCAAACATGTTTATTTCGAAGGTCAGGTGCCGGTTCAAGGGAGAAAATAAGAAAAGGAGAGGAGAGGAAGGTCATGCGCTCTGCGAAGAGGCTAGGCAATCGTCGTGCATTCCTACGCTACCTGGCGGCTAGTCCAATCCTGGCATATGTGGGGCTCTCGTCTCGATGGGTTGAAGATCTGATGGAGGAAACCGCCGCAGCTCAGGATTCGACAGCTCTCGACAGGCAAAACGAAGTCATAATCAAGTCCGTGAAGGAAGCCCTCAGCGTCTTCGATTTCGACGCGGTCGCGCGGACGAAGCTCTCCCCAGCTCACTATACTTTCATTACGGACGGCTCCTTCAGTAATGAAACGCTTCGCGCCAACCGCGAGGGCTTCTCGAAATACGCAATTCGAGTGCGCCGCCTGACCGGCATCACCAAGGTCGACCAATCAATCCGCATTTTCGGGGTCAATTGGGACTCCCCGATATTCCTGTGCCCTGTCGGCCGGATGAATGCATATTATCCGCAGGGAGCCGTAGTCGTAGCTCGAGCAGCGAAGGCCACGCGCACGCTGCAAGTGCTGGCTGGATCCCAAGTCATCGTCTCGGATCCTAAGGCCATCGAGGACGTCGTCGCGGCCCGCGGTGAACCGGTTTGGGTGGCGGGACTGGGAGACACGCTAGACGGACCGCTGGTCAAGCGCATTGAAGCAACGGGATGCCCCACACTCGTTTGGACGATCGACGACGGGGGAGGCAATACGATTGGCGCCAAGTCAGTGCAACGCGCCAACGTAGCGAATCTCGACCGCGAGGCCGATTCACGCTGCGTGGGATGTCACGGAAATCTGCCGAAGGTTAACAGAATTGCCCCAGGCACCCCTATGAATGTGGTGGGGGCCATCGGTTCTCTCCGAGGCGAGAACAGTATCAAATTGAATTGGGACGACGTGCGGCGCCTGCGGGACATGACGCGCATGAAGCTGGTGCTGAAAGGAATCGTAGCTCAAGAAGACGCGGAGCTATCTGTTCGGAACGGGGTGGATGCTGTATTGGTCTCCAACCATGGCGGCCATGAAGATGCCAGCGGCCGCGGAACGATCGAATGCTTGCCAGAGGTCATGGCAGGTGTTGGAGGCAAGATACCCGTGTTTATCGATAGCGGTTTTCGATCGGGCGCGGACGTTTTCAAAGCGCTGGCGCTCGGCGCGACCGCGGTAGGAATCGGTCGGCCGTACATCTGGGGCCTTTCCTCATTCGGCCAGGAAGGCGTTGAAACGGTGATCGAGCTGCTACGGCGCGAACTGCAAGTCATCATGGGCGAGACCGGAGCGGCTTCCATCGCGAATATCCGCCGCGACTCTCTTGTTTCGCGAAGTTAACTGGGGCTCTAGTCGCGCCCCGTGTCGAAAACTCAGTTGGGTTGCGTCCAAGCCCTCGTGATCGAGGCGGTGCCTGCCGACCGCCACTCACTCGGCGACTCATCCCTCCTTTCAGATTCCTCGCACGATTGGCATCTATCTCCCCAGTTCACGCTGCGATCCGGAGGTCAGCACGGAGTTTGAGCTGTTCGCGCAGCAGTAGGCTCTCGGCCGCTTTACGCCAGCGGCGGACGCCCAATCAGTGCCCGGCCCTCCGGCGAGCACAGTGCGGCGCCGCCCTCGGCGAAACTCACTCGGAGAGCCACGACTTCTGCACTAAGCAGGACTGCGGTACGGTTCGTTGATTTCCGTTTCGAGGGACTCCCCGATTCCACTTTGCGAGCGTGGAAACTTCACTAGAAAGACCGTTCCGGTTTCGCCGGTGTGCTCGACGCCTATCGAGCCATAATGGTCGTGGATGATTTTGCTGACAATCGCGAGGCCCAGGCCCGTGCCATTGGACTTGCCTGCACTGATAAACGGGTCGAATAGAGTGCTGCTAATTCCCGTAGGTATGCCCACGCCGTCATCGGCGATGCGCACCTCGAATAAGTTATCCAAGCTCTTAACCTCAATATGAATTTTCCCTCGGTCGGAAGTCGCTTCGCAGGCGTTGAGCAGAAGATTGAAAAAAAGGCGCTCGATTTTTTTGGAATCGAAGACACCCGTCGTGTCTGGAGGCGTTTGGATGGAGATCAAGCGGTTATGGAATTCCGGCCGCGCAAGGACGGCGTCGGCCGCATGCCTAACAACTGATTCCAGTGAGGTGGCGACTAAGGAGAGTGTTCGATGCTCGCGCGAGAGCTCTCGCAGCGAGTCCAGCAGTTCGGTCATCTGCTCCGAGGCGATTTTGATCTCCTCGAAAATCTCATCTCGATCCAGCTTAAGCTTATCGGCCTCGTAGAGAAATTCGGCGTTGGCCACGACAGCTGCGAGGGAGTGTCGCAGATCATGAGAAATCGAGGTGGCGGCCCTTCCCAGTGCCGCCACCTGCTCGGTTTCGATTTGCCGCCGCTGTGAGGCGAGCAGTTCCCCGCGCATCTTTGAAAAGGCCCTTCCCAGCTCAACCACTTCGCCACTCCCTCGGGGTGTGATAGAAAAGGCATAATCGCCCCGCGCCAAAGCACGCACACCGGCGAGAAGGTTGTCCATGGGCCGCGTGATCGTACCAGCGACAAAACTGAGCAGCAGCGTAGCGCACGCGAGAGCCGAAACGCCAAGCGCGAGAATCGTGCGATCCAATTTGCCGCCGAAGCTCATCGAGCGCCGTAAAGGTATCAGTACGTAGCATTGCACCGGCGTCCGCGGGTCGGCATGCAGCGAAACCGCGGCGACTTGATAGGACTCCGCCGCCAGATTTACCTCTTGCGTTCCCGAACCCAAAAGCGCGGTGTATTGCCCCAGGTGGTCCTGCAGTTCGCCCTCTTCGCGGGACGACAGAGTCGAGGCGATGACCTTGCCGCTGGTAACCAACACAATCTTGCCGCCCGCTACGAGCGCAAGCTGCTCCGCAACGGTAGAGTCCACCTGATACCCGATCGCCAGCGCGCCAAGTTGTTTGGTGTCGCTTCCGGAACCGGCGGTAATCGGGCGAATGAAAGCCCAATACAATTGATCGTCGGCGTACCACCAAGCAGCATACTCATTCCCATCCAGCGATCTCGTGAGATCCTGCTCGACGTCGGCGCCGTGCAATCCAGACTTCTTTGTGTGCAGAGCCATGATCTCGCCTTTCGGATTCGCGAGAAGAAAAAGATCGCTGCCGGCGAGCTGCCAAAAAGGAAAGGAACCGTCCCGAATGGTCGGCGCGTGATTAGTCGTCATCAACGCTTTCAAAGTGGGAAGCTCGGCTAGCATGGCCGTGGTTCGGGAGAGCTGATCCTGGCGCTGGTTCTGAACGCTCTCGAACGCGCGCACGGAGGCCGCCACGCTATCTCGCACCTGATCATCAATCTCCGCCCGAACGGTATGACGTACGATCAGGAGCATTGCGCCAGTCAGGGCGGAGATAATCAGCAGGGTGGAGATTAGAAGCTGCGTCTTTAAGCGCAAGCGTGACATTGGCGATATTCGACCTAGCTGCTCTTTTCGCTCGGGGCATTCCCGGGCACAAATTTGTATCCCGCGCCGTGCATGGTAAGAAAGAAACGCGGATTTCCGGGATCGGGCTCGAGCTTCTGCCGCAAGCGAAGGATATGGTTGTCGACCGTGCGAGTGGAGGGGTAATTCTGGTATCCCCAGACTTCATTCAACAATTCTTCTCGCGAAATCACTCTTTCCGGCGAGCGTGCCAGGTACTTCAACAGCTTGAATTCCTGGGCAGTCATGGCAATGGGCTTGCCGCCTCGCGTTGCCTCCATGCTCGTGAAGTCAATCTGCACGTCCTTGAAGACCAGCAGTTCGTGATCAATCTCGTGAGCGGCGACGTTGGAAACCATGCTCGTTTTAGCCCCATTTCGGCGCATCGCTCGCCTTACGCGAGCCAGCAATTCGCGCGGGCTGAATGGCTTCGTGACGTAGTCGTCTGCGCCCAATTCGAGCAGGAGCACCTTATCCTCGATCTCCGCATTAGCGCTCAGAACGACGATGGGGACCGAAGGCATGTGAGTTTTGAAGGCCCGGCAAAGCTCCTTCCCCGAAAGCCGCGGCAACTTCAGATCCAGAACGACAACGCTCGGCGTTTGCTTCTTGAAGATTTCCAAACCTTCCACGCCATCCGAAGCGATTTGCACGGCCAGCGAGTCTGCCTCAAACAAGCGCTGTAAGGTTCTTTGCATGGCACGGCTATCTTCGATAACCAAGACGTTATTCATATTTGGTTCCTCGCGATTTCAATACTCAGTACGCCGGCACTGAAGCCTTGGGATCATAATCGTATCCGTACTTATCTTTATGCGACCGGTCATGTTTCGCCACGGGTACGGAGAGCGGCGGCAAGATATTCTCTCCCGGCCCAATATCGATCTGCCGTAGCGAACTGTCCGTGAATTCTGATGCAGCATTGTCATACCAGACATGCATCGCATATCGCCCGGCAGGCACGCGGGGAATGAGAATGTGCCCTGCCTTATCCGAAATGCCAAAAAAATCTGAGTTCACAGTAAGGATGACCGCGATCATCTGTGGATGGATGTTACAAAATAGAAATGACGGCCCCAGCCGGTCGAACACAACTTCCTTTTCCGCCCCGGCCTGGTAGAGCCCGAGGTCGAAGCGCTTGCCCTGATAAAGCGAAAAAACATTGTGGAACCAGGGATCGAGGTTGGGGAAATCCACGATGCTCCCGAGTGGCACCACCAACAACTTCGGTTCGAAGGTCTTATTGTGTTGCAAGATGCGGTAATGGTGCTTGAATGCGGCTGCGCTGGCAGAATTTTCCGCAGCGCCTTGCACGGGAACGAGCCAAAGGACAACCTGGGATGCGTCCTTCTCCGGCCTCCAGAAATTGCTTTCAACCAATCGTACTTCGCCAGTTACATCCGCCACCCTTGCATCGGCATCTTTGGGAAAACCGAATGATGGGCGCAAAACAAGGGCGGCCAGCGCCGACGCAATGAGAAAGTTTCTAGTCATAATCAAAAGAGGAATCCCGCTGCCAAGCCAACCTGCCCGGCGACGTACGGGAGTCCCGAAATCTCGCCGGTGTGAAAATGCCGATACTCCGCGGAGAACACCAAATCGCCACGGGGACGAAAAACGTAATTGAAGAAGAAAATACGATTGCTCGAGGGAACGAGCGACAGAAACGGATCGAACGGGGTGGCTGCCCGCAAATGCCGGGAATCGCGAGCACCCAATCCACCAGCTGCGTTGAATTCGCTGCGGTTATTGAGTGTGAACTTCAGTTGCGACCAACCGCCCACGACGGGAATGCCCGCGAGCATCGGTGCGATCGCATAAAGATAATGCCCGTAATCCTGAGGCTGTACCGAAGGGAGCGCCAGACCCCCGAAGCCGTCTAGCCCTTTACCGGAGAAAAACGCTCCGCTCAATTGCAACGTTGCGAGCAGGGGAAATTTCCAATCGGCAATGGCCCCCGAAGCGTATAGGAGCCGCCCGTTGGCAAATCGCAAGGGCGAGTATATTCCGGAAACACCCAAGGAAATGGCGCCATCTTCCATCTTGTTGTTACCCGATACGCGCACGGCATAACTAGGTTGCCTGGAACTTTCGCCCGGTGTCGGCACGCGCAGGTTGGAACTGCTTACCGAATAAGCAGTGGAATCCAATACTCCGGCTTCAACTTTGATCTCCGAAGACGTGAAATCAAATCTCCGCTCCGCACGGATTTCAGGCGTCCAGTTCCAGAGATTTCCGGCGGCCGCAAATGCGGGAACGGCCAGCGAAAGATAGGACGTTGGGGAATTAGGCGAAAAGAACGGAGTCTCCAGGCCGCCTGTGATCGAAAACTTTTTCCACTCAAAATGCAGTCGCGCAGTCCTGAGGCCCACCAGGCCCGCCGCCACGCCACCATAAGGGCCGGCCGCTCTATTGAGGAAGTCCAGCTGAAAATCCGCGCTCGTACTCGCGCCGAACACCGTCGGACCGGTGCCCCTAAGGCCTAGAAGGGATTGCCTGAACGATGCGCCCAGGCTACCGGTGCGGGGGTAGGGAGGCGGCTCCACAGCGAAGGTTGCCACGTCTAAATTGTCAAGCTGGCCAGACGTATCGAACACATTCAACAAGGCGATACCCGAGATTTTTAGGCGGTACTTGGAGGAGCTCTCCACCTTCACCTGTTCGTGCTCTTCGACTCTGGCATTCAGAATTTGCCAGTCGTCTTCCGCGATATGCGCGGGCAGTCCATCCGTTCCAGGATTCTGCACCTCCGAGCGCACCGATGGGTGTTCATCAAGAGCGGTCGAGGGCAGAGGAATAGCCTGAGTTCGAAGAACGTCTGCCAGCATTCTGCGAAGATCCTGGATTTGCAGACGAGACTCTTCCAACTGTCCCTGCATCTGTTCGATTGATCGCGTCAGAACCTCAATCCTTACGCCCAAGTCCGCCTGGTTTTCACCTGGTACCGGGTTTGTCCGGCCCTGGGCGCGGGCAGATAAAGCGGCGAACAGGACAGCACAAACCGCTGGCACGCATAAGCGCAGTGGTCTTTCGATGATCGGGCGCATGGGATCTCCTCTTCTTGCGACGAACCCGGGACGGTTGAGTTGAACGCTACCATATTCGACGTCCTACGCGGAGATTTCATATTGGCACACGGGTGTAATTCGCGGGATTTCAAAACCTAAGCAGCCACTTGGGAGCGATCATCGATATTCCCCACCCTAACGGAAAGAGGATTTCCACTCAGGTTAGACATAAAAGTCACAAGCGACTTTAGGACAAAACGTAGCAGGTACGAGGTTTTTGGACAAAGAGATTACAGAAGGTTGACAAAATAGCGACAATTCAGGCTAACGCCCCCCGGAGATAGCCGTGAGGCGTTCCCCACAAACGGCTTATCTTTACTTCGTCTTCTTGGTCTTATTTTACCGGTGAGCCCGACGGAATTGGCGCGCCGGCACTTGCTTGCGTGTGGCACTCGCCGAACTCCTTTGCCACCGTTTTCACCAGGAAACTCTGATCACCGGCGGCATTCTTCCTGACTTTGCCTTTCAGCTCGACCCTCTCACCGGCTTTGATATTGGTGGGGCCCGGAAGGAGCGTCAACGTTCGTTTGGACTTGTCCTCGGTGAGGCGCAATCCATCGTCGGCCATCTCCGTACAACCCGTGACCTTACTGGCGCGATGAGTCATGAGGTAAATCGCTCCGACACCAACTGCGGCCGCACCGACTCCGATGCCGATGGCCTTACCGTGCCCGTAGCCTGGGGTTCCTGGGGCGTAGGTCCCTGAGCTGGCTGGGCTGCCTGTGGCACCTCCCATTCCGCCTCCGCCATACTGTGCAAACGCCGCGGTCGATAGAAGAAAAATGGTAGCCAATCGGATGGCCTGCCGCGTCAATCTCCGGGACCTTTCTGCAATCGTCGTTTCTTGTCCATAAGCCGCGTCCGAATTCATGTGACTCCTTTTGGCCTTCTGTGTTGCGCGCTGCTGGCTGGATTTCACGAGAAACGCGGGACCGCGCCAGCGGGGCACGAAATGTCGATAGCGCGATTTGCGAAGGGGAGTGTCGCGATCATGTAAATATGAAGTCATTTTCTTGCTAGCGTGCGTTTATGGGTTGGATCGCTGCGGATATCGGACTTGCCGAGCTGCTCCTCCGTAGAATTGTACGCAGGCGCATGCGGGCCTTGTGCAACTGTGATTTGGAATTGCCGACTGAGCAGCGTAGCGCTTCAGCAATTTCATGATGTTCGTAACCCAAGACGTCGTGCAGGAGAAAAATCTGCCGGTAACCACGCGGGAGTTGACCTAGCGCACGTCTCAAATTCAGACGATCCACCACTCCCGAAACTCGCATATCCACTCTTCCCATTTCTCTCCGGGGGAAAGTATCGCTTTCGGTTTCGTTCCTCGCTTCGAGCGATGTTTCGTTCAGCGTCTTGACGCGACGCCGCATCAGAACAACATTGACGGCAAGACGATACAACCACGTGGAAAATGCCGACTCCGCCCGGAATGTCTGAATTTTTCGAAATACCCGAAGAAAGATGTCCTGCGTCAGATCCTCCGCGAGGGTAGGATTCCTTGTCATTCGAAAGCAGAGTCCGTAAACGCGCCGGCTATGTGCCCTATATATCCGTTCAAAAGCCGCCGCGTCCCCTCCTTGCGCAAGACGAATGTCTTCCCCTTCGGACTGCTCTGTTGGGCGGGTTTGCCTCTGACAAGACGCGGTGGAGGCAGGCAAGACAGGGACCAACTTCTGGATGCTTAGCTCACATAAAGCCGTAGTCATAGGATGGCTTCCTCAAATCGATGTACCCAAAAATCATGCTCGGTCGTCTGCAACTACTCTTAGCGCAAGTCAAATAGTAAACACGCCACGTGGGCCCTTTGTCACGAGAGCGTCAAATGGGTGTAATTCGTCCGCAAATTCTGGTTGGAACGAATCATCAAATCGCGTGCGCCCAGCTAGGGAAGGCTTTTCAATAGCGAGTCATGGCATCTGTTCCCGCTTCTTGAGGTCGAGGCTGCGGCGATCGCCGTCGCTTTTGCGGCCGGCGGTGCATGGGAGAATGTAAAGACCACACTGTTATTGTCAGCCGAGGAAGCGCTTCAAGCAATCAAGAAGGCGGCAGGCAGTGGTTATCGAGCCGCCACGTCGGCCAGTTAAACCCTCACCTTCAGTGCTTGAATTCTGCGAAATTTTGTTTGGCCCCTTGAAGATGTTCCGGCGGCTGTGAATCGGCTGTGTGCCGAAAACTGTGGATAAAATGTCGCTGCGCGTCGTCCCGCAATTCGCCTCCGCGCCGTAACCGAATCTTGCAAAGGTGACACTCTGCGCGTACAGTCACGGGCGGATCGGGCCTAGTTCGGGATCCCAGAATGCTGCCGCCCCGACGGGGTGGGCGGCCGTTCGGTTCTGATTCCCTCATCCTCCCACCTTTGGTGCTACAGCTTGGTTGATAAAAACCGCACACCTGTCGTCAAAAGCCTCGTCGTTCCGATACAGTACTAGTACAATACTTCTAGTTTCTCGCGATCCGGTGTTCGGACAGAGTCGTTGGTCCCGCGGCTCTCTGGGAAGAGTAAGAATCCAATCTTGGCGGGGAGTACCTGACGATGAATTCCAAGCTACTGGAAAAAAGGGGCTTGCTAACCTTTGCCCTCGTCTTTGCTTTAAGTGCCGGCACGTCTCGAACGGAAGGCGCTCAGGAGTCCACTTTCGATTGGCAACTGACAAGCGACGACAGTGCTCGCCTGGATCCGGCCGATTATCACACGGGCCATGTCTTTAAGTCCGGCGATCAAACTGGGAATGTTCATGTCGATATCGACGCCCAGGAACCGATAACCGTGGAGATGGCCCCTGCGCAAGAGTGGAGTGAAGCGGTCCGGCATCCGGAGCTCCTGCCCCGCGTTAGCTTCCGCTGCGTTCGCGAGCACGTTACCAAGGCAACTTACGTCTGCGACGTCGCACCCGGACGCCCGATGACTCTGGTTCTCCGCGACGAACGCAATAGCGACCGAACGGCTGTAACGTCATTTGGCGCGTCCCTTACTGAGCACGGCACGGTGCGCGAGTTCCTCTCTCCCAATGAGATTCACATCCACTATTACCGCTGGGCGTGCGTCCAGAATTGCAATCCACCGCAGTACCAATGGATCAATGAACTCAAAGAGACCTATGACCTCACCTCGGCACTGAAGATTTACGACGGGATCACCGCAGAGCGCGATGGCCAACCCTTTAGCGTCAAGGTCAATTCTCCCGTTCCGATGACTGTGGCTATCGTACCGGCGCGAGTGGCCGACGAACTGCGCGGGAAATCGGACAACCTCGGCTCTTCGTTGAATAACCGATCGTGCATGGAGAGATCGGTGCGCTCAGCCGCCTTCGAGTGCACGTTTGATCTCGCCGATGGACCGCAGTCTTTCGTCGCGGCCCCCGAAGCCGGTAGCAAGGTGCCCCCTAATAAAAAGGTTGGAGTCGAAGTGGTCGCCTCCAAATGTGTCGCAAACTGTCTGACCGATATCGAAAAGTGACGCGTTTGTAAGATTCATCCGATTAGTGCGAACGACTCTTTCGCCGCGGACTGGTTTGGCCTAAGGTCCGGAAATCCATTTCGAGCACGTCATCAGAAATGATCGGTCTCTACTTCTTGCGGCTTTCGTGTCGTTCTCGAAGTAATTCGTCCCCAGACCGTGTTTTCCTGCCCTGCCGGCGTTTGCACTCCCCATGATGGAAGCGGCATCAACAGCAGTTTAGAAAGCCCATTCAGGTACGGTTCGTAAAGCAGTCGCAGCTCTTTCAGCTTTGCGTCGCCCGCCTCCGTGCAATCCGGCACTCCACATTGAACTAACAAGCTGCGCACCTTGGGCAGATCCTCGGCGGGCAGGCGATTCACGTCGGGCATGCTCGAATCGATATAAAAGATCTGTGCCAGATCGGCGACCGCATGGCGGCAAATAGCAAAAGTGAGCTGAGCTTGCCATTTCGTGTCGCCCTCGCCGTAGGCGATCAGTAGTGCGCAGGTGTCCAGAATGGCCGTGTATGCCGCGACCCAGGATTGATTGTCATGCTGCGACCTGAAGAAACACAAAAAGGGATAGGTCAGGTGTGTCTCCATCAATTGCGCCGACCATGTTTCCCAGTCGCGCAGGTAATGGGCGAGGCCGTTCTGGATTCGTTCCGTGCCGTGGCGGCGGAGTAGTTCGGAAGCCGTAGGCGGCGTACCGGCGCGTGCGTCCAGCAGGGAGATGTTCACCTCGCGTTGCGAAAACGCACCGTACAGAGTGGGCAAATAGGCAATGATGAGCGCCAGGAAGCCGAAGCCCGTCCCGGCCTCGACCACCGAGAGAACTCGAGCTCCGGAACCTGCAGGTGTGATGTCACCCAGTCCCAGCGTAAAGAACGTTGTTCCGCTGTAATACAGATCGGTCCGAAATCCAGCCGGAGTTCCGGTTGAATTCAAGACGGATCCGGTGGCCCACTGTAGCACCGCAAACGCTAGCACCAGCGCCAGCGCCCAAAAGCCGATGAGCAGGAGCAAAGAAAGCGGGCCAAAGTAGCTCAAGTAGCCTTCCCTCCGCTTCGGAGTGCGAATGTGGGCCGCCGTCATAGACCAGATTTCCCACGCCGTGCGAAAGAAAAATCGGGCGATGCGGATAGAGCGCCGCACATGGCGAGGCAGAATGACGCTCTCGAATGCATCCCAGAGAATCGCCACCAGCAGCGCAAATCCGAGAATTCCGATGAATATGTGCATCGATGTTATCTCCGCCTTGCGTGGGGTGTTGAGATAGCTTCAGAGAAGTATAGCCACTTGGGCAAATGGCACTATGCCACGATTCTCGGAGTCAAAGGACGAGTTTAGAAATTGAGCCGCATGCGTCCCAACAACGCCCTGTGAACCACCGCTAAAGACGCCGACGGCGGCCGACGGCCAGGAAACATTGACTAACCGCATACGCGAACTTAGAATAGGTCCATGTTGACTTGCTGCTCGAAGGTTTGCGAGGCGCTGTATTGCGCCTGTTGTTCTGTCTCCTCTGGCGCCGGGAGGTTGCTGGTTTAGGGTAGCTGCAGTCCGAACGAGCAAAGCCCACCGCCAGGATGGCTGGCCGGTGGGTTTTTTGGTTTTTGGCGCACAGGAGACGGAAGCGTTGCAAGCCAAGTGCGCCGTATCGACGAGCGACCACGGTGGATGAGCTATTCCCTATATTCCTGAAGCTCGCTGGACGCCGATGCCTAGTTGTCGGCGGCGGTTCGGTGGCCGAAGCCAAGATGGAGGGCTTGGTGCGCTGCGGCGCCGAAGTTCGGGTTGTCGCGCCGCAGGCTACCCCGGGCATCCGCCGGGCTGCCCGCTCATGCCGGATTGTCTGGAACGAGCGCCCGTTTTTGCCTTCCGATCTTGCTGGAGTTTCGTTGGTTGTTGCCGCGACCAACTCCCCCGAATTGCACGAAGAGATTTTCCAGCAATCCCAGCAGGCGGGAATTTTGTGCAATGCGGTTGACGAGCCGGAGCGCTGCGATTTCTATTATCCCGCGGTCGTGCGCCGCGGCGCTCTGCTGCTGGCCATCTCAACTGCGGGACACTCTCCCTTTTTGGCGCAGCGGTTGCGCCGCGAGCTCGAAGAGCAGTTTGGGCCCGACTATGGTCCTTGGGTCGAGGAGATCGGGCGGCAACGCCGCGAGCTTTTCAACTCTGATATTTCACCGGAAGGCCGGCGCGCGATTCTCAAGGAGCTCTCAAGCGAACGCGCTTTCGCAGAGTTCCAGGCGATGCACAATCTCTCCGCAGCAAATAATCGGGGTAAGGTCTATTTCGTTGGGGCGGGACTGGGCGATCCAGATTTGCTAACACGCAAAGCCTGGAACGTGCTGCGCTCGGCGGATGTGGTTCTGCACGACGCACTGGTTTCTCCGCAGGTCCTGAGTATCGTGCCGCCCGTGGCATTATTGTACAGCGTGGGAAAGCGTTGTGGCGCGAAATCGATCACGCAGGAGGAGATTCACGCGCTGCTCGTTGAATATGCCTCTACTGCAAAGACTGTGGTGCGTCTCCAGGGAGGCGACCCCTTGATTTTCGGCCGCGCCGGCGAGGAGATCTCCGCCTTGCGCGCGGCCGGGGTTGATTTTGAAGTTATACCGGGCGTCACCTCAGCCTCTGCCGCGGCAGCGAGCGCGCAAATTGCGTTAACGGACCGGCGAGTCGCTTCCCAACTCATCTTCCTGAGTGCGCACCGCCGCGAGGGCGAATTCGAACGCGACTTGAAGTCGGTGCCGCGCATCGGCGCCACCTTGGTCATCTATATGCCGGGAAGCGATTACGAACGCCTCGCGCACGCGTTGCGGGATGCAGGCATCTCCGAAGAAACACCTTGCCTGATCGTTTCGCGGGCTTCTACTCCACAGGAATTAATTTGTCGGACTGACCTGGCATCTCTGGCGAGCATGCCAGCGCTGCCTACCCCTGCTCTGCTCGTAGTAGGGGCTGTAGCGGCGGCAGCCAAAGCCGAGGTCCTACCCGTAAGTGTGGGAGCCACCTGAGCGGAACCGAATGGGTCATTAGGCGTTTCTGCTTGATGGAGATTCTGCGACCTATTTTGCCCTAAATCCGCCATTTCCCAACCTCCGGGATTTCCACATTGTCGGCGAATCCGCCAGGTGCCCCTTGTGCTCCTAAATCGACCTGAATCAGGCTCCTGCGCAAGAGGGGGTTGCCCGAACGAACGGACCTCCGCGGAATCAAAATTGCTCCGATTTACGGTTAGGGTGAAACCGTGAGGTCATTCTCACAATCTAATTAGTTTGATGGATGAAGTACGGGGTTGGGGAGTAGGGGAGGTTGCGGTGTCTCTCGAGACGGTTCAGCAGGTTAGGCGGTTCTTCAAGATCCTAGGTGGGTTTACGCTCCTATTTGTGGGTGTCGTGATGCTGATTACGCCCGGGCCGGGTTGGTTGGTTATCATCGGAGGCTTGGCCATGCTGGCGGCGGAATTCGTTTGGGCGCGGCGCTTGCTCGATCGCCTAAAGTCACAAGGGGAGCGACTGCGCCACAGTGTAACGTCGTCCTGGACCTCAAAGGCCTAATCGCCCGGCCAGTTTTCATAGCCGCCGACACATGCTCATTTGCAGGAGGCTCTATGGAAGAATGGAGAGGCAAATGGGCTTTAGTTACGGGGGCTAGTTCCGGCATCGGTTGGGCACTTGCCGAGCAGTTGGCGTTTCACGGTGCTAACTTGGTTCTGACCGGCCGCCGCGCGGACCGGCTGGCACAACTGGCGGACGACGTTAGTTCGCGTCACAAAGTTCAAGCACAAACCTTTGCTGCTGACCTTGGAAGGTCCCAAGCTCCCGCCGAGATCTTTCGCTTTACCGAACAGAAGCGCATACCGATCACGCTGCTGATCAACAATGCCGGCTTCGGCTCCTACGGCGAGTTTCGCAAGATTGAGGCGCCGCGTTTGTTGAATATGGTGCAGGTGAACGTCGCTTCGGTTGTTCACCTGACCCACCTGTTTCTCCCGCCCATGGTGGAGCGCCGCTCAGGATACATTATGATTGTGGCCTCCACCGCCGCCTTCCAGCCTGTTCCCTATATCAGCACATACGCCGCTACCAAGGGGTTCGACCTTCTGTTTGCCGAGGGCATTGCCGAAGAAGTCCGGCGATATGGCGTGCGCGTCTGCGCCCTGTGTCCGGGTTCGACGGTGAGCGAGTTCCACGACGTGGCGGGCCAACCTTTGCACATGGCAGGCCCTCAGGAGCCCAACGAAAAGGTGGCGCGAGTTGGCCTGCAGGCGCTCGCTGAAGGGAAGCCTCGCGTCATTTCGGGGACTCGGAACTGGCTAAGTGTCGAAGCGCAAAGGCTCGCCCCGCGCCGGCTGGTGACACGCGTGGCCGCGCGGATGTTCATGCCACAGCAATGACATACGAACAAAACAGCTAGATTTGAGTGCGACACACCTATAAATGAACATTGCCGATCTCGAAAAACAACTGCACAGCGAGGGCTTTCATCACACCTACGTCTGGGAGGATGGCCGACCATACCCACACTGTTGAGACTGCGCACATCATTCTCGATGGAGAGATGAAGCTAACGATGGGCGGCCGCAGCACAACCTATCGCGCCGGAGAACGCTGCGATGTTCCTGCCGGTGCGCTGCACGCGGTGCGTATGGGTTTTGCGGGCTGCCGGTATCTCATCGGGGAGAAGTAGCTAAGGCAGGCGCGCCGCTGAGAGCTCGGTCGAGTAACTCCATCACGTGCAGCACCTGCTGTCCCGTCTTGTGAATCTCACTTCCGGCGCGCATTTGCAGCAGGCAGCCGGGATTCGCGGTGACGATGGCTTCCGCGCCAGTTTCCGCCGCGCAATGCATCTTCTCGGCCAACAACTCCAACGAAGTCTCGGTTTGCGTGACGTTGTAGACTCCCGCCGAGCCGCAACAGTTATCAGATAACCGCATC
>QHYS01000078.1:19223-23138 GCA_003223325.1 Acidobacteriota bacterium
AATGGCAGGAATCCTGATAGGTCACGCGCATGCGCAGCTCACGCATAGGAGTGGTCAGCCCCAACGAATCAAGAAATTCCGTGACGTCGCGCATTTTCCCACGAAACTGGTGTGCCTTCCTGTGCGCAGGATCATCGGCAGAAAATAGCTGGTCGTATTCTTTTAGGGTCGAGCCGCACCCGGCGGCGTTTGTGATTACGGCGTCGAAATCCTCACGCAAAAAGACATCCAGATTCGCACGCGCAAGCTGCCGGGCGATATCGCGCACACCCGCGTGCGCCGCCAAAGCTCCGCAGCAAAGCTGCCCTTCGGGGACGACAACCTCGCACCCGTTTGCAGTCAGCACGCGAATGGTAGCCTCGTGCAATGCGGCGAAGCTCACTTGAGAAATGCATCCCGCAAAAAGGGCCACGCGAGCGCGGCGCTTGCCCCGAGCAGCAAAGGTCTGACCCAGCCGAGAAAAAAAGAACTCCTGCTCCACGGCAGGCATCAATCTTTCGCGGTCGGCCAGCCCGAACAGGCGCAACAACCCCGACTCGCGCGCCGCTGTTTTCAGAGCGGAGTTTTGGTAGAAACGCGCGAGCCGCGCCACGGCAGCGATGCGACGCGGATACGGAAGCAAATGGCGGTAGATGAGGCTCCGAGCGATGCGGGATGAAAACGGGCGGCGGTAATTCTGCTCGATCTGCGCCCGAGCTGCTTCCACTAGCTTGCCGTACTCCACGCCCGCAGGGCATGCCGTTTCGCAGGCGCGGCAATCGAGGCATTGGTCGATGTGCCGGACAAAGGAGTCTCCGAGCGGTAGCCGTCCTTCGTCCACGAGGACCATCTGACGAATCCGTCCACGAGGCGAATCCGCTTCGAGACCCCACAGCCGGTAAGTGGGGCATTGGTTGAGGCACAAGCCGCAATGAATGCAATGGAGATAGTCCACGTCTTTGGGGCGGTCCTGACCATGGAAGCCACTCTGGCGACGGACTGGAGGGGCAGGCTCAAGAGAGGCTGTGCCCGGGGACAGGCGTGACATACTCAAATTCCTCCTCGAAACCGGCCCGGGGAAAGAATGCAGTGTGGATCGAAGACGTGCTTCAGACGCTGCGTAATCTCGCGCTCGGTCCCAGGGGGGGGCCAGATGCCCAGCGCGTTTTTTATTTCGAGCGGGCAACGCTCAATCATGGGGGCTACTCCGGACTTGACGCAGAGGGTCATCAGCTTGCGTGAGCAGCTTGCCAATTCTGGGTATACCTCCGGGTTTGCCGGTGGCAGAAGGGCGATGTAGACGACGCTAAGAGCACGAATCAGAATGGCACAATCGAGTGCATGGCACTCGGCGAGCTTCCTTGTATCTTCCAATAACGCCGGAATGGCCGAAAAAATAGCGGCGATTCGAAAGACCGTTGCCGCCGGAGTGGCGCCGAACGCGATAGGCGAGAAGTCACACAAGCAACCAAAAAGACGCTCTCGATGGTCTTCATCGAGAGCGACGAATTCGGTGGCTTGCGCGTCTTGAGACAGGGAAGCAAGGTCGCGCGCGTGGCGCTCGAGGACCTTTTCATGCCCGGCCGCCTCAACGACCGCGAGCCAAGAGTCTCGACCGAGGATGCTGCCGCTATAAGCTGTAAACAGCCCAGCGGCCCTCGGATTGACGAGATCCACGACTCTCAGTTGCAGAGGCGATTTCATGATAGCGCGGCCAAGGGTCAAGGCGCCCGAGAGATCGGCAAAAGCCGCCACAAACATTCTCCGACCAGGCGGCAATGGAAACGTGCGGAAGTTCAATCGCGTGATGACGGCCAGAGTTCCGAGCGAGCCGATCAGGAGTTTGTGCAGATCGTAGCCGGTGACATTTTTCACGACGCGGCCGCCGCTCTTAGAGATGACGCCCTCGCCAGTAACAAACTCAATGCCGAGCAAGAGATCCTTAGCTGTGCCATGAGCATATCGTAACGGCGTGTCTGCGGCCGCGGCGACAATTCCACCGAGTGTGGCGCGCTCCGCAAAAGACGGTGCTAGCGGCAGGAATTGCCCTTCTTTGCGGAGGCTGCGATCGAGCTCGGCGTACGTTATGCCCGGCTCGACGCCCAGTGTGAGGTCGCGCGGCTCGTAGGCCAGCACTTGCTTCATTGCCGAAACATCGAGAGCCAGATCGTATCGCTGCGGCGGCATGCCAATGTCCATGTGGGTTCTACCACCGATCGGGATGACGGCGAGACGCTCCGCAGAAGCGAAGCGAAGAATTTCAGCAACCTCGGAAACCGAACCGGGCAACAAGGCCGCAGAAGGGGCTCGGCCATCTACCTCGTAGGCTGCAAGCGATTTCGGATCGGTGCGAACGCGGCCCGTGCCGGAGAGCTCTGCGAGCCGCGAGGCCAGTGATTCGGCGACCTCGCTCATAAGTTTCCACCCGCGGATAGCGGAAAAGGCTGCAGGCGGGTTTCTCCACAACCCTTGCCCAACGGCAAGACTTTTCCGGGATTGAGCCGTCCGACGGGATTGAATGCGGCGCGCACCTTGCGCATTAAATCCAGATCGGTCTCAGTGAACATGAGGGGCATGAGTTCATTTTTCTCCATGCCTACGCCATGTTCCCCCGTAAGCGTGCCGCCCATCTCCACGCAGAGCTGCATGATCTCTTCGCCGGCGGCCCGGGCGCGGCGGAACTGAGCGGGATCGCGGTGATCGAAAAGAATCAGGGGATGCAGGTTTCCGTCTCCGGCGTGAAAGATATTTCCGATCACCAAGCCGCAGTGCTTGGAGATTTCTTCAACGCGCAGAAGCGTCGGCGTGAGTTTAGTGCGTGGGATGACCCCATCCAGCACGTAATAAGAGGGCGAGACGCGGCCGACGGCACCGAAGGCCTCTTTGCGGCCTTTCCAAAGCAGGGCGCGTTCCCGGGCGTCGCGCGCGCGACGCACTTCACGCGCTTTGTGGCGCCGGCAAACCTCGATGATTTCGTCGGCCTGTGTTTCGGCGGCTTCGCGCACGCCTTCCACTTCCATCAGCAAAACCGCGGCGCTATCGAGGGGAAAACCTGCATGAACATAAGCCTCGACGGCACGCAAGGTCCAGCCGTCGAGCATTTCGCAAGCTGCGGGAATAATTCCGCGAGCGGTGATGTCCACGACACTATCGGTGGCGTCTTCAAGCGACTCGTATATTGCCAGGAGCGTGCGAACCTCTTCGGGCAAGCGCAGGAGCCTGACGGTAATTTCTGTGACCAGCGCAAACGTTCCTTCCGAACCGATCACGAGGCCAGCTAGATCATAGCCGGGCGTCTCCATGTTTCGCCCACCGACTTGCACAACCGTGGCGTCCGGCAGGACTAACTCAAGGCCGGTGACGTGGTTGGAGGTGACACCGTAGGCGAGCGTGTGCGGCCCGCCGGAATTCTCCGAGACATTGCCTCCGATGGTGCAGGATTTCTGGCTGGAAGGATCGGGAGCGAAGTACAAGCCGTACTTCTCGGTCGCGCGAGAGAGATCGAGATTCACGACTCCGGGCTCGACCAGTGCCCGCTGATTTTCCGCGTCGATCTCCAAGATGTGATTCATGCGCGAGAACGCCAAAACAATTCCACCTTGCCTAGCCAGCGCACCACCGGAAAGCCCGGTACCCGCACCACGTCCTACGATGGAGAGGTCATAGCGATTCGCTAGTCTGACAATCTCCACGACTTCTTGTTTGCGGCGCGGAAAGGCGATGGCATCGGGGCGCGCTTCTTCAACAGAACCGTCGTATTCATAGAGCAATAGATCTTCGGCGCTGGATAACACGCCGGAGTTCCCGACAAGCTTTCCTAATTCGCGGATGATGGTTTGTTGCATAGAGCCGGAAAAGAATAGCTTGATACCGCAACAACTAAGGGGTTGCCCTCTCCCAATTTCTTGCAGGTGCACATTTTCGCGGCACTTAGAG